>DAOVTB010000020.1 GCA_030633305.1 Candidatus Muiribacteriota bacterium
ATACTTATTAAATTAACTTTTTACTCTACTCCAGCCAAAGATCTGCTTCAAAAGCACCATCGCACTTTCATCATTCGAATTATTTGTACCTAATGCACTACGAAAATACATTGCTTATTATAACATTTCCTTGTATAAAATATTCTGAAATTTCCAAATTTCGAGAAAATTTATTACTTTCATATATTATATTGTAAAAACCTAAATTTGTTAATCCTAAAATTTTGAAGATATTTCCTTTAAAATGATTACAAACAAGAAATGTTAGATCCTAATGTTTAAAATTCTAATAGATTCTGCGATCAAGTCGTACCCTATAGGGCACAGGCAGAATGACAAATGATTTTACATTTTCATTTGTGAATTTAAGTGTACAAATTAATAGAACTATAAAATAGTAAAGAAAAATAAATGATTTCACAAGAATTTTTATGAAGCCTTTTGAAGGTATAGTTTTCTCAATAACTTCCCCCAACAAACAGCTGTTTGCAGCTACTTTTAATCAAGAAATAATGTTCGAGACATGGATGTCGAGTCTTGTACACAGGATGTGTGCGATTAAAAGTTGCAAATTACAGATGTCTACACCTGTCAAACCTGCTTCAGAAAAATTCTTGGGGAATTATTTATTTGAACATACTTACCAAATCTATAATTCCTATTATTTTAATTTCCTTAGTTAATCTTGAAATTTGAGAAATAATCTAATAAATGTTAAGATATTCGCAGTCATAAAGGAGTAAACACATGGTATTAAATAAAAAATTAGCGATCCTGATTTTAACCTTGATTATCTCATTTACTGCCTTACATTCTTCATTCACACAAAGTATATCAAAACAATCAGTTAAACCCTACTTTTCACAAATTCCTGCAATCAATCTGAACAAGTTCGGATTTAATGAACCTTCAGGAATAGTTTTTCATCCTATTAGAAAGACTTTATTTGTTGTTGGAGATGAAGGCGATATTTGTGAAATAACTACAAACGGGAAATTGCTAAATCAAAAGCATATTCGTGATGCAGATTTTGAAGGAATAACCTGTTCTCCAAAAACAGGATTACTTTATATCGCTGTCGAGGGTGATGAAGTAATAGTGGAAGTAATTCCTGAAACCTTTGATATAAAAAAAGTATTCTGGATTAACCGATACTTTAACAAAAAGAAAATCATGGATGAAGCTGGTGATGGCATAGAAGGTATCACATTTGTACCAGATAATAATGGCGGTACAATCTATGTTGCAAACCAACACGAAAACCTTTTCGACAAAAATGATCAATCGGCAATCTTTGTTCTAGACATTGATCTTCATAATCCTTCTTTCCAAGATCAAAACTGCTATATCTCAAAAATCATAGATCCAGGAATAATCGATATCAGAGGTTTATGCTATGAACCTGCAAACAAGGAACTTCTTGTTTTAAGCTCTAGAAACAATGCTCTATTTGTATATACACTTGACGGTACTTTATTACGCAGTATTCCCGTTCCTGGTGAATCACAGGAAGGTGTTGCCTTTGATGAATCAGGCAATATTTTTATTGCACAAGATTCCGGTGAGATTCTCAAGTATTCATTTAACGATAAAAAATAGTCCATACTGTTAAAAACTGTGGAGCCAGAGCTCTTTGGTTTCAATACAAAATACTCAACTTAAGAAACAAAAGTCACATCTGGCACCAAAATTTATCGTAATAGACCGGCCTTGACCGGCCATGTGGAAACATTTAAATAGCATCCTCATGTATTTTTTCAAATAATTTTCTTTCTGCTTTTCTTATATCGCTCAGCTTATCTGTATTGAATCTAAAAAATAACCCATCGTTATCTTCAATGTCCTGAACATTATCTTCTCTATCAGATAAATAGAAATATAATTCAGCTTCTTTTGCATTACCTGGAATTTTCATTTCTCCAAATAATGGACCCATGTAATTTTCTGAAGAATAAGGTACTTCATCCTTATTCACCATTAAAGGAACATCATGACTTGTGTTCCAATTATCAAAAGATATTTTCATACATACACCTCCAAAGTTTTTTGTATTCTTTCTCATTTTATTTATTTCATATATCACAAATAATTCTTCCCCAAGACTACTGTTTCCGGTAGAAGCAAGTTTGGTGATTCCGTATTCATCATTATGAGCTTTGATCAAAATTCCAGTTTTTGCCTCAAGTGATGTAATAAATGCAAAGCTCAAGGATAATAAAATTGCTAATACTGTTGTAAAAATAACCTTTTTCATTTTCCTTCTCCTGTTTTTTTAAAATCCTGTTCGTCTAAGCAAATGCCGTGCCAACTTATCTGAGACTTCGGCAAAACACTTGTATCAATAGGTTTTTTCACTTGTTATTATTTTTTCTAAATTTATACCAGTAACTTATTTTGTGCCACAACTTTGAGCATTGATTGAATTATGAATCACGGAATGATTAAAAAACCTACATTCTTTACTGTGTTGTAATCCACTTATCATCCTGCAACCTTATCGTAAAATCCCTCTTTCAGTTCTTACCAATTGGAATAGATACTGCGTCCTAAGCTCGCAGTATGACAGTATAGCTGTCTTTTTTATTTTTACCTGACCTGAGATGATTCGATTGTTTTACTATTATATTGTGACACAATCTGATCCATGTGCCCCTACCTGTATTACTGTTTAGTATAACTCGTTTTTCATGTCCTCTACAATGTAGACTGGAGGTTCACAGAGATGATAGTGGGGTTTTTCAAGCTATTTTAAAGTAAGGAATACTCTTTTCGTATTTTGAACTTTAAAATAGTGCAGAAAAATTCAAAGATCGCTCTGGAAACATCCAGATTAGCATCTGTTTCTTAGTCTCAGGATAATATCCCTGAATAACATGTATCTTTTATTGCAATCCTGTTCATTTACATATGAGTGTGCAAATTCATAAATCTCCTTCCGGGTAAAATTCGACTCCTGGCTTCTCGATAGAATCTTTACAACGCCCATAATACTTTCCTTAAGTTCTTCTTTCATGGAATGATCATTACTTACAATACTATTTCTCATTTTTCCTCCCCTGATAAAAGTTACCTAGTATAATGTAAAATTCATTCCAAGTTTCTCAATCTCAAAAAAATCCAGTCCAGAACTGCTTTTTGGGATCTGACAACTATTTATTTTGTATCATTATGAAACACTGCGTGTCGCAATATGAAAAAAATAAAAAAATTAACAACCAGATTTAATTATATATGATACAATCACCATATTATTATATTACGAGGTTGTTATATGGATATTATTACTTTAAAGAAATTTATACCAATAGTTGTTGGTGGAATCATAGGTTTTGCATATTATAAATTCATTGGTTGCAGTTCTGGAGCGTGTCCGATAACAGCATCTCCATATGGATCGGTCATATACGGAATGATAATCGGAGCTTTTTTTATCAAATAAACCTGAATTTATTAAGGATTACTCAAAAGATCCTTTATCTCATCGGATGTGGGAATATCTATAACTGTTTTATTATTTTTATCTTTAACAGTAGAATCAGCATTATAAGAAAGAAGTAATTCAACCATTTCTGAATCTTTGTTTAATACTGCATAATGAAGTGGAGTCAGTCCTTTCCTGTCAATAGAATCTATATATGCTCCATTTTGTAAAAGAAATTCGCTGAGATTAAGCTTTTTTTTCTTTACCGCTTCTGTAAATGCCGTTTCTCCATTAGTACTTTTTATCTCAATATCTAAACCAGAATCCAGAAGAAGACGTATTGTATCTTCACTTCCAGAATATACAGCATAATGCAACAGTGTTTTCCCATCCGGTCCCAGAGCCTCAATATCAGCACCATCTTTAATTAATCTCTTTAAAACTCTTACATTTCCTTTTTTACAAGACTTCATGACTATTGAATCAGCTGTGGGTGCATTATCATTTTTATTGGTTTGTTGTAGTGAATATGGGGCAATTCCAATTGAACGGTTTGATCTTTTTGCTTTCATACGATTCAGAAAAGTTATCACTTTATTCAGATTAAACTGAATGGCATAGTCAAGAGGATAAAGTTTATTCTTATCCGCAATATTAAAATCAGCGCCATTTCTTATAAGCCATTTTGCAATAACTATATCTTTATACAATAAAGCATGGTGAATAGCAGTAACTTTGAAATTTCCATCTTTGATAATATCTAAATTCAGATAATTTTTTTTTAATAGTTCCAGGATTTCAACATTACCATTATCAATTGCGGCATGCAGCATTGGAACTCCATTATTATCAATAATATTCGGATCCGCACCTTTTTCTATAAATATCCGAATAAAATCGATTTTATTTTGCACAACAGCAGAATACAGAACTGTTTTCCCTTCATTATCCACAATCTCTGTTCTGGCACCGTTATCCAATAACAACTTTACCATTTCAAGATCATCCTGTTCCATTGCAATATAAAGTGGTGTTTTACCTCTATAGTTCTGTTTATTAATTCCAGTTTTATTTCGAATAAAATTTTCAATCATCTTTCTATAATCTATCTCAGAATTTCCAGACCCTTGTTTCAACTTCATCCTATATAACAAATCAACAAGAATTGAACTATCCCCTCCACCGCTACTCATTCTTGGTCTTAATTGAAGAAAATGATCTAATATCTCTGTTGAATCCATCTGGATAACTCTATATAATACTGAATATCCATAAGAATCAACAACGTCTGGATTAACACCGTTATCTACCAACTTCTGGACCAAATCCATTTTATTATTCTTATACGCATAAAGAAGTATCGGTTCTCCTGAAATAAGAGTATCCGGATCAGCTCCATTTTCAAGAAGAAGACTTGAATAATCTTTTACATACCCGTCAAAATTCCTCTGTAGCGGAGTTCTTCCAGATTGATCAATTATATTAGGATCTGCTCCGCTTTCAAGAAGTAATCTAACAATTTCAGTATTCTCACATGATATCGCTGCATTAAGAATATAATACCCATCCCTGCTGGCATTCACATCGACATTATCAGAAATAAGCTGCTTTAATTTATAACTACGCATCAATCGACTTAGATCAGGGTCACCAAGAATGTTCATGAACTCTTTATAAGAATCATAAATATATGCATTCAGATTACAGCATAATAAAGATAAAAACAGTGCACATAAAAAACAAAATCTCACTTAACAACCTTTAAATCAATTTCAATGCTTTTTGCACGAATAATAAATGAAAAGTAATTTTCCCAGATCTTTCTTATGAATCTCAGAGACTTTATTTTTAATGAGGCATTTATCAACCATTCGATTAAAAAATATTTGTATAGTTTTACTAACCTTATCCTGAGTTCACTTATTTCAAATCGTGCATCAGTATAGTATGACCATTGATTATTCCCGGTTAAAGTATCAAAAGAGAAACTTGAAAAATAATTAACATGCGTTGGATCTGTATAAGCTGCTGTATCTGAATAATGAGGAACTTCAATGTGTACCTGAGCACCATCTTTACTTGTTCTCCATATTTCCTGCATAACCCCATAAAAATCATCGACATGTTCAAGGATTGCGTAGCATAATACTTTTTCAAAACAATTATCTTCTATAGGCCATGGCACTTTATTAAGATCATGATTCAAATCAGCAGCACTTCTTGGATTATTATCTATTCCAAAATGATCATCAGACTTTCTCAAGCCACAACCAATGTTTAAAATTGTTTTCATCTACTACTCCGATTCAGATTCCATTTGTAGATACATTTCCCAAATATGCGTTACGGTGTTCAGGTCTCATTTTGGGTTAGAATCCAACGATAATGTCCTAGAAATCTTTACTTTCTTCTCTTATTCTATCATTATAACCTATGTCCAATGTTATAACCACCTGGATATAATAATTAATTTAACAAATCATGTTTTTATGATATAATCATTTTCACACTTCACTAAGAGTGATAAAACAGTTAAGGAGAATTAAATGAAAAAAATTATTTTAGTCCTTGTTGCGGTATTTTTAGTTACATCTCTCTGCGCGATTTCTTTGAGAGAAAAAAATGATCGTTCAGTAAGATTTGTGAAAAACTATGATAAAGTTGTTATCTTTCCATTCACAAACAGCGATAAACATAATGATGTTTTTATCAGAATGAGAACTCGTATCAGCAATATTCTTAGAGATTATGGTTTTGAAGTTGCAAAAAAACATGTCGTAGAATATTACCTTCAGAAAAATGGCATTGACATTAATGATAAACTGACAATTTCAGACATAGCTCATATGGGCAAACAAATGGGTGCAAGTCATGTCCTCATTGGAAAAATTGGTCAGGTTAGAGCTAACAAAAGATTTAAATTCAGCGCACTTATCGGTGGCGGTATAGTTCTTTATGGTACCGTTGGTGCAAGCGTTGCTTTAATTGATGTTGAAACACAACGTATTGTATTTGAAAATTATGCAAAGCATACTTCTAAAAAACAATTTCTCGGTGGATTTCAGGATAAGAGATATGTTATTCACGAAGCTGCAAGAGATCTTGCTGGAATACTTTTCAACGATTTTACAAGACCGTAACAATATAAGTTAATAATAATCTCGGGGGCAATATAAAATTATTGCCCCTTTTTTAATAGGAATAATAAAAATAGCATGATTTCACCAGCACGTGTCCTTCTAATAACATTCATAGCAGGAATTTTACTTGGAACTGTATTTCTGGCTTTGCCTCAAGCATCTACAACCGGTAAATCAATTGGCATATTAAATGCATTGTTCACATCTACAAGTGCCATCTGTGTAACAGGTCTTATTGTTATCGATACAGCTAAAGATTTCACCCTTTTCGGAAAGTTTTTGATCATACTTCTGATCCAGATTGGCGGACTTGGTATCATGACTTTTTCTACTGCTTTTTTCCTATTAATCAAAAAAAACCTTTCACTAAAAGAAAAATTGTATTTGAAAGAAGATACAAATAAACTTGAAATAGGAAATATTCGTGATTTTTTAAAAACACTGATAGCTATGACGCTTGTTATTGAACTTCTCGGTGCGATGATCATGTTTCCAATATTTTATAAAGATTTCAAATTACTTACAGCGATAAAACACTCTGTTTTCCATTCTATAAGTGCATTCTGTAATGCCGGATTTTCCACTTTTTCTGATTCACTATGTCGATACAGCAACTCTGTTGTAATAAATTTTACTATAATGGCTCTGATAATCCTTGGCGGGATTGGATTCATTGTTATCTCTGAAGTTATAAACTATAGAAAAAACAAAAGAATATCACTTCATACTAAACTAGTACTGAAAATGACATTGTTTCTTATTGTTATTGGTACTGTTTTATTCTTTTGCTTTGAATATCTAAATAAACCAGTCCAACTTTCTTCTGTTGAAAAGATTCTCAACTCTCTTTTTCAATCAGTCACTACACGTACAGCAGGATTCAATACAATTGATTTTTCAAATTTAAGTAATGCTGCTATTTTTGTAATGATAATTCTGATGTTTATAGGAGCATCCCCTGGTTCAACCGGTGGAGGAATTAAAACAACTACCATTACTCTGATAATATACTCAATTTTCAATGCTTTTAAAGGACATGACAGTGTAAATATTGATCGAAAACATATTTCTTCTGAACTCGTTATGAAATCCTATATGTTGACATCTATTTATATCATAACAAGTATATTTTTCATCTTTTGTCTTCTTTATACTGATCATCTTCTAGGTTTTAGAGAAATCATCTTTGAAGTTATCAGTGCTATTGGTACAGTTGGACTGTCACTTGGGATAACTGCTAAGTTAAGTGATATAGGCAAGGTAATAATCATTCTGGCAATGTTTGTTGGTCGAGTCGGACCTTTGACACTGGTAAGCGGAATTAAATTCAGTGATGCAAAGAAAACAACATTGAAGTATCCTGAAGTAAAAATTTCAATCGGATAGCCTGCTTCCGAATGAGCGAATCTTGAAATTTTCTTTTAGATACTGGATAATACTTTTAGTTGTTTAAAAGAACGTCCTATCACTTTTACTACATCAAAATGTGAAGATATGAAACTTTCCAAAGCTCCTAGCCAGTTTGGATTTTTAAGTATTGCTTCCTGATAGAAAGTCTTACTTGCAAGGTGATTTCCAGCTTTATAAAAAAGCGCTCCCATAAGTAAATAGGAGTTTGAAAAATCATCCCTGTTACACCGCTCGCCAAGCTTCATTGTTTTTTCAAAATTGATCTCAGCTGGACCAAATTCATTGCGTTCAAGGTAGTATGTACCATACATGTTGTACATGAAAGCACGGTAATCAGGGCTGAGATTCTTCATTGCTTTTGCTGTATCAAGAAGCGTTTTTGCATTTTCAAGATCATTTGCCCTGAAGAAAAGATAGGCCATATCTATATATGCAGCTGGATTTTTCCGTTTTATCAGAATAGATATATAAAGATTCACAAATGCATCATTAAACCTTGCATTATTTATATCTTTTTCAGCCTGATCAAGATAATAGTTGTTTCCTTTAAGATAATTGTATTTCACCTTGACCATTTCAACGATATCACGGATTTCCATTTTTCCGATAGAAAGTGTTGCACTGAATTTTGAATGATCCGGTTTTACTTCGGTAATCTTTACTACAGTAATAAAATGTTTGTAATTATCATATGGCCTGTAAACAAGAAAATGGTTCCCAACTTCAACACCATCAACATATCCTAGATTAATAAATCCTGATTTATTATCTGTTACTTTAGTTACCATTCCGGTAGAATCCTCTGAAAAAAAATAAAACCCCGTCAAAAATGGTATTAAAACTATGCTTATAACAATAATTATAGATTGGAATCTATTTGGCTTCTTCATTTTTTTTCTCCTGAAATCTCCTGTATTTAACTTCTTTTTTAAATTGTGCCTTAATTTCGTTTTTCTTGTATTTACCTGCATCCCCAATCATAGCTTTGGAAGTATTAAAAACTGCAGACAGAGAATAAAGTTTAACCATATCACGCAGATCAGCAAGTCCCATAAAAAATGCTTTTCCTATTAACATTATCAGATACTTTTCTTCCATCTTATCAATATCGTTTTTACTGATTCCTGACAGAGCATCCAAGGCTTCCTGCGGTGTAAGATCGTTTTTAGACAATTTTTCTATAATTGTATTCATGCCTTTTTCATTATCCATATATTTTAAAAATGAGAAAGTTGGACCATCACCGTCATCAATTTTCTTATTTTCAATTTCTATAAGTTCTACAAGAGCCTTTAGCGATTCATTTCCCTCAACCTCTCCAAGGTCTACAGAAACATCACTGACATCATGCCCCAATATTTTAAGAATATTATCCAGATTTGAGCTTTCTGCAAGTCGAGCCAGAAAGGGTTTTCCCTCAAGTTCCTCGAAAAGCGTGATGATCTTTTTTCTATCAACATCTTCATTGTCATTAAGATATGCTAATAACGCTGTCAATATTTCCTTTTTAGATGCAATATCAAGGTCAATATATCTTTCAGTAATAAAATTTCTGAAGTTCTCATAACTTGTCTCCATCATAAAATCACTTACTATTTCAGTCATTGAAGAACCAATTCCGTGAATAATTTTTGCTATCCAGAATTTTTTTTCATTGCTCTTCGTAAAAAATGCTCGTAATAGTGAAGAATGACACCATGTACCAAATTTCGACACAGCTTCATGCGAATTATTCCTTACAATCCATTCTGGATCTTCCAGACAATTTAGAAGAATTTTCAAACTCTCAGGATTATGAGCATCTTTAAGAGCCTCTATCATTTTAAGTTTTTCACGTTTTGATCCATTTTTAACAATTATCTGAAATTTACTATATTCGCCTCCAGCAACTCGAGCATAAGCCTTAATTGCCCAGAACCTTACATTCTCATCACTGCTTTCAAGTGCATCTTCCATTTCTTCTTTTGCAATAGCACCAAGTCTTATAATTCCTTCACAAGCAGTTTTCTGAATAACTGTTGATCTGTCATTAAATGATTCTATCAAGGGATAAATAGCATCTTCTGTTTCGACATCCCCAAGAGCAGTTACAGCATAAAATCTTATATCCTCACTTGGATTTTTTAGAAGATTCACAAGTATTGGAATTGATTTTTCTTTCATTATTCGCGCTATCAATTTAAGAACCCAATATTTCAAATCAGTACTTCCTTTCTTAAAAAGTACATTCAGGGGCTTAACGGCCATGTTACCAAATTTTTCGACAATTACATCTGAAGCTTGATTTCTTAAAATCCATGACTTACTTAAAAGAAGCTTCAATAAAAATGCTAGAGCCTGCTGGCTTTTTGTTTCACCAAGAGCAATTATAATATCGTTTTTTATACGACATGATGTTGCTTTTTGATAATTTAATATAAGAGTTTTTATAGATTTCTCTTTAAGGATTCTCGCTAATGCTCGAATTGACCAGCAGAATGTATTTCCACCTTTAGGAAGTACTTTCTGGAGGTGCGGTACTGCACTGTTTCCATAAGTTACAACTGCTTCAAAAGCTTCGTTTCTAATTTCAAGATCTTTATCATTAAAAAGATGTATAAAAATTTCAATGCTTTCTGCATCCTGAATCTGACCAAGAGCCCTGACTAGAAACTGTCTATTCGGAAAATTCAGATCCCTTTTCAATTTCATAGATATGGATTCAGATGCCTTTTGTCCAAGTTTTGAAAGAGTTTGAATCGACCAATATGAAATATCCTTGTTTTCATCATCCATACCTTTTACAATATAGGCAATTACTTTATCACCAAATTTATTGATGATCTTGTCTGATGCATATTTCCTTATGAACCAGTCTGAATTTCTGAAAGCTTCTATAAGCAAAAGAATATTTTTAGCTGATAGCGTATCCGAAAGCTGATCGATCAGATCGATACGCTCTTTTTTAGTTCCTTCGTTAAGAGTTTTCTTCATGGATTCATTACCCATTCTATTTTACAATGACCTCTGCATATTTTGCATAGTTATTTTTTGGATCAAGTTTCAGTCCATGCTTTAAATATTTTTTTGCTGTATTCTGTTCTTTCTTCATGACATATGCAATTCCAATTTTATAGAAAGCATCCGCAAAGTTTGGATCAATTTTTATAACATTTTTTAACACTGAAATGGCATCATCATATTTTTTGTTGATCAATAATTCATTACCCTGATCATAAAGCTTGATAACCTCTTTAGGATCAACTTTAACTATTACTTTTTCCTTGGCCTTCCGAATTCTCTTTCTAGACTTCTTTGGCTTTGCAACAGGCTTATCATATTCATCCTCAAGAGCATCCGGAGTAATTGACTGTGCGTATTTTGTTTTCTTATAAGTTGAACCAAACTGGAAAGAAGCTGAAATCCTGTGTGTATCTCCAAGTTCCGAATCACTCCAAGCATAATCCATGTTCCAGTTATCAAATATAAGACCAACTCCTGCAGTGAAATCACCATCATTACTTCCGGTTCTTACTGCAAAATTATCTTTAATTGTTCCTTCTACACCAAAATTCAATTTGGTATCAAGATCATTCGTTTTATCAACATCAAACGCAAACATCAGGTTTTCATAAGCTTTATAGGAAATACCCAGTGCAATGTTGAATGGAATCTCATCACTTCTTGCTGAAGCAGTATCCCATTTCATCTTTGTTCCAATATTTCTCAACGTTGCTCCAACATCGATTCTCTCATTTACATGTGCTAAAAATCCAATGTCTGCTCCCCATGAAGTTGCAGAATTTCCAAGAATATCATGACTAAGGTATTTAATATTTGCACCTAATTTATATTTATCACCAAGTGGCGCAGCATATGTAAAAATATAAGCATTTTCAGTATCATCAAAAAATCCAATCCTGTTTCCAACAGCATCATATCTTTCTATTTTATCAACGCCAGCACTTATCCAGCTCACTCCCCAGCTTCCAAATGACATTGGCGAAACAAACCCCGTATAGTCATAACTTCTATCAAGAGTCAGTACCGCATGCATCGAAGCAACACTTTTCCTGTCTATCCTGGCAGCTCCAGCGGGATTCCAGTGTACAGCAGTGGGATCATCAGCAATCGAAGTAAAAGCACTACCCATTGCTATAGCTCTTGCACCAGTTCCCATTCTTAGATACGCTCCAGCACTTCCAGCCTGACCCGTAGCTCCAAACATAATGTTATAAACACTTAAACAAAAAATCAGAGTAAAGATTATCTTTCTTTTCATAATTCCTCCAGGAATTTATTTTAATATCACTAGTTTTTTATATAATGTTTCAGAAATCGTTTCTGAACTATCTTCATTTCTACCTGTTATCTTCGCGAAATAGACCCCATTGGCAATCAAATCACCAACATCATTTTTTCCATCCCATAATTCTGTGTTAACTCCTTTATTTCTTAATGCTTCAGACATAACAATTGAAACCAGTCTCCCGTTTACATCATAAAGTCTCATGGTTATAATTGAATCACTGGCTAATTTATATCTTATCTTCATTGATTCTTTTAATGGATTAAACGGATTGGGGTAGCCATAAAACTCAGCTGGATCCATATGGAATCGATCCTTCTTGGTAAAGCTGATTTTGTTAATCACTACAGGTGTCCCAACTTTATCTCTACAATAAAAATACCATTCCACAGTTCCCTTAGTCAGACCAACTGGACTGCTTACACTAACTATTCCAGTAGCTTCAGAAAAATCTGATGATGATACTTCATAACTAATTCCATTAATTACAAGTGATATGGAATCAGGATCTATCGAAGTTGAGTCATCTTTCAGAATCGCAGTAAATACAGGTCTTTCTGTATGAACTACAGCTCCATCTTCAGGAGATTCTTCCTCTATGTAAGGAGCATCAACTGAAATATTCATCTTCCATTTCACTTCTGGATTTGCCTTTACTCTCATAAGATAAACTTCTTCATTAAGAGGAGACAGGAACTGATATACAAACACATTCTTATTCAACGTAACCAGTTCATTTTTCAACGTTGATTTTCCATATTTATCAGATGTAATATCAAATTCAATATTGTAAGCAGCATCAGCATTCCCTGAAAATGGTATATTCAGTAATGGTTTAGTCTCAGTAATATAGTCATTTTCAAAAGGTGATGGTTTAATTCCAGCAAGATTGATAAAAACAGTATTAGAAAAATTACTTAATGCATTTTCAAATACCGTAAAATTTAATAAACCATTCGGTAGTGCAGATTTGTTTTTATCCTGTTCATGTATTAAAATCGGATACGATGCAGATGTAGCCAAAGAAATTGTCGCAGTATAAATACCATCTCCGGACTTCACATCATCATTGTTTCCACTATCATTAAAAGATATATCTGAAACCGCACCTGTAGCCGGATCAATATATGATGCAACAATTGTTTGAAAAGTAAAAGCATCCTTGGTTCCAAAATATTTCAGAAATAATGCTGATGAATCTCCTGAGATCACTGTATTTTTTTCCATAAATGTAGCTATGTTACTATCCGTATACTGCGCTTCAGCAACAACTCCAAATTGATTAACTCCATTTCCATTTTTTTCAACATGTATTCTCCAAATCCCGGATGTAATACTGTCACTGATCTGAAAAATATAGTACGAACTATCTGTTGTTCTTACTGTGAGTTCAGGATATCCTGAAAGTTCCTCATAGACTTTTCCCTCTGGCGAAGTCACTTTCATTGCAAACTTGCCTCCAGCATAATCAGCAAGATAAAATCTCAGAAGATTACAGTTTGCTTCAATTTCTACTTCATATTCAACTTCTCCACCATTATTAAGACCATCATACTGAGTAATCTCCGAAGTAGAAAATCTGAGAAATGCTGACAGAGAAAAAGCTGAAAGATATAGGGAATCTTCACCTGCATATCTGTATAATCCACCAGTACTGATAGCAAGATTTTTTAATTCAGTCCAGGCCGCTGCACTACTTGCTGCAAGTAGACCTGTAGAGTCAAATATTGTATTTATACCTATTTCATCATCAATTATCTGTGCAAGTGTCGCAAGATAAGACGTATCATCGCTGACACCAGAACCAATCATAATGATCTGCCTGTTAACAGAGTTTATTGTTTTACAAATATCATGTGCTTTACTCAGGCCAACTTTGAAATTTCTCTCTGGGTTAATACTCAATACCATAGTATCAACGATTGTCTTCATGTTATCTCTATTAGCAGCTATTTTTGTCAATGGAAGCAGCTCAACTGCTATATCTTTTTCAAAAGTTACAATTGAAAATTCATCACTTTCGTTAGCTGAATCAATAAATACTTTCAAAGTACGCTTTAAAAGATTCAGTTTTGAAGGAGACTCAACAGTTTTAGCTATATCAATCAGAAAAACAATAGAACTGTCAAGAATTCCACCACTTGGAATAAATGATGTTATCGCAGTTGGCTTTTGTATTGCTGTATCATCGCTCCATCCAGTAGTTGGATAATCTTCATGCATTGCTGTATCATATAAATATCCATTTGGAGTCTGACTGATTGCACGCCAGTAGTATTTTCTTCCAGTAGATAATCCACTGAGAGTCACTTTCTCAGTTGTTATATTAGTTATTTTTGTAACATCCAGTGTAAAATCACGATAGAGACTATACTGTATCTCTACACTTGCACCATTTGGAACAGTAAATTCCAGTTCTGGATGAATTGTTGTTACAGCACTGTTATATGCAGGACTCAGTGGAATTACAATTCCATGCGCCCTGAAAATATCTGCAATTGCATCAAGATCATTACCGTCAAGAGATTGCCAGCCGACCCAGAATTCAACAAGCGACCATACGTTATCATGATCATCGTTTGATGTATTTGGGTCAAAGTTTTTCAATACACTTACAATTCTTCCAAATGAGACACTTACTGCATCAGAATCATCAGCATCATTATTTGCATCATACATATCAAGCAATGTTGCCGCAACCACTCTTTCAATAATAGGACTCTTTATGTTACCTATTGATTCAAATTCGTATACATTTTCTGATGTATCATTTGTATCTTTATAAGAAGTAGTTCCCAGTACTCCCAGTGCATAAAAATGTGCCCATCCTTCACTCCAGGCCATATTCGCAGCAATTGCATTATTACTAAGAGTTGGTTCATTCATTGAATGAGCTCCGTATGCTCCAGGAAAAGTTGCATCAGTAGCAAAATTATCATAAACAAAATGTCCAAACTCATGTGCTACTATTCCGTCATCCCATTCATCCGGGTCATCAGCATATCCTTCAATCCTTAAAATACTGTTTTCATAATGAGAGACATCTCCATCAAGATATCCAACAGCCCAGTAGACTGTCAGATTTGAAGTCTTAGTACCAGAAGCATCAAAATAGAATTTCGCAGATTTTGCTGAAACTGAAAATACATTCAAGGCGGCAGCATTCTCATATTCATAGCTACCGACAGCGGCAGTCCCATCCACCTGTATGGTTCCAAAATCTTTTACAGTAACACCTTCACATATATCATTCTGTGTCGCAAGAGTATAATTATAATTTATAACGCCTTCTGGAATATACAAATTCACATTATCAGCATTAGTCGTATTAAATTCCAGGATAAGATCAACTCCTGTTCCACCTTCACTTGGATCTGCATTAGTAATTTGAAACTCAAAATAACCGTTAATATCTGTTTTTACTTCTGCTGGAATTGTAACAAGTTCGACTTTACTGCCGACACCCATATCTTCATCATATGCTTTTACAATACTGTCAAAAACAGTGCTTACATCGCCATCTTTTCTAAGTACCTTTAAGAAGCCTTTAATAGTTACTACATCACCGACTGCATATTGCATTCGTGGATATATTTTTCTACTTAGTGGTAAAGACTTCCTGCGATAAGACATTACACTGGATTTAGGTCTTGTTTTTACTGCACTTCCACCACTAATAAAGAAAACTCTGTCTTTACAGCTTGTATTTCCATTATTTTCTCTACAAATCGTAAACACTATTCTTTCAAGCTCTGAATAATTCTGCCTGACTTGATATTCACCGTTAATATTATCGCTTGCATTATGGAATTTACTGAATAAAGTTCCTTCATGTTTCTGACCATTTTTTAGGAATTCAGTAACTTTTAAACCATACAATCCTTTTCTGGATGGTGTTATATCATATGAAAATATACCTGCAGATTTTTCAGTAACTGCAAAATCTGCTGGAAATTTTATTTTTGCTGCAAAACTACTAGTTACAATCAGTAATAAAACAGCTGCAATGAGTAAAGTTTTCTTCATTTAATCACACTTCTGACTATTATTTTTTTGTCTTATCGGTAACTAGTGTGGAGAAATTTATAGAAAAAAAAAAATAAAAAGAAGAAATCATCATGAAGAATAAAGAAAGATCTCGCGCAAAGAACGCTGAGAACACAGAGAAAAGAGCGAGGGTAAATAAAAAATATAAAAGATTCTCGCGCAGAGAACGCTGAGGACGCAGAGTAAAAAAAAATCAAGATTCGCTCATTGAGGACGCAGAATGGAGAAAATGTAGGATAGATGTTATATATATAGGAATTGCCTCTGCCTTCATCACAACATCTTTTACAACTACACAAGATATATTTCCCAGTTTTTTAAACTTGATAATATCACTATTTGAAAAACCACCTTCAGGACCGGAAATAAAAACCGAATTCTTTTTAATTGCCCTTTTACAAGCATCTTTTAAATCAACAATGGGAATATCCTGATCGGTTTTAGTATGGAGAAGAAATTTTTGATCCCAATTTTTCAATTCATCAAAATCAATTTTGAGAATTTCAGGACAGACAGTCATTTTTGAAATTTCTGCATGTTTGCGGGCAATATGACTTAAACGATTTAATTTCTTATCAGTCACATCAAACTGAGTTCTACTGGTCTTTAAAAAAAATATCTGGCTAATACCAAGTTGGACAAGATATTTAACCATTTCTTCATAGATAGAAATATTTTTAACAGGCGAAAGTACAAATGAAATCTTCAAAGGTTCAGGACATTCGACAATAGTTCCCAAAATTCTGCAGTAAACTTCACTTTTTGAGATTTTTGTAATTCTGGAAAAATAAGCACCATTTCTATCAATTATTACAAATTCATCATCAGGTCTAGATCTTAAAACAAAGGAAATTCTTTTTATAATTGATGATTCCTGAATTATCAGTTCCAAGTCATCGACATGATAGTTGTCAGTTTCAGAGAAATGAAGGAATTTCTTATTAACGATATCCCCATACGGGATTTGTGCCAGGGATTTCATTACCATCTCCATCTTTAAGTTCAATTACTTTCTTAGTAGAGAATGAAAAAGTACATAAATTATTATCACTATTTGAATATACAATACTTGAATCATCTGGAGACCAGCACGCATTTTCTCCAACTACCAGCGCATCATCTATTGTTACAACTTCAAGATTTCTGCTGGCTCTTGTATTTCTAGCTTCCATATAGTCAGAAGATTTAATTCGAGTAAGGTTTCCCGCCCCATCAGTAAATATAATAATGTTTCCATGATTAGACCAACTTGGATATTTTCCTCCACCATTAACACTCGTCACTAATTTTCTAGGTGGAACAGCGGCGTTAACATCAAGAACCCATAATTCATCACCTGAAGCTTGTGCAATAACTTTTTTCCCATCAGATGAAAAAGATGGATTACTAAGGTCAACACTGGCTTTAGAAGAAATATTTATAGGATCGCTATCCATGTTCTTGATATTCATTACATATATATTTTTATCGCTCGAATCAGAATAAACTATTCGATTTCCTTCAGGTGACCAACAGGGGTCAGAATGTGTCGAAGAGGTCGTAGCCTCTTTTATAGGTGCAGCCGTATCACCAAGGTCAAAAAACTTTATTCCACCTGATGCATATGCAATATAATTCATTTCCTTACATACTGTCGGACCATCTCCAGTTGGAGGGTCAGTCAATCTTGGATCCCCCCCAATAGGCGAAACACGTTTCATTTGATTTCCATCTTCATAATAAATCCATCCCGGATCTCTATATGATACTTTCATGTACTTTGCAGGACTAGAATCACCTGAAGGCATCTCACAGATTATAAAATAATTATCCATAGTATATTTTTTACCCCATGGATTTTCAGGAACTGATACAAGATCACTTCCTCGCATCTCATTAAGAGTACGCGGAAATTCACCATCATGTGAAATGGCAAACTTCATTACAGCTTTTTTCAATTCATCCATCTGACTTAAAGCCTTTGCCTGACGCCCTTTATCTGTAATTCCACCAAAATTTGCCATTGCAAAAACTGATAATATTGAAATAATAGTTATTACAACCATTAACTCTATAAGTGAGAAACCTCTTTTCATTTATCTAACTCCTATAATGACAGTATACCACAATTTTTAAAGACCGCTTGTCATATGCTTGGAATACCATCTGGAAAACAATTCAGCAGAAGAATTTTTCCGATTTTCTTTCCGCCATTGATCAAAATAATCCCTGTCCATTTCACCAAGAGTCATTGTTTCATTCTCAGGAATAAAAAGCAGAAATAACTCAGACCATGAATAATCCTGCATTCTGCCTCTTTTTGTCATTGATAATTGCCCATTTACTTTTGAATTAAAAAATACCGGTTCATCCAGTTTATCATCATAATAGGCAAGACAGTTTTTAAAACAGCAATTCCTTTCACTTTTGCCTACTAACCGTAAAATTCCATCAATTCCAATTGTATTCAATGTAAAATTAACATATGTACCGGGAAAACCATTAAACTCACTAATATAGAATCCTGAATCTATTGCTATACATGGTTTTTTAATTTTAGAAAATGCCTGCTTTACTTTTGCTGCTGCAATTTCCTCTAAATCATTGCTTCTTGGTTCAATCAACTCTAAATCAATATGATCAACTTTAATATCATAATTACTTAAAACCTTCTGGACGTATTTAACTTTTCCAGAATTACCGGTTGCGAAACTTATAATTTTATTATGCATAATTATCATTACCTTAAAAGAAATTTGCCACAGATTCACACAGATAAAACACCGATTTCACATAATCTATGTCGTAATACAATTCTATATCACTTTTGGTGAAAACTACTAAATTGGTGCAAGGGTCAACTGTTTCACGCGAAGCACTTTCGTAAACTTGGATTTCAAGTTTCCAAAAAATTGACCCCGTATATATTTGTATTTGGTATTAATGATTCCCAATATTTCTCTTTAATTTTTCTTCGTGCCTTAGTGCCTTTGTGTGATCTGTTTCTTTTGCCTTTGTGTGATCTACTTTTTTTCCAGAGTCCCAAGCAGCTTTCGCCCTATATGAAGATATGAATTTAATTTTAATGCCAATTTTAAAAAATCAGATGCACGAGTTAAATTTTTTTCAACATTTATCAGAAAAACTGCATAGTTATAGTATACAAATGAAAGATTCCAATCCTTGACTTTAAGCTCCAGAAAATCTTCAATAACTTTGTTCAATTTTACAGATTTTTCCCGAGACTTTATAAACAGATAAAAACATACAATCTCACGCCAGAAATGCTTATCTATTATTCGTGTCTTTTCAAAATCTTTGATGAACTTTTCAAGGTCCACTAAAACTGATTTCATATTAAGTTTGTCTTTCAACAGAAGCTTTGAAAATTTCAGTTCAAATATCTTCTTCAATATGTTTCGTCTTTCTATCACGGGATCGTCAGAAAGAGAAAATTTTATTGCAGGATCTTTTAAAAGTTCGCAGTATCCAAGCTTATCCTTAATTTCCCTGTCAATTCCTTCCAGACCTTTTTTTGAAATATCAAATTCACTGTTCAACATAACTGAAAAAAAGGTATTTTCATCAACCTTTTTCACGTAAAATGGTGGTATACCTGTAGTACTTGTATATGAAAATTCATTATCAATATGAACATCAAGGCGTTTTTCAAATTCCGCGATTTTACCTTGTCTGGAAATCAAATACTCTATTTTTTCCTGTCTTTTAAGACTATCTTGAGGATATCTCTTTTTCAGGGATTTTATAATCTCGACAGCAGGATAGTAAGTTTTCAACTTAATTCCTATATACCCGCTTTTTATAGTATCAAGGACTCGAAACTTCATACTTAACTGATAAGTCTTGCCTTTTTTGAAATCCAGTTTATTTTTCTCTAATGGATAAAAATATACCGTCCTGTCATCACTTACTGGTTCAATTTCACAATCCTTTAAATCTGCTGTCAAAGATTTTACATTTAATTGAAGAAGATTATCGTGATTAATCCTGAGGTCACCCTTAATCGAGAGACCAAGAAGCAACCATTCTGGTATTTCAACCTGACTTGAACTTAAAAGGCAAACATTTAATACAATAATCGTGATAAATACAAAAAAGATTGTTTTGACTTTATATATTTTCATTATCTGTTTTTTAGATTGCATCTTCCTTAATGTCACCTTCTTCTGAAGCAAGTTTAAACTGACCGCCTATTGTTTCAAGTTTCTCAGTGATATTTTTCAATTCACACATAATATAATCAGTCGAATTTTCCTTACCATTTTCCAAATCCCGCTCAATATTTTTTACCATAGTTTTGATTTCAACAGCGACCTGTCTGTCCTCTTTTACAAGCGTAATCAAATTATCAGTCATTCCATTAAAAACATTGGCAAGTTCATTCAATTCATCACCTTTCCGCAAATGTATCTTAGTCGAAAGATCTCCTTCAGCAATACTTTTTGCATTCTGAGAAAATCTGTATACCGGACCTGCAATCTTATGAGAAACAAAAATTGATGCAATTGATATAAATATGATTAATATCAATGTCCTGTATATCAAAGTCACGTTAGCTTGCTCAAAATAAGTAAATAACTGCGAAAGTTCCAGAAAATTCGGATCAGCAAGTTTGGTCCAAACCGTTGCATAAACCGTCCATCCAACGACCATTGAAACACAGAGCATTGCAATAATAATAACCAGCATATACCTTAGCTGAAACCCTTTATCAATAAAATATTGCCTTCGTTTATATGCCATAGAATCCTCCTGAAAAATTAATATTTACTTTCTTCCATTATATTATGAATTGTACAATAAACTTTTCCGTTTTCATTAAGCTTATATATACCGCCTTGCGGACATACAGGTACATAGTTTAACAGTTTCTCTTCATAAAGTATATGGAGCTTCACCGGTTTATATAACTCAGAAATAAAATTTAAATCCTTTTCCTTTCGTGATCTAAGATTATCAAGGCTTTCATTGATTTTTTTTCTTGAATGTCTGCATGAAATACCTGAAACACTTCCACTGATTATATCAAACTGATAGTAAACAAGTAGCGAGAATAAAATGATTAAAAGAAAAATAGCATAGGTATTTGAGGTAATCCCCCTTTTCCTTATACAATTAAAAATCATCATAATTTTAATTGTTCCTTTAATTGTATAATATCATCCGGCAATTCACTTTTAAATGACATTACTTTCTCAGTAGCAGGATGAATAAAACTTATCTCTCCAGCATGAAGAGCAAAACCATCGCTTGAAAATTTAAATGATTTACTGGCTCCATATAAAGTATCTCCAACAATTGGACAGCCTATAAATTTCAAATGAACTCGTAATTGATGTGTTCGCCCACTAAGTGGTTTCAATTCAATAAATGAATATTCATCATTATTCGATAAAACTCTGAAATTAGTCTTGGACTTTTTACCATCAGGATTTGTAACAATCCTCATATTATGAACATTTTTTGAAAGCGGCACATCCACTGTACCTGTTATATGAGTTGGTGCATTTTCGCAAACTGCATAATAGGTTTTTTTCACAAGGCGTGCTTTAAACTGATCACTTAAATTTCTATGTGCCTTATTATTCTTTGCAATAATTAGCAATCCACTTGTTCCCATATCCAATCTGTGTACAATACCTGGACGAAATTTTTCAACATCAGAAAGTAATTTATTCAAATACAGCAATCCTGAAACCAAAGTGTCATCTTTATGCCCTTTTGCAGGGTGAACAACTATACCTCTTGGTTTATTAACTAGAATAATATCGGAATCTTCGTATACAATATCAAACTTAACAGGTGCAGCTACAGGTAAATCTGAAAAATCATCAACTTCAACTTCAAATTCACAGTTATCACCAGGCATAATCTTTGAAGAGGGCTTCAATACTTTTTTGTCATTGATCTTCAATTTACCTTTTTTTATCAATCCTTTCACTTGTTCGCGAGAAAGATCTTCAAATCTGTTACTTAAAACACGATCAATTCGATCGGATTTTTCTTCATCAAAAACAAAACTTACAGTAGGACTGATCATATCAGATTTTTTACAATTTTTTTTATCATTCATTTTATATTAGCTTTCACAATTTTTATTGTTATTTCCTTGAACAGGATGGCGGTAATTCTCTCTTATGTTCAGTTGAAGAGTGAAGTTCATTAACACGTTTAAACAACGGTTTTAAAGATTCGAATTTCTCCGCTGGAAGCACTTCTTCAAAAAGCAGGTGTCTCATTGCTTTTTCAATTTTTGGATAACTGAATCCAATCTCGCTTTCATCATCAGTTGATATACCAAGATCTGCAGTCGGTCTGGCATTGATTATATCCTCTGGAATATCAAGATATTCAGCCATCTTATAGATTTCACTTTTATAATATTCGCCAAGCGGATTGCAATCCACAAGTCCATCTCCACCTTTGGTGAAATATCCCAGATAATTTTCACATTTGTTATCTGTACCAACAACTACTCCTCCAAACTGGTTAGCAATACCATAAAGAGTAACCGCTCGGAGTCGAGATTTCAGATTTCCGTCTGGATAAACTGAAAGTGGCGACTCAATGGCTTCAGACAGTTTACTTTTCAATTCTTCATGAGTGCTACTAAGATCAACCATAATTGGCATTATATCAAACTTTTCAATTAGCAATTGTGCATTAGAAAGGCTTTCAGAACTACTCTTACATGGCAGCATAACTCCATAAGTCTTCTTTACAGCCGAGCAAAGTACAGCAACAACGGCCGAATCAATTCCGCCACTGATACCTACAACAAAGTTATTCAGTCCTTTACCCCAATCAATAAGCCAGGACTTGACTCGATTAACTTCCAATTCAGCATTAAATACCATTTTTTCTATCTACATCCATTTTGGAGGAAACAACTAAGCTGGCACAGGGGTCAAATTTTTCATGCGAAGCACTTTCATGAACTTGAATTTCAAGTTCACAAAAGTTCCATGTGACCCCATCTATATTGGTATTTAACATTGTTTCTTTTCCGTTTTTATTCTTAACATATTCCTGGGTTCAGAATGAGATGAAGGTTGAATTTTCTTTTGATTATTTTAAACCGAGGCGTATTAAAATACGTTGAGGTTTAAAATAATCAAAAAAAATTCAAGATTCGCTCATTCTGGACTCAGGTCAATATTGACCACATTCTGGGCATACTTCATCTTTTTTTCCAAATGTATAACCACATTCTGAACATACTTTTGAATCAAGAGCCTCATCACATTTAGGACATATTGAATTTGCAGCTTTAAGACTTTCTCCACATCTGGAACATTTCCAATCTTTCTCTGTCTGATCAAGAGCGTTGATTTCTTTAGTAGTAAGCTTTATGCCTTTTTCTTCCATTTCTCTCAAGAGATTTCTGGCATTTTCAAATTCATCTTCACTAACAAGAATACGAAAAAACACTCTTGAACCAAAAACTTCAAGTTCCTTCCTAAGTCTTACAATATGCTCAAAAATAGAAGCCTTAATATCGTTTTTCTTCAGATAAACAACTTTTTCTTCTGCTTCATTCTGATCAAGTGTTCGATATACTTCAATTATTTCAGGCAGATCACTCTGTAAGACTTCTTCTTCGACAACTTTTTCTTCTTCTTTCTTTACTAACTCACCACCACATTCAGCACATTTTTCAATCTCATCACGATAGTCTTCTTTACATACAGGACAATACAACATAAAAAAATTCCCTCCTAACCAGTTTAATATTTTATTTTACTTAACTTGGGTTATCTATATGAACCCATAAATTTATCTCCAGCACTGGTCGTTATCTGAGTTTCACCAGCACCATTTATATCTGCTTTATATATCTGATATCCATTAGCAGTATTTTTCAAATAAATAATCCCTTCCTGCCCATCAACATTGTAATACCGGGCATCCTTACCATTATTTATTATCACATTATCATTAGTTCCATCACTATCAATCAGATGTATCTTGTCTGCAGCGACTTCATGATAAAGAATTTTTGTATCATCAATCCAATCAGTTGCAATCCCATTACCGAGAAATTTAATTCCAGTACCATCAGTTTTTATAGAATATGATTTTCCTGTATCAGTTGAAAACGCTATTTTTACCCCAGTTGGATCAATACAAACAGTCACCTCATTTGTAAGAGGCGTATCAAACAGCCTTGTAGCAACTAAAGTATCTGCTGCAAGATAATACATATCATAAGTTGGTTCTGCATTTAAAGCACACATTAAGTAATTGCTGTCATAGCTTCTATTAAAATATGCTATATCTCCATATGTAGACACTGTTTCTTTTACAGTAGAATTCCCATCTGATGATAACTGGTAAAGCGACTTAACTCTTGAATTCAGTGGATCATATGTTCCATTTGGAGACACCAGACAGTTTATAATCTTTCCATCCTTTGAAAAAACAGTAGAATACAGATAGTAATCAGTTCCAATAGATAAATTCACTTTCAAATCATGGGTTAAATCATCATTCAAAAGATTGAACCCCTTATTAGGATCAAAAGCATTATCAGCTGAATTAATATACACAAATTCGCGATAACTCGCCTGAAATACATCACTTGGTGCAGAATCTTTATCTGCAAGGTCAGTTACAGTCACTCTGTAGAAATAATCCTTATCTTTAAGTACAGTATCATCTTCATAGTCTAGAGTTACGGACTGTGCCAGATAATTTGCTGGTGCAATATCGAAAGATGAAGTATTAGTCCTGTATATCTGCATGGATTTTATATTAGCAACCGCTAAGTTTGTAACAGATAGTCTGGTCGCGAGAGTTTCAAGATTTGGATATGATTTAAGAACAGGCTTACTTGGAGGAGCACGATATATCGTAATACTATCATTCGTTATTGGATAGAAATTCCCCACTTCATCTTTGAATTTAGCATAAACTGTATAATAACCATCTGGTACATCTCCAATCTGCCATGTAAAAGTTCCACCATTAGTCGCTTTTACAGTTGTTTCTCCAGTCATATCCACATTATTTGAAACCGTTACATATTTCAATTTATCTGAACTAATCGATATTCTGATTGTAACATCGGTGTAGTCTATAGTTTCAACACCATCTTCAATAAGTATTGAACCCGATATTATTGGTTGATCATCACTTTTTTCTACATAAAAATTGGTTGACCTGATCATTATATCGTCACGATAAAGAAATACAAACCAGTCAACAGGGTCATCTACATCTTCAGTAGGTATCATTCCAACAGGTACTTCCCATAAAAAATCATGCTGAATGTTACCAACAGCTAGATTTTTTCTATCAGATATCCAGACAGGTGGATTGATATCGTCACCTACACTTGCAACTTTCAAATAAAACCTGCCAGCAGTCAGATTATTTCCCTTGACCGTAAATTTCATTGTTTCCATTGATTTAATCGAGTATTGATCAGTTACAACATCTAAAACTTCGTTTACAACACCCTTTTTAACAGACATTATTTTATAACTTTTTGTAGTATAGTGGAAATCCAGATCATATTCATCCACTAATCCATCGCGGTCATAGTCAATAGCCAGATTATGTCTTTTATCTATCAAAAGATCAGGAATATTAAAATTCCCTGATGCATCAGCACTATACAAGGTCATTTTATTCAAATCAGCAAGTTCTGTATACGTTTTACTTGTATCTGATACATAAACTGCAGCATTTGGACATGCAACTACATTTACTTCGGCTAAAGTCGAATCATATTTTAGAACAACACCTGTAACTCCGCCCGTATCTTCTATACCACCAGTTCCACTGCCTTTTATATTATCCAGACATCCAGCGATAAGCACAGTAACAAGAAGAAAAAATAATGCAATAATTCCCTGATATTTCAAATCCAGTTTTCTCCATTACAAAAAATAAGGTGAACATAATCCACCTGTTTCCATTGGATTATACTGTAATTAATAATAGTAGTCAATCACTTTTGAGTCAGAAAACTTTTGATAGAAAAACTTACAAATATCTGGTTTTATAATCTTTACCAATCGGGATATCTTCAGGATTTTCAGTCCACCACTCAGAATAGCCACATTTTATACATTTCCCTGATTTCATAGTATTCCTTCTTTCTTTTTTATCATTTCCACTGTTCCGACCAGATATGGATATTCAAAAAGCTTATCAAGATTTTAACAGAAAAAAAAGAAATCTTTTTGATTCTAAAATATTTCTTTTTTGTTATCCTGAATAATCAGGTTTAATTTACTTTGAGGACTTTCATTATGTTATTAAAAAATTTAAAAATTATATCAATGATGCGTAAAGATTTTGAAAATGGGGATATTTTTATCAAGAATGGTAAATTTAAAATAATATCTTCCGGGATTTCAAACAGAGAACAGCAGAAAGTTTATGATTTTTCCGGTTGCACAGCTATCCCGGGAATGATTGATGCACATTCTCATTGTGGTCTCATGGAAATGGATTGTGGTCCGGAAGGTGATGATTCAAACGATGCTTTCGGATATAACAATGCTCATTTAAGAGCTATTGATGGTTTTTCATACTATGATTCAGCACTTTCTGATGCAATAAATGCAGGTGTCACTTCAATTTGTATTACTCCTGGATCAATCAATATCATTAATGGACAGATGGCTGTTGTTAAAACTTCAGGGACTATAGTGGATCAAAGAATAATAAATCCATTTTGTGGTATAAAAGCCGCATTAGGTGAAAATACTAAAAATCCTAAAGTAATAAACAGACCACAAAGCAGAATGGGGATTGCAGCATGTATGAGAGAGGCTTTTCAGGATACAATTAACTATATTCATGAGAAAAAAAGAAAAAAAAATTTCAAAACTGATCTAAAATTTGAAGCACTTCAATTTGTTATTGAAAAAAAGATTCCACTTAGAGTACATGCTCACCGGACTGATGACATCTGTACAGCAATTCGAATTGCTGATGAATTTGATATTTCAATCATTCTGGAACACGGAACAAGTGCTCATCTTATTGCGAATTATATTGCAGAAAAAGGGATTCCAGTCGTTGTAGGACCAATTTTATCATCACGAAGAAAGTCTGAAGTAGTCGACTTACATTTCTCAACTTGTGGAATCCTTGAAAAATCTGGTGTAAAGATCGCAATAACAACAGATCATCCTGTTATCCCAATTCAATCTCTTCTTTATAATGCAATATTGGCATATAAAGCTGGAATGTCATATTTTGGTACATTAAAAGCAATAACGATAAATCCTGCAGAAATATGTGATTGCAGTGATCGAATTGGGTCAATTGAAAAAGGGAAAGATGCTGATTTAGTTATTTTTGATGGTGATCCATTAGATATGAACAGTAATATTGTCGCTGTAATCCAGGATGGCGAATTCAAGTATAAAAAATCATAAAATTGAAATCCCTTTTAAAATATAAAAGAATAATGCCGATTATGTAATTGTATAATATTTGGATTTAATTATTCCAATATAAGAGGTATTAATGAAAAAATACAGTAAAATTGCTGTGTGGTTAATTGTTTTATTTTGTTGTTCATTCCCAGCATATTCAACATTGAGAACTAGTGATGTAGATACTTATCTAAATGGTGATAATTCTATTAAGGATAGAAATAAACTATCAGTGATATTTTATTCAATGAAAACGTATGAATCTGGTTACAGTGAAAATGAAAAAGGGATTCAGAAGATGTCCTGGGGAGATTATCGTGGAGCAAGGCAGGAATTTGAATCTGCACTTCGTTATAATCGTGATAATTACAAAATTTTAAATAATCTGGCTATCGTTTATCTCAAGCTTTCACATATAAAAAAAGCTGATGAATTTATTCAAACATCCATGGAATTGAAAATGAATATGCCTGTACTTTTAAATAATGCAGGTATTATCAGTTATTTTTTAAAATGTCCCCAAAAAGCTCTGAAGTATCTGGAGAATGCAGAAGAATTTTCAATTTTAAAAAATATAGTTAAAAGTAACCAGCAGCTTATAAAAAAGGAAAAGGCGATTCAAAGTAAAACTTTAGAAAAAGGAACAATAGATTCTAAAAAATTCTTTAATGATATTTTTGTATATGACAGGGAAGAAGAAAAAATAATTTCCGATGAAAGTATCAAAAGATTTTCAGGAACGATCACTTCTTTACTGGAAAGGTATAAAATAGATGGTAATGAAAATCAATCTTTACAGAAAGATGATACAAGATATAGCGGAGATGTTAACCTGAAGTATATTACGGAACAGCTTTCGGGCATGAATTCAGAAACAGTGTTTTCTGGTCGTTATGAAAGTTATGTTAATGAAAAAAAGCTCAATATTAACCAGTTTTATATCAATTTCAAGAAAAAAAATTCAGTAATAAATATTTGGGATATTTACCCAGGATTTTCTCCTTTTACAATGGATACCTCTCTTCAAGGCGCTATGGCCACACATCGCTTCAAAAGATCAAAAAGTTCTGTTGTTTATGGGCGAAACTGGAGAGGAATAGAAGGTATTCAATATGAACGTTTTTCTTCGGGGATTAAATTTGAAACCAAATTCAATGATAGATTTAATGCCAGTGTAAATTATGTCAATTCTGCTGATGAACGCGGTTCTATTATGTTTGCTCCTGCAGTTGCTCCACTTGAAAATGATGTACTAAGCCTGGCTATGACTTATAGACCCACGAAAAATTTAAAGTTCAATATGGAAGCAGCAAAAAGTACATATGATGAAGATACTCGGGGAAATGCTGATGGCGGCGAAGTAAATGATAAGGCATATATGTTTGAAACCCTTTTAACTAATCGTAAATTTCGAACAAAGTATACATTTATGCGTGTTGGTACTGATTTTCACAGTGTAAACGGTATAGTTGTACCTGACAGGCTTTCACACGATTTAAGGATCAGCGCAAATTTTAGTAAAAAATTACAGGCTGAGGCTTCATTTCGAAAATATAAAGATAATCTTAAAGGTCGAGAGAATTATACAACATACAATGAAAATCCAAATATTTCAGTATATATAGTTCCTTTTTTATACAAAAAATCGAAGATATTGAAATCGACTTATATAAGTATTAATTTAGATGAAAATAAGTCCTGGAATGATATCAAAACAATAGATACTGCTTCCAGAAATACCAATATTGAATTAAGACAATCCTTAAAGCCTTTTAACTGGTATTCCAGATATGAAAATTACGAAGGAGTTGACCGGATTACATCAGGAAATTATACAAAGAAAATAACCAGAACAAATGGAGTTGACTTTGACAGGAAAATTTTCTTTAAGAGTGGGACTTCTGAAGCAAGATTTTATGGAGGATTTTATCTCAAAAATGAGGATAACTCCCCTGGTTTGATCTATACGACCAAAGTTTTGAACAAAACCAGGGATTGTTATCTGGGTTTAGATATAAGACCATTTGAAAGAAATACAATACGCGCATATTTTAATTACAATGATTATGACAGTGCTATTTTTGGTGAAGATTTACTGGTAAATACATGGTCACTTGAATATGCATATCAGCCATACTCAAAGAAGAGTAGAATAAGCTTGATATACAGGATAAGAGATAACCAGTATGAAGATATTTCAAAGAACTTTAAAGAACACTACTATGGCATAAGCGCAACGTATAGTTTCTAATTTATTTATGGGGTGTGTGATTATGAATCAGATATTATCTAAAAAAATAATTCTAACTTTTATTTTTACTATATTTTTTAGTTTAGGATTTACTATAACGGCATGGACAACAAAATTCATTGTCAGTTATGATCCACGAACAGGAATTTCAACTCTGGGTGTAGGCACAGGAAAAGTAAAAGCAATCACAAAAGACATTGAAAAACTTATAGCTACAGCAAAACAGATTACAGTGGATAAAAGGGGAAATATTACTGCAATCATTGATATGGATCCCAAAAAAATTCAACAGTTGTTTGGGGATAAGAAATTTTCTGGATCAGGAACAGGTACTGAAGAAATACTCATGTCAATTTCAAGTCCTGTAAATGGTGGAGAATATTTAACAAAAAATATAAAAATTGAAGGAATAATCAAGAATTCAGACGTTAAACGAGTGGATATTACTGTAAAATTGGAACAAAGCCGGAGTAAAGGTGGTAAAAGGTTCAGGGCAAGAGTAAAAAAAGGTGGTGGTTTTTCAGCTATTGCCCAACTCTATAAAGGTGATAACATCATAACAATTGCTGCCAGAAGCAAGGATGGGAAATCTGTAAAAAAGCTTTTTAAGATAAGTTATAACCCTGGCGAGGGTTTTGAGATCAAACTTTCATCTCCAATCAGTGGACAGACAGTTTCTTCTAAAAATACCCAGGTCATAGGTGAAATCATCGGCGAAGAAGTATCTTCAGTATCAATTGCCATCAATGGTTCAGACAAAAGAACTGCAAAAGTCTCAAATAATAAATTCTCAACAAATATAAATCTTGGCGAAGGAAAAAATTATATAGAAATTTCAGCAACAGGCAGGCAAAAATCAGCAAAAGCGATTTCTGAAATATTCTTTGTTCCAATTGCAGATAAAGTTGGAACTCCTCCAACTTCACCGACACTTATATTTGAGCAGGGTAGCTCACATGGTCAATTCTCATTATCAGGAACTGTATGGGCAACTCCTGCAGTTGAAGAAGTTGTAGTATATGTTAATACCAGACACTACAGTCGCGTAAGAGTTGAAAAAAAACGGTTTGTGGCAGTTATTATGCTAAATGATATTATTGAACAGATTAAGATTGTACCTGTCTGGAAAGATAAAGAATATACTGATGCAGCAGCTATTTATAAAGATTTGAAATCCCCGACTGTTCAAATTATTCTTCCAATCCCAAATGCAAAATATACTTTATATACCACTACACCCCCATTAAGTTATGTCATCAATACCGAAGGTGTAGTGACGGATGATCTTCTCATGAAAGTTGAATATAGTGTTAATCAGGATACAAGAATCCCAATTACTTATGCAGGGATAAATATCATCAACTTTTCGCAGCCAACAAAATTGTATAAGGGGCAAAACTGTATATTTGTTCGTGCAACTGATTATTTTGGCAATACCAGCGTCAATTCAGTGAATATTGACTATATTTCCAAACAGAAAGAATTTGATATTACTCTTGTAAATCCGTTATCTGAAAGTATTATTACTGATGGAGATCAACAAATTGAATTTAGATGGAAAGCAGTAAATAGTATTACAGATAGATACCAGTATATTTTTATGATAAGTACCCCGCTAATGAAAGAAGTGTGTCTAAAAAATACAATGCAGCAGACGTTTTGCAATCTTTCTTTTGCGGAATTCAAGGCACTTTCTGATAAATATCCATCTTCATATTACCAATGGGGTGTTGTTGCTGTAAAAGATGATATCAGAGTTGGAAAGTCAAAACCATTTAAATTCATATTTAATGTTGAAAGTGATGAAAAAACTGAGATTTTGAAAACTAATCATGAAACTATTGAAGCACTTGTTGAAAGATTAAAAAATGCTTTTGAAAGAGAAAATCCTGTGGAATTTATAAGTTGTTTTAGTGGTTCTGAATTTTACTCGCCAATAAAAGGTTTTGAGACACGAGAAAATATATTACAGGCAATAACGACTGTATTTAATAATAACTCCATCATGAAATTATATATTGAACAGATCTCTTCAAATTATACTGAAAATTATATGGAAGTCAGTTTGAGAATTAAATGGGAAGGTAATTACAATTCGCTTTCAGAAAGGATTCTTGATAATTTTACAATGAAATTCAGAGCAGTGCCAAATGGTGAAAAGTTGGAGATTACACGTCTTGAGGAATTTAGCTCATCAGGTGGATTTAATATAATGACAGGTGGGACCATAGGAATCGGTGAAAAGAAAGTGGAAACTGGTGATACTGGAAATCTCAGGATGAATTGGTAGGAGATAATGAACATGAATGTAAGAATAAATAGTAGTACTTTTTTTTATAAAAGTATGTTTCTGATGATTACTTTAATGAGTATTCTTTTCCTCTCCGGTTGCCTTGAAAAAGGAAACCAAACACCGTTATCTCCAAGTGATGTTCTTAGAAGTGAAGGAAGTCTGGCGGTTGAGATTAAATTTTCATCCCCTGTACAGGCAAAACTTCCAGATGATTTAAAGACATTAATAATTAAAGTTACTGGATCAGATATGGATACAATAAGCGTTGAATATGATGCTTCTGATTATCCCTCCGGTGCTACTTTAACTAATATAAAGGCCGGTACCGGAAGGAATGTAACTGCAACTGGAGTTGATGACTCGGGAAATGATAAATATACTGGAAATGCTTCAGTCGATATATGTAATGATCAAACAGCGAGTCTTCTGGTTAATGTTTATTTGATAGATGATGGTCCATCAAATTGTTCAGTTACTATAAATAATGATTCTGGTAATACTGAGACATTGAATGTTAACTTGTATCCTGTTGCGACTAATGCAACTCATATGATGTTCAGCAATGATTCAACATTCAGTGCCAACAGCGGATGGATTGAGTATGATGACTCAAGTTCCTATCCATGGACTCTTGCTTCTGGAGATGAAGGCACTAGAATAATTTATGCTAAATACAGGTCTTCAGGTGATATTGAATCGAGTTTGGTTCAGGATAATATCACCTATATTCCATCAAGTGATTTTTTTGTTGATAGTGTTTCAGGCAATAATACCAATGATGGAAGATCATGGAGTAGTGCAAAGAAAACCATTCAGAATGCAATAGACAGTGCTCCTTATGGTGGAACTGTCCTTGTTAAAGCTGGTACTTATGTTGAAGCAATTACTTTAAAAGATGGAGTTGCAATGTATGGTGGATGCGACGGAACTGAGACTTCTTCAGATGACAGAACAAATATTTTTTCAGCAGCGAAATTGACTGTAATTGATGGGAATAATTCTGTCAATCATGTTGTCACAGGAACATCCGGAGCATATATAAACGGTTTTCAAATCAAACGCGGAAATGCTGTTGGGATTGGAGAACTTAAAAAAGGTGCTGGTCTTTATGCATCAAACAGTAATGGAATTCAGATTATTAGATGCTGGTTTGAGTCCAACACATCTATAGGGCCAGGAACAGGACTATATTTTAAAGATTCTATAAACACATCTGTTGATATGTGTTTATTTAAAAATAATACAGGGACAAATGATGGAACCTCATGGGGAACTGGGCTTTGCTTCGATAATTCCGGCGGAAGTATTACAAGTTCGATTTTTCACAGTAACAAAGGAAGCAGGGGTACAGCTATGGCTATTATAAATGGTTCTTCGCCACTTATAGCCAATAATACAATTCACAATAATGAAGACATGTGGGAATCTATGTGTGATGGAATTTACTGTAACGGTGCCGGTTCAGATCCCAGGATCTATAATTGTATAGTGTATGGAAATTCACTTGGCGGAAACGGTTCAATCATATCTGAGAACGGTTCAGCGATTACTGTAGATTATTCAAATGTAGATGGTGGATGGTTTGGGCAAGGCGGAGCAGGTAATCTCAGTGAAGATCCCAAATTCATAAATAATGCTGCTGATCCTGATGGTCCAGATGATGAATATGGTACAGATGATGATGAATACAGACTTGATGTCAGTACGTCAAATTGCCATGACAGCGGTAGCGGTGACTACTATGGAATCACCGATTTCACTGGTGCGTATAGAAATGATCTTTTAACTGTTGATATGGGTGCTTACGAACAGTAATATAGTCGTACATTGGATCATGTTTTATGGATTATTCGATTTCCAGATAAAAATTCTTTACTGATCTACCACGATTTTTATCCCAGATAAATAAACTCATTGGAATGCTTGAACCTTTAACAGCTGAAGGCATAACTTTAAAAGTAAATCCGTTTATTTCAGGATGCAAACGATATTCTGACAACACTCTAAGAGATGCCTTATGACTTACAAGAACAGCATAATCGAAGTCACCGACAATAGTTGTTTCAAATGTGATTAAAGCTCCAGGAATAATCGGAGTATTTGATGAATAATCTATTAGAGATGCACTACCTTCCGAAGATATAGTTAAATTTTTACACATATCTATCAAATAAAGAAGTGGTTCTTTAACATTATCTTCATACTCAATAAGAACTGAATCTATAGTATTATAAAATCCTTCTCCCATGACTTCCATATTTATACTGTATATGCCTTGAGTATAATATGACCAAACAAAACCAAGACCAGCACCCTTCCACGGACTTGGAGACGGCACTTCAAAACCATGTGGTTCATTAAATTTATATGGTTTCTTCTGAAGATCTTTAATTCTATAAAGAATGGTTCTGTATATATCAGCCTCTGATCCAGTAATAAATCTGGGAACAATATTAGCTCCCATATAGGAATGTAAATCTATATACATGGATAGTTTATGTTTTGAAATAAAATTCATAAGAGCTCTAGTCTCTGGTTCAGAAGCTGGTCCCTGACCTGGGAAATCCTCTTTATATCCATTCAGAGATGTTCTTACCCAGCGAACAGGAAAATTACGATTAATATCGACTCCACGAGTATTACCAGGATTTTTCTGTCGATTTTTCCTCCAATTGTTACGTAAAGTTGAAGATGTGCCTCGGCGAAAATCATGTATTTTACCATCAATATTTAATACTGGTACAATCCAGATTTCTCTTTCATTTACAAGTTTTGTGATCCTTGTGTCATGTTCATAACCTTCTAACAAATCTTTCAAAAGTTCTAAAAGACATATTTGCGGTTGTTGTTCACGCGGATGCATTCCTGCAGTAAATAATATTTCTGGTTCATCTTCATCTATTGTTGGATTATCAGACACTTTTAATAATAGAATATCTTTACCATGCAGTGTTTTTCCGAGCGAATGAAGGCTGATTATATTTGGATATTTGTGTACTATTTCATCAATAATGGCCTTAATATCATCCCATTTGTAATAATTTTTATTTGAAAACCTATTAGTTGAATTATCATGATTCGACTGAATGGAATTTAAAAGTTCAGTAAAAAGCAAAGCTCTAGATAGAACATAGTTTCTTCGAACACTAAGTTTATCGTTGCTTTCAGATAACATTACAGACTTGATTACCGGGCTTAAACCTTGTGGCAAAGAAACAGGAGCACCTTGTATAGTATTGAGGTATTCATCAATGTTTTCAAATCCAGAATTCAAACTTTTTAGTGCTGTGTGATCTAGATTGTAAAGTTTTGAATTTAACCAACACAAAATGTATTCTGGAACGTAACTTTCATTAAAAGAATGAATGCAATTAGTATTAATTGAAGCATATATTCCACTAGAATCATAAAAAGCTTCGCACTGTAATC
>DAOVTB010000347.1 GCA_030633305.1 Candidatus Muiribacteriota bacterium
ATTTATCCCAGATTTGAATTGGGGGATTGAAGTAAAAATTGATCAGGAAGAAATAAATCAACAAGCATTTTTGGTTGTAAAAAAATTCGCATTATGGGGTGGATTGATTTTGGTTTTTGCGATCATGATTTCCATCCTTTTTTCTCAGTATTTCATCAGTCCACTACTTTCACTTAAAGATTCATTGGTTTCGGTATCCAAAGGAGTTTTACCGGATAAGATTGATAAAAAATACAACGATGAAGTTGGTCAGATGGCTGAGACAACTGATGATCTGGTACAGTCACTAAAACGAACAGCTACTTTTGCTGAAAAAATTGGTAAAGGAGATTTAAAAGCTGATTTCATACCATCAAGTAAAGGGGATATCCTTGGTAATGCCCTGATTGACATGCGTAAAAGCCTGGTTGAAACGGAACAGCAGGATACAGAACGTAACTGGATTATAACCGGTGTTGCGGAAATAAGTGAGATATTAAGATCGCATGATACGATTGATGAATTGGGAGATGCTGTTATTGCATATATCACAGAAAAGATTGATGCTATTCAAGGTGCATTTTATGTGCTGAATGACGATGATCCATCTGATCAGTTCATTGAGATGAAATCTGCATATGCTTACAGCAAGAAAAAATATATAAAGGCTAAATTTAAATTTGCAGAAGGGTTAGTCGGACAAGCGGCTGTAGAAAAGGATTATATATTGAGAACTGAAATACCTGATGAATATGTGTCCATCACTTCAGGTATTCTTGGGGATAAAAGACCCAGTGGTATTTTGATTACTCCACTTTTAGCCCAAGAGAAAGTCTATGGCGTTGTAGAATTTGCCGGATTCCACAGATTTACAGAAAGCCAAATCAAATTTGTCCAGGAAATCAGTTTAATCCTTGCCAGAACCATTTTCAATATTAAGGTTAATGAGCGCACCAGAACTCTTCTTGAAGAATCTCAAACGATGAGTAATGAACTTCAGGAGCAGCAGGAGGTGTTAAGGCAAAATGCGGAAGAAATGGCCGCAACTCAGGAAGAATTAAAAAGAACAAATCAGCGACTTGAAGATCAGATTGAGGAAGTAAACAGAACACAAAACAGGATGCAACTTTTACTGGAAAATGCTTCTGAGGTAGTAGCTATTTACGAAAAAGAGGGCACCATTCGATATATAAGCCCATCCGTTGAAAAAATTCTTGGATATTCACAAAACGACCTGATCGGTGTCAACGACAAAATTCACGTAAATTCAGAAGGATTGGCAAATTTCGAACATATGTTCGAACAGGTAATCGCAAACTCATTTGAATCTTTCTCTGCCCAGTATGAATATATTAAAAAAGATGGTAGCGCCATCTGGCTGGAGGCAACTGCAACAAACATGCTTTCTGATCCTGCAATTCAGGGAATTATCTTAAACAGTAGAGATATAACTGAAAGAAGACGCGCAGAGCGAGAGGAAAGGATGAAGTCTAAAATGCAGGCATTATCAGAGAATTCTCCTGACTTAATCACAAGATTCACTCAAGAAGGTGAAGTGTTTTATATAAATCCAATGATTGAGAATTATACGGGACATAAACCAAGTGATATTCTGAATAAGAAGATTGACGAAATTGATATCGAGGAAGTTATAAAGAATGATTGGATTGAACTTCTAAAACGTGTTGAGTCTGAAAATGAAAAAGTAGCCATGGAAATGGATTTTCCATCGCTAATGGGTGATCGGGTTATGCAGGTAAATGCCATCCCGGAATTTGATGAGGAAAATGCTTTGGAGTCCGTTTTGGTTGTTTCTCATGACATTACAGATCGAAAGCTGATTGAACTTGAAATTCAATCAAGAGGCAGAAAAATTACAGAAAGTATAAATTATGCAAAAAGGATTCAAGGGGCTATTCTGCCAAATAATGAAGTAATTCGTCGGGTTCTGCCAGATTCCTTTATTCTTTATAAAGCCAGAGATGTGGTTAGTGGTGATTTCCCATGGTATATCAATGTTGACGATATAATATATTTTGCTGCAGTTGA
>DAOVTB010000080.1 GCA_030633305.1 Candidatus Muiribacteriota bacterium
AACTATCAAGCTGTTTTTTAGTACAAGTTCTCGGATCACGTTCTTCAACACTTCCATTCTCCACATTCCCAATACGGGATTTCAACAGCCATAATGCCTTTCTAGCAAAATATCTAATTTGAACAGACGGATCATTATCAATAATTTTCTGTAATTTTGGAATAACACGTATATCATTTGATTTAGTTAAAGCAATAATTGCTTTTTCCCGAACTTCTTCAATCGGACTTTCAAGATCAAACATAATCTCATTTATATTATACATTCATATACCCCAAATTATTTTTAATAAGTTATTATTATTGTAACAGAAGTTCATATAAAATTACCAAAAAGCGGCTCCAAAATTTGGAGCCGCTTTTATCTTTAAATTAAAAAAAATATCAGTTTGTATTTTTTCTTTGTATGAAAAACAAGTGTTTTTTTATTCTTGATCTTTAGTCTAAAACCTTCATCTCGTTTGCCAATTCTTCTCCGGTAGGCTCTTCAATCAATTTGTACGTTTCTCCATATGTTTCCCAATCAGGAGACCCCCACCAGTTTTTTTTGGCTCGTAATACTTCAAAATACACTTTATTTTGTCCAATTTTGGCCTTCGTTCTGAAAAATAATTTATGTTGAGTTGTAAAAGTTGTTTTATAACAGAAATAAGCTTCTCCGTTTATCAACCATGACCCAAGATCAATCAGAAAAAGCACCGGATATAAAACTTTCAGAAATTTTGCTACATCAGCTTCAACCACCATACTTACTTTTACATTTTTCATTATAGTTTTTCTGAAAATCACCCATTCAGCCTTGATCAGCTCACGACGTAATTCTCGGCCCAATCGGTATATATATTCCGTTTTTTCCCTATTATCAAATGCCAAAATTTCTTCAAATTCCTCTCCGTCAAGTTTTTTCAATCTGATAAATTGATTAATTCTATCTACAACAGGAAAAAAAGCACTTCTGTTAATTTCAGAACATTCATTTACAAGTGTTTTGAACACATTGATATCTTCAGCGGATTTTCCAAAACCATTTATGATCCTTTCAGAAATTTTTTCAACAGATTCTTTGTATTCATCTATCGCTTTATCCAAAAACTTCGAATCCACATCAGGGTTAAATCGCAATGCCTGTGCATCCCAATAATTACCTGCAACTTTATGGAATACTATTTCAATAGGTCTCGGATCTGTTTCTGATATTATTTGAGAACTAAGCGTTACACTAAAAGAAACTATAATTAACAATGTGACAATGGATCTTCTGAAAAAAATCATAACCTGTCGCTCCTTAAATTTTGTTTAATTTTATGGCTTTTTCCTGCCGCACCTTAATGATAACTGCAATTTTATTTTTTTTAAGTTAATTCAAAATCAAAATTAAATGATGACAAATGGAACTTTTTAAACAGCTTTATCTGATATTTTTTTATATTATTAATGTTTTTTCTGATATTTCAAATTATTCAATTTGCGGCATAATAATAATTTGTATTATTATTAGATTAACTCAGCACATATATGCTATTCTTATAAACAATATTGTTATAGGAGATCAAATAATTGATGTTTTTTAGAAAGAGTAGTCTTATTTTTTTAGTTTCAATTCTTTTATTGGTTTTTTTACAATCAGGCTCATGCTTATATGCAAAAAAGAAGAATTCAGATCCAAAAACACCACAGGAATATCTTGATGAGGTTTTTGATAATGAATTAAAACTTGTTGGACTCAAACAAATTGATCATGGCGGATATACTAAAGCAATCAGGGACGGAAAAGTTCATATTACTGTATTCAAAGCTCCAGATCCCAAAAAAGAAATGTCCTGGGTTGTTGCAATTCATTCTCCAAAAATCAATCTTGGTGAAACGGCACACGTTCCCGGTCCTCTAGGAAAATTTGAACTTTCTGATATTCTGATTATTCTGTCTGAAAAGGTAAAAAAAATTGACCCGTCCAATATGCCTGATAACGTAAGAAAAATTGCTAAAAAAACATACCTGACACGAAAAAACAAAACTCTTGTGCATGGAGCAAATTTCTTTGCAAATATACCTTTAACAACTAAAAAATCAAAATTTCTTGATCTAATTAACAAAGTTTTTACAATTGACAGAAAATCAGTAATGATTTCTGGAGGATTTGATTTCGATATCCTGCTTAATCTGGTAACTGGAAAAAATAAAACTGAAAAAAAAGACGGCTCCGGATTAAACCTTGCGTTCACCCTTCCCACACCAGGAATCAAGGGTTTAAAATCAATTGTTACTCTTGATGATATTGAAATTGATCTTTCCATACCTTCTGGCGCAAGAACACACATCCCAATACTTTCAGGAACAAGTGGCATATCGATCCATTTTCCATCTCATAAAGTACATCTCCCATCCATAAATTTCAAACATTTTACAACAAAACCCAAAACCGGAATGCCTTATATCTCTTTTGACGGAAACGCAAAAGGATTGTTAAACAGTATCATCTCCAGACTACATATTCCCGGATTTAAAACTAAAAATTTAGATTTTACTTTTGCAATAATAAACAGCGGTAGTGAGAAAAAAAATTATGGTGTAGAAATTGGAATAACCGGCGATGTCAATTTGTTCGGTTTGAACCTTAAATTCATTTATAGTGCAGGGAAAGATGGGTTTGAATTAAAAATCCCTGATGCTTTTAAGCTAAAACAGTTATTGGGACCATTACCACTTTCATTTTTAAAAACTGCAGAAGTAAAAAATATTACCATTACCAATGGACTTTTTTCAGGCACATTATTAACTGAAAAAAAAGAATTTCCAATTGTATTATTTCAGCAGGGAGATGGGAAAATACCTGGAATCGCAATAGAAATTGACTCGTTCTCACTTTCGGATTTCAGTTCAATGGTCAAGGGAACTATTCTGGACAAATTTTCCCTCAAAAATATTGTTTTAATTTGTATGCCTCCTCATTGCAATTCTTTAAAACTTTCGCCAAATATGAAAGGCGGAGTATTCAAAAAAATATTCAAGGGAAAAACCGCAGAACTTCTAAATGGTACAAAACTCGAAAGCGGAATAACATTATGCGCATCTACAGATTTATCAAAAATAAGCATATTAAAAAAAGCGTTAAAAATCTTGGGCCTAGAAGTAAATTCGGTCCCCATGCTTGCAACTATTCCATCTTCAGGCGGAAAAGGTAGGTTCCTTGTTGATCTTCCTGCAATAAAACCACCTCATACTCCTAAATTCATAAAATTTGGAAAAACAAGATTTGAAGCAGGAGTAATCAATGGAAAATTTGAGACAACTTTTGATATGCCAGTAAGCATTGATACATCAATTATTGGACATACACATGGTAATCCATCTTCCTCCTCTCTTAATCTTGACGGTGGCATAGATTTAAGCGCACTGGCTCATGGAGATGTAAAGCTGGAACTTGGTCCCCCATCAGACTCCAATGGAATCACCTGGCATCATCCCTTTGGAATTTCATGGCTTCAATTCGATAATGTTATTCCAAATATTGTAATAGATGGTAAAAATATTACTGTGAAGTTCAGTGGAAAATTCAAAAATCCAGCAAGTAATAAATTTGAAGAAGTCGATATCATGCTCAGTGAAAAGAACGAAAAACTTGATGATTACAGACTTAGTCTTCCTGATTCTAAAATTGGACTTGGGATGATTCCAATGTTCAAATCTATCCCCGGCCTTAATCATCTATATTTCAAAGGAATAACACTTTCTAAAAAATATCTCCAGGGAACCATGAAATTTAAAAAAATAAAAACTACCGCAACAGCATTTAAAGACAATAGCGGTAGCTGGAATATAGTTGCAGAATGCGACCTTGACCTGAAACTTGGTGATTTAATAAATCTTAATAAACTTCCAATAAAAAACATAAAATTTCCAAATCCAAAATTTTTTATCAGCACTAATGGATATTCTGGCAAAGGAAGTTCCATTCCATCCGGGATCGACCTTTCAGGAAAAGCAGTAGGCAAAAAGATAAAATCAACTGGATCAAAAGCAATTGTTCAAATGGCTAAAGGTCTTAATCTCATGGGAATTATAGATCCCAAAAAACTTCCTGCAGCAATAAAAAAAGGCTTGAAAGTAATCGGAATTGTAAATAAAGTCGAGATTACGGGTGGAATCAGCGGAATTTTTAGTGGAAGACCGTCATTTAGTTTAAGCGGACCACTTCCTGTAATACCAGTTTCAAAGTTCAAATTTTTCGGAAAAACCCATAATACTCCATATTTCTTTTTGAGCCTTGATGTAGATGGAAATACGGAATTTGGATATCGAAGTTTGATCGAAATTAAGGAAAAAAACTCAAAACCATTGGTTTTTGAAGTAGATTTTGGGTTAAAGATGTCAGAAGAACCCGAAGTATATGTTTCAGCAGAAATGACAAAAGGAACATGGAAACATCCGTTTGGCATACATGGTTTTTCACTTACTGATCCCTATTTGAAACTTGGATTTGTCGCTGAAGGAGAATTTGACCTGTGTATCGGTGGCACCAGCCATTTTGCCGGAAAAGACTTGTTGTTAATCGCAGATGCAAAATTTCTCCTCGATGCAGGCGGACTTCCTGATGCAGTTGCATTTGCTGGAAGTCTTAATTCTCTATCGCTTTCTGATTTTATCAAGGGCGGCAGCAATTGTGCATCTGCCAAGAAAAAGAAAATCAATCACAAAGGGCTCCCAGTTAAAAATATTGGTTTTAAAGATGTTGCATTTGCATTCATGACACCAGGAGCAAGCCTTCCACCAAAATACGAGAAAAAATTCCATATTGAAGGCGCAGGGATTGCACTTGCCGGCAAAGTTCTGTTAAACGGAAATGAGCTTGGCGAAATCAAAGGTTATTGCAGTACTGAGGGACTATACATAGACAGTATGATCAATGCATTTAAAATTGGACCAGTTCATACTGAAAAGTCCGAATTCAAAGTAAAAGCTGTTACAAATATTTCAACTCCTCCAGAACTATATATTAAAGGCGGCGTTAATCTTTTCAGTAAAAAAGATAAAATTGATCTTAAACTTGTCATTGAAGAAAATGACCTTGAATTTGAAACTGAACTGAAAATAGGAAAACTTGTAGACATACAACTTGGAGCAAAAACACTTCATGGGTTCAGCTTTAGTCCAGACAACGATTTTTCCATGCACGCCAGCATGAATAGCAATTTCATGAAGGCATTCAAAAAACTTCTCACAGGAAAGGTATCAAAAGGACTCAGTGATCTTGATTCAAAATACAAGGATTCCATTAAGGATCTGAATAAAAAAGAAAAAAATCTGAAAAGCATAAAGAAAAAGATAGACGCCAGACAGAAAGAAGTAGATCATAAAATGGCAAAGTTAAAAAAACCATTCAATGATGCAGTCAAAAAATTGAATAAATTAAATAAAGAAAAAAAACATTTTATGCATGATTATCATTATTACAAAAAGAAGAAAAAGAATTGTTCAAAATGGAGAATCGATAAAAAAGCATATTATGAGGGCAAAGCCGATTGGAACTGGACAAAAGCTAAGGGGTTAAACATATATATAAAAACAGCCAAGGCATTGGTTTCATCAACTGGCACGGCAATAACTGAAGCAGGCAAACATACTGATCCTAAACTTGTATTATTGCAATCTGAATATGGCACTGCAAAGGCTGCGTTTGAAACTGCAAAAACGTTTATGGAAGGGCTCGATGCCACAAACAATGGTATCAACCAGGGAATCAAGGATATCTCAAAAGGAGTTTCCCCTTTTGAGATTACCAGCATCAAACTTGGAGGATCACTCTCTGGCTTCATTGGAAAAGGAAAAAACGTTCCTTATCTGGACATAGACATGAAAATCCACGGAAAGCGGAAAAAGATTCGCTTATCATGCAACATCCAGTTCCTTGAACATTTTGGTGAAAAGCTTGCCGGAAAAATTGAAAAAAAACTTGAGGAAGACTTCAATAAAACAGTAAATAAAATCGTTAACGAGGCATTGAAATTTTATAAAAAGTAATTAGAAGTCAAATTGTAATAGAAGAAAATCGACATCAAGATATTTTGCACCAGATTGTGCATTGAAAGATTCAATGCGGAAATTGGGATATAATTTCTGTTTACTGTCCTTTTCCGTTCCTCTTTCAAGATGAAATAAGATACGATACAGTTCTTCTGGAACAATCTGTTTAAGTTTTATTGTATTTCTGGTCAAATAGATAAAATCATACTTTTCAGTAGTTATTGAAATCAATTCAATATTTTCAGTTTCATCTATTCCCGAACAATCAGAAAGTAATTCCTTAATTTCCCCAGGCTGCATAATTGAATGATATTTTTCTTTATTTTTTTTCGCTTCATCAAAATCTTTTCGGAATTTATTAAGCTCATTTTCAATCGATCTACTCTTCACATTTAAAATAGTAATTTGATCAATTATCTTAAAATATTTAGAAATATATATGAAATTCATTACTACCAGAACAAATATAATTGTTATAATTACAATTGTACTTTTCATTTTTTTTCTACTATCCTGTAATGCAATTTTTCCCCACTTTTTGTATTTAACTCAACTGAATCTCCAGTCAATTTTACTCCCTGAAGTTTCTCGATACTTAATCCCTGAATCCCTTCAAATACAGGCAACACTCCCGAATTGTTTTTTGTAATCCTTTTAACTTTCTCCAATTCAGTTCTTTTCACAAGTGATACAGGGGAATCTTTTGTCATAATTTCTTTATAAATTTTTAATTTTCTTTTTAGTCCGGATATTTCTAATTCACTAGACTTAACCAATAATATTTTTTCTTTTTTTAACTCTATCGCCATCGGAATTAAAAAATAGATTATATAAAAACTCATCATGGCTAAAATTAGAATAGCCCCCAATGAAAGGGTTTTTTTCAATAACTTCATTTTTCTTTCATTTCTTTGCGGCCTGAGCAGATCAAAATCAATCCTTACCGGAACAAGTCCTTTTAACGCAAGTGCTATAGGAATTGCATAATTATCAATTTCTGAAAGTCCGATTTGAGAATCAAATTTTTCTGCAAGATTAAATTCAATTCCCCGTACCTCAAAATCATCTTCGCCTTTAAATTTATCAAGAATTTCAGAGTCAACTGCAAAAGTAAGATTCTCATATAATTTACTAATCCATACAAACTGTGACTTAACAAATTCTACTGATTCCTTTTCCCCTGTCAATAGAACTCTTTTAATCGAACCTATTTCTCGAATGATATCAGGAATAACAAAAGTATTATTCAGACTGTTGATCGCCTCACCAATGTTATCTTCAATAATCGGAATTACTCTCGAATAATAATAACTTTTATCTTTACCTGTAATTACAATCAGGATCTGATTTCGTCCTACATTGATCAATGCAATATTTTCAGTGATTTCTATCCCTTCAGTAACATAATTGTACAGGTTATACAGAGAAATCGAATCAATTTCAACACTTTCAAGTTTATCAAAAACTCCCGCTGTTTTGAACAATTCAATAAGTTTATCTACTTCCCTGTTTTCCTTGACCACTTTAAGGCCAAGCGTAATGTTAATTACCTCTTCACCAGATTTCAGTTTTTTATCAAATTCATTGATATTGATAAAATCATAGTACTTCGGAATTAATCCGTACGAACCATAATCCTTCTTCATTTCTATTAAAATTTCATTTTGAAGCTTTTTTCTTATAAAAATAGCGCCACTGGTTTTCTTTTGAATTGTGTTTCTATCATTGACAACAGTCACAATCTTATCAAATTGTCCTGCATTTTCAATCATTTTTATAAAGGCTTCATTTATTTCATCATCAATTATATCAACTTCTATAAGATTGATGATCTGAAGGTCATCTTCAGTTACAAGCCTAAGCAATGCACCTTTTATGGAATCAATTCCAAATTCTAATCCCAGTAAAGTTTTAGGTTTCATCTAATTCCCTCAAACTATAATATTTAATATCAATTTCCTATGACCACATACAATACATATTATATACGAGAATAAAAAATACTCAATACACCTTTTGTCTTTTCTATCATAGTGATCGCACTTCGATATACGTTACCAGCCACTCCTACACTTTTAATTATAAATATTTCAGTATTTTTTTCTCTTTTATTTCTGACATTCACAAGATCATAAATACCTTTTTTTTCATGAGTTCCATACAAATCTTCAAGATTCAATATTCTACATAGTTCATCTAGTGATTTTAAATTTCGAACTCGGATTCTATATTCAATAATTTTCTTAGACTTCAATGCCGCATCTTCAAAACCAGCTTTAACAAACGTTTCTTTCAATTTATCCAGGCTTACCGTATTAATGTCTAACGTCTCAGCTTCAGGAATAATTGAAAGAATGATTTTTCCAGTTCCTATTTTTATTGCCTCAGAGTCAACTTTACCCTGATTCGATTTAATCAGTTGAACACCTAGATTCACCCCTGACCTTGCATATAATAAAGCCATCTGGTCTTGTAGGTGAAATCTTGAAATCTTTTTGTTTATCTGCATTCCATATTCAAAATCACAAACCATTGCAAGCATAAGTCCTGAAAATATCATAACAATAAAGAGAATATAAGCTCTATTCCTATTACTAAATCTTTTCATTACGAAGCCTCGTAAAATCTGGAAGATAAACAATACTACGTAATTTCTTATCAAACATAGTAAATTCCAAAAATATCATAACAGCAAATGGTAATTTATTTGTTGTTTCCCATTTTTCAACCCATTTATTTCCATCAAAAAAATTGAATTTTACGCTTTTTATCATACTTCCCAAATCAACTGATGATAATATTCCAGTATCATCTATATTTTTTCTTGTTAATGAAAACTTACTACTATTATATTTATAATTTAAGAAGCTCATTTTATTTTCAGACAGTTTAAATGTCTTTTTTCTACTTCTATAAACCAGTTCTCCTGAATTTCCAGAAAAAACCTTATTATTTACCGGAACCGAGTCAATATTTTCAAGTTCTTCAGTTAAAATTTTCATTATCGTATTTCCTTCAATGAAAACAGAACATCTCTTATTAATAAGATTTGCAGTTCTGATTTGATCAATATAGGATGTGTAAAGCAATGCCAGTGTCATGGTAACAAGCGAGATACTGATTAATAGTTCCAGCAGAGTAAAAGCACTTTTTACATTATTTCTTAAAAACATAATAGTTTACCTTAATATCCCTTTTGCCAGGCAATACAAGCTCAATTTCTTTCAGACTAGTAACTTTCATATTTTGAAAAATAACATCTTTTTCAGTTTTTGAATATTTTATTTTCTCTGAGTCTAATTCAATTGTCCCTTGATTCTTAAGTTTCTGAGTAATTATATTTAAATCATGTGCCGGATTACTTCGAAGTAAAGAAATAATTGCTGAATGCTTATCAAGCTTTTTGGCAAACCTTATATTCTGTCTATAAATCTGGGAAATGCCTGAAACAATTACAAGCAGAATACTTAACGAAATTAAAACTTCCATCAAAGTAAAACCATTGGATTTTTTTTTAAATAATAATTTCACTGGATGATTACCTTTCCACCTAAACTTGAAATTTCAAGCATCCTGGATCTGTTTGAAGCATCTCTGATATGGATTAAAGCACTATCACAATACCCCTGAGGATAAAAATTAATTTTAATGTTACCAGTTCCTTTTTTACACTCCTGGCCTGCAACAACAATTTTAGAAAATTCGATGTTAGCTGGTAATTTTTTCATCTTTCCAACTTGTTTTTTTTCACTATAATTGAGAATTGAATATTTATTGATTTCTGTATTAAGATTTACACAATATTTTTTTTGATTAAACACCGATAAGCTGTATGCATAGTGAATTGTTTTTTTCAAACTACTTGCCGCTGCCCTTATTTTATATGCTTTTAAAGCATTGAATTTTGTACTTCCCATTGACACAAATAATATTGCTACCAAGCTAAGGGTTACAATCATCTCAAGAAGCGTAAATCCCCTGTTTTTCGTCATCCAATGCCGCTCAATTCAAATAATGGCGTCAAGATCGCAATTATTGTTATTCCTACAATCAGACCCATCACCAATATAATAACTGGTTCAAGTAAAGTCGTCAGATACGATATTCGATAATCGATTTCTTCCTCATATGTAACGCTTATGTGTTCAAGCATGGAAGGAAGTTCAGCAATTTTTTCACCAACATGAATCAAACTCGCAACATCAGGGTAAAAAATATCTCTATGTTTTGAAATTGAACCAGCTAGCGTTTCACCCTGCCTTACATTCAATATAATATCCTGTATAGATTCTTTGAAAAGACGGTTTTCATGAACCTTCGCTGCGCCTTCAAGCGAATGCATAATATCAAGCCCTCCTGACAGAAGAATCGAAAGGGTACTTGAAAAATTAGCAATAGCTCTTTTCCTTATAATAGTTCCTAAATATGGTATTGATATTTTTAAACGGTCGATTTTTAATCCAAATTTGATATGCCTTGATAGAATCTGATAGATAATACAAATAACTGCAAAAATAATAATCAGAATAAACCAGTATTTCTCCATAAAGCCACTAAACACAAGAAGAGCCCTTGTTAAAATAGGAAGTTCCTTACTGGTAAGATCACCAAAAATTTCTATAATTCTGGGTATGGTAAAAGAAAAAAGATAGATCACGATTGATACACTCGTAATGATTAAAAATATCGGGTAAGTCAACGCAGCCATTATTTTTCTATTTAGCATATCAGATTTTTCGAGCAGTGTAACTGATGCTTTCAAGGCTTTTAATAATCCCTCTGGTCCAGCTTTATTTCCTGCTTCAATTATTGTCAGACAATTTTCTGGAACAATCTCTGGAAAAAACATCTCTGTTGCTGCTTTAAATGCTGTAGGAAAATTCTCTCCATTTCCCTTTATTTCAATCACCATCTGATAAATTGCCAATTCAATCGTTTTATTTTCGACTGATGTATTGATAATATCTAATGCGGTGTCAGGCATTATTCCTCGTTTGAGCAAATCAGAAAATTTCTTCAAAAAAGAAATCATATCCCGTCTTTTTACAGCTTGCAACCCAAGTTTTCTCTTGATCCGTTTCTCAGGGACTTCTTTAACAGTAATATCGATCATTAGCTGATATGTAAGCTTCTGCCGGGCATCTTCAGAATTCTTTGCCCATATAAAATCTACTGTCTTTTTTCCTGAATCTTTCTTAATTCCTTTGTACTCAAAAAGTGCCACTAATCTTCCCCATCACATGTTTTTAATCATGCTTTTATTGTTTTTAAGAATTCTCTTCACCTTCTGTCTGGTATCCCTATATCTTTTATCCTTTCTGGATGAATGATATTTGAAATTTTTATTATTATCAGTTATTTTTCTAGAAAACCTGTCCCTTTGTTCCGGATGATAAACGATGTGTGGAGTTATGAAAATATGCAGGTCTGTTTTTTTGGAAATATCCCTTGTTTTCTTAAACAATCCACCAAATAACGGAATATCCCCAAGAAATGGAGTTTTATCAACTATGCGAGTTTTATCTTCACTGACCATACCTGCAAGAACAATCGTTTCACCATTTTTAATAGTAATATGAGTTGCTGCTTCCCGCTTTGTAAAAACCGGGATTTGAAAATCATAAAGAGTTTCTTCCTGTCGCTTTGTAATCGTCTGATTTATTTGCATTGTTACATGATTTTCGTCATTTATTACTGGTGTAAGAGTAAGGTTTATACCAACATTCTTATATTTAAAATTTGTTACATCAGTATTCCCAGTATCAAGTGATCGAATCACCCCTTCAGGAGTCGCAATTTCTTCTCCAACAACAATTTTAGCCTCTTTTCTGTTAAGAACATATATCTTTGGAGCAGAAAGTATATCAAAGTCTGAATCATTCTGGTACAAAGCCATCAATGCTTCGATTTTAGATAATTCATTAACATCATTTTTAGCAAGTTTTTCAAGATCGACCGCTCCATTGAACATTCCAATATTCATTCCCTGAGAAGAAATAATATTATTTTTAAGACCTGACTGTGAGGTCACAAAACCTCTTGTACTGGTACGATCTTTATTAAAAAGTCCCCATTCAACTCCAATAGTCCTGGATTTTCTTAGAGATAATTCCACAATCAATACCTCCACCATTACTTGAGGCGGAAAAATATCAAGCTGATTGATAACACGTTCAAACTGAATCCTTTTTGCATGCGGAGCTGTAATAAGAAGAGTATTTGTCCTTTCGTCTCCGACTATGGAAACATAATCCCCTGACGAAGTATTTTTTTCCTTTGCCGTCAATTCTGGAAACAGTTTTTCAAGAACCAGGATTAAATCTGTTACATTTGCATTTTTAAGTGGATGAATTATGATTGCATTAGAATCAGAATTTGAAGGTTTATCGATTTTCTTTATTAAATTTTCAATCGTAGCAATCATTTTTTTGGATGAAGACGCTACAATCAATGCATTCATCCTCTGATCCGGTATCAATGTTACAAAATAATTGTTAGTCTTTTCATCTAAATTCAAGACTTTCTCAATGTATTGCCTGATTTCATCAACTACACCGTATTTGATCATGAAGATCTTAAACTGATTCTGCGAATTATAATCATCCCGATCCATTTTTTTCACAAATTTTCTAATTGATCCAATTTGTTCATTATTAGCTACCACAAGAACCGAATTAGTCATTGGCTCAGAAATAGCTAAAAAATCATCGGAAAAAATCTTCTGATATGTTTTGTTCAGTTTCATCTCCATATCATCTGAAGTGATAAACATGAGAGGAATTATCTGGAATTCTGGTTTATTGCTTTTAACATCAAGTTTTTTAATAATTGACATAATAGTATCCACATTTGATGCATAATCTGTAACGATCATATAATTACCAAAATCAAGCATTTTTATACCAGGAGAAAAACTATTCAACATGGCGTGTATATCCTTTGATCGAATAAATTTCAATTTGATCAGATAAGTTATAAACTGATCATCTCCGGTTCCATCACCCAGCTTAGCCATTCCTTTTTTCGTAGCAGAATCCCTCTGCATTATCCTGACAATTTTTTCTTTTTTACCTTTCTTTAACTTCCTGTTTGAATAACGCTTCTGATATAAAACTACATAATTGTAATTTTCCAGGATTACTTCAAGTATGTTCCGCGCCTGTAAAGGTGTAACCTCAGATTTTTTTAAGTTAATATTTACTTCCTGCTCAAGACTGCCATCTATTATAAATGTTGCATCCCTGTATTCGCGATCCATCTTCATAACCTGAATAAGATCTTTTACCAGCCTGTTCAGACTTAGACGCTCATCTGACTTATAAAGCAAAATTTTACCTTTATCCGCCGAATATCCCATCACATTCATCAAATAACAAATAAAAATTAAAATCAGTACCTTTTTCATCACTCTATCTCCAGTTATCTAAATTTATAAATAATTCTCAGAGGATTTCCTGATCTTTCTATATCAAAAATCATAATCCTCTTATCTTTATTTTTTATAAAATTCTTCATTAAACTTTTCCAAAGCCTTTTTCTTTCTTCAGCTGAATCTATTTTGTATCCATCAATAGCTCTGATAATATCTCCTCTTTCAAGATGAACAAGTTTTAAAGCTGATTCGCCATCTCTTGAAAGTATCTTTGAAATCACCCAACCAACAGAGTGGTGTTTATCAAAACTTATCGCTGGCCATAGATAATTAAAAAAGTTCGTCAATTCTTCATTGGTTTCCGGTAATTCCTTATCCTTAAACCTATACAGGATTTTATAAAGTTCTCTGAAACTCAAATTGAATTTCTTCAATTCCCCGATTTTCAGCTCTCCAACTTCTATATTAAGTGGCAAACTGAAATTCCCATCATGTTCAGCAAGAATTGTATACTTCCCCTTTTTTTCAAATTGATAACGATATATACCTTCAGGAGTCGAAGAAGTTACACTGGTATCATTAATCCTGAGATTACATTTGTATACCGGAACAGCATTAGATGAAATTCTGAATTCTGCCTTTTCACCAACAGGTATATATGTCCTGTCCACTTCCAAAACAAGCGGAACAACAACAGAGCCATTTTCAAAATACTCGGTCGGCTTTGATAACATATACATCTTTATGTTTAATTCCGGTTGGAGATCAAGACTTTTCAAAATACAATATTGCTCTTCAGCATTAACAATTATTTTATCCAGAAAAAATGTATTATTTCTATTAATCCCAGACGAAAGAAACTTTTTCTCACCAGGTTTCCATCGCATAATGTTATTTCCTGATCTATTTAAATCCACAAGTCGGACACTTGATTGTTGTGGATTTTCAGAATTATATCCAATAAATAATAATTTTACTTTAAACGGAATTTCTTTTTTTACAATTTTAAATTTTCTGAATTCATGATCATCAGAAAGCACCAAACATTTGTAAATTCCTGCCGAGTCAACCGGGATTCCAAATTTGAACAAGTCACCCTGCTTTTCTATAACATATTCTTCTGAACTTTTTCCCGCTAATTGACACCTTATCTTGATCTTGGTTAAACGCGCATCTCCAGTCCAGCATTCAAACGGTACAATACTATTAAAGGTTGTTGTTTTCTCTTCAGGAGCAACCAGCACAATAGGATTATATATAATTTTTCTTTTCAATAAATAAACATTGCCTTGACTGGAACTCACAGTAATTAATATTTCATTATCACCAATTTCCAATTCTGCAGTTATAGGTATCATTTTTTTATAAATCGTACTAATATTTATTAACGTTTTATTATTTAAGTCAATTTTTAACGATTGAATCATGGAAATATTATTTAAATTTACTTTGAATTCCCTGATTCGGCTACTTGAAATCTCTTTATCAATAAGATCTGTTGAAATCAATTCCCTTTTATATGGCACATTAAAAACCTGCTTTGTTTCAAATGACTCTAAACACCTCCTGAGTTTTTCAGAATACGTTAATGTACCACTACATATAGCATTTTCAGCTATAGCAAAAAAAATAAATAAAAAAATCACGGCTATCATTTTTTTCATAGTTGTTGATGATATCGGTTATTTTATTGATTTTCTTATTTATATTTTCTATAGATTACAGAATCAAACAGTTTCATAATAATTTTTGTGTTTAAATCTTTATATTTATTCAACTAAACCCTTATATTCAGATGGCATTCGATCTTCAAAGGCATGATTTCGAGGAGTTATCCATTTATTTCTTGCATGTTCTATATCGATATCAACGCTTATAATTTCTTCTCCTGTTTCAGTGGCCTGACATAAAACAGTGCCGTCTGGTCCTGATATAGTAGAAATGCCTGTAAAAGTAAGATCACCTTCAGCTCCAATACGATTAGCAGTTATCACATAATATTTATTTAGAAGTGCATAGACAGGAGTCACACGTTGAGCGAATCCTGGAAGAACAAGATTTGATGGATGGCATACAATATCAGCTCCATTTAATCCAGCCAATCTCCAAACTTCTGGAAACATCCAGTCAAAACAGATAAGCATACTGATTCGACACTTTCCAATATCAAATACAGGTACTCCGAGATTTCCTTTTGAAAAGTGATCTTTTTCATTCATAAAAAGATGAATTTTTCGATAATTTCCAATTATACCTTTAGGTCCCAGCAATATAGAAGAATTAAAAATATGATCTCCATCACGTTCATTGAATCCTGTAACTATATAAAAATTAAATTTGTTGCATTCATTTATAAGATAATTTAAAAATTCACTATTTTTTATTGACTGAGAATTTTCAAACGCATGTTCTCTGGACTTAAAGTTATACCCTGAATTCGCTAATTCTGGAAGGACCAACAATTCAAATCCGGAATTTACGGGCATTATTTTTCGTAATTTTTCTATCGTTTTGTCAACTTGATCCAATACGGGAGAAAATTGTATACATCCTATTTTCATAATATTTTTGCATCTCCTTATTTTCAATTGTTTTCATCATTCTCATCAAAAACACATAATTTTATTTTATTTTATTTTTTTTATTATTCCCCTTTGTTAAAACAAATCTTCTACGCCTATTCTCATAAAATACTGACTATCTTGTCAAATGATATTATTTGACTTACACAGAATTCGCCATTATAATAGCGGTAATAACAAGAAGGGAAAATTTGATAATTATGAGTTCTATTTTTCTCAAAGAAAAACAAAGTGCCGAAGAAGTCTGTACTATTTCAAGACGAGCCACAGAGCTGGCAAACAAAGGGTATAAGCGCGAAAAAGCTTTACAAATATTGAAAAGCGAATTCAAGCAAACAAAATTGTCATGGTTAAATTATCTAGTCAATTTTGGAGAAGAAAAACAAACCACAAAACCTTTAAGGTTAAAAAAACATATCGGAAATTCCCAGACATGTCATCAAAGAATTGATAATCTTCTTATTTCACACCGAGAACATCTCATTCATATTGATAAACCTCTAAAAGTTCATGCATGGTCTGTTGAAAACTTCCCTGACTGTGATCCAAAACTGGTTATAGACTGGTGGTGTGTTCAGAAAAAAATGATCAAGATGAATTACAAAACTACCTGAACAACAAAATCTGTTTAATTTCAAAATAATCCTAAAAAATAATCTGCTGTTTTAACAGTTATTTTTTAGGATTATTTACATTTTTTTGACTTTTTTTTTTCGTCTAAGTTATCATCGATTACACTCATAAAATTATTTTTATACTCAATAATTTCACCTTTGTTACTTTTTGCTTAATTTTGAAACAAACTAGAATATTGTGCTACTTTTTTTAACTTTATACTGCATAATTTTTAATCATAAAATATATATTTAGAAAATCCAAAAGTCATCAATAACTTCTTTTTCCTTTATGTACACTGCATTTACATCATATCTAACAGTTTATTAAAT
>DAOVTB010000054.1 GCA_030633305.1 Candidatus Muiribacteriota bacterium
CACTTTAAACGCTCAGATGATCTCACTGGATCAGGATCAATTATCGAATATGTATCGTAACATCGCTATAGAAAAATTCAATGAAGACATGAATAAAATAAAAGAATACTATGTTCTTCTATCTTTAGATAACGGAACAATCAAAAGATGTGACTATATGGATTCGATTACAAAAATGAGGGAAACAATCACTGATAATTATAATCCAGGAAATGAATATCCAATTGACGTTGAATATTCTGTATATCTTGAATTATATGTTGATTACATTACTAACCTTGACATCGAAAATCGCGATGCTTATTTACCACTTAATTCACAGTTGAATGAGTATTTTCAAAACAGTTTACTTCAGGCTAGAGAAAACAATCTTAATGCAGAAATCAAATTATATGAAAATGCTATTAACAAAATTACTTATCTTGTTGGCCGTGCATAGTATGATAACCTGAGAAATCAGGATAACATAAAACTACTACCTTCCTAATCACCGGTTTTAAAGAACCGGTGATTTTTTTTTGTCATTAAAATAATCTTTGTAGGGAACGGGGCTGCATACTGTGTCGTAATAAAAAAAACCTTTATCAAAAAAAAATACGAAGGAAAATTAATATCAAATATCAATATAGATTGTGTCAGAAGGACTTGAATTTTCTTTGATGTTCAAAAAAATTCAATGTGCCCTGATGCGTCATGACTAATCATATTATGTTCTAGTTTATGAAATATTCTGGTTATTATGATACTGTAGTAAATATGAAGTTAATAATAATACTTTTTCTACTTTTAATAGCAAACATAGCATGGTGTACTGAAAAACCTGTTAAATTCGAAGATAAGATTCTGGAAAATCTGATCCGCGCTAAACTTAATAATGCAGAAGATGATATTTATCCTTCTGATTTAAAGAAAATAAAACGTCTTGTTCATAAACAGAAACTTGAGATAAAAACAAGAAGTGAAAAGGATTGCATCAAAAGCCTTATCGGTATCAGCTATTGTTCAAATCTTAAATATCTTGATCTTCCTAATAATCAGATCAAAGATCTTACACCTCTGAGTTATATAAATGGTCTTCGTTATCTTTACCTTAAAAACAATTACATTAAAAACATTTTTGTTTTAAAATATCTTGTTAATTTAAGAGAGCTTGATCTTACCAATAATCAGATATCTGATGTTTCTCCCCTGAAAAAGCTTACACAATTGAGGACTCTGTCTTTAGGAAAAAATATGATAAGTAATCTTAATCCATTGAATGGACTTCTTAACTTATTTGCTCTCTCACTCCAATCCAATCATTTAAGAAATATTTCAGGAATTGAAAATTTAAAAAATTTAAAATGTCTTCTGCTTTTTGATAATAGAATAAGGAGTATCTCACCTTTATCAGAATTAAAAAATTTGACTCATCTTTCCTTGCAACATAATTTGATTACTGATATCACTCCTCTTAAAAATCTCATAAAGCTAAATTTCTTAAATCTTGATAAAAATCGAATTAACATTATCAAACCATTGATCAGTTTAGTCGAAATTCAAAAACTGTTTCTCGCTGGCAATAAGATTAGAAATATCGAACCACTTCTTAAAAATTCCGGTCTTGGCAAAGGAGACATTCTCACCCTTCCCAAGTTATTGTCGGCCGATACTAAACAGAAATATATTATTGAAAAATTAAAGAAAAAAGGCATCAAAACTGAATCTTCTTTATTATGGAAATAGTCTCAATAGAATGTGATTGTATTTCACACATTTTCTCTATATCATATAACCATGGGTTTAAGATTAATTGAATTTTATGGGCCACACGAACTTCTTCCAGCACTTGAAAACTTTCTGGAAGAAAATGAATATATCAATACATGGAAAGACAGTCTACACAAAGGCGAAATAAGACTGAAAATACTTGTTGATACCAGTGAAAGCGTTGAACTTCTGGATCAGCTAGAGAAAAATTTCTCAGCAATGAAAAATGTTCGTATTATCATCCTCAAAGTCGAAGCAGTAATCCCCACTCTAAAAAAACAGAAACCAAAAGCTGAAATTAAACCAGCAGAAACTCAGGAAGTACTCGAGTCCGAAATTGAAGAGAATTCAACTGAAAAAATTGACAGGATAAGCAGAGTTGAATTATATACTGCAGTTGAAGAAGCAGCCACTTTCAACAATACATGGTTAACCATGCTGGTTCTTTCAACCATTGTTGCCTTCATTGGACTTTTAAGGAATAATGTCGCTGTTATCATTGGGGCAATGGTCATCGCCCCTCTTCTAGGGCCAAATGTCGGACTCGCACTGGCAACCACACTTGCAGATTCCAAACTCGCTAAAAAATCAGTTAAAACACTTCTGACAGGTATTATAATAGCTTCAGTATTTGCAATTTCGCTTGGCTTGTTCTTTAATCCAGATCCATCAATTGCTGAAATTAAAGCCCGGACACAGGTAAGTATCTCTGATATTGTCCTTGCTTTGGCCTCAGGTTGCGCAGGAGTTCTGGCTTTTACTACTGGCGCTTCAAGTGTATTGATTGGTGTAATGGTTGCTGTCGCTATGCTTCCACCACTTGTAACCATGGGAATGCTCCTTGGATCAGGAAGCTTATCAGCATCTTTTGGTGCTGCAATGTTATTTGCCGTAAATCTCATTGCACTTAATCTTGCAGGAGTTGTAACTTTCCATATAAAGGGGATTAAACCTCTAAGCTGGTGGGAAAAGGATAAGGCACATAAGGCCTGGAGAAATGCAATCATTCTATGGTCAATTCTTTTAATCATCCTGATTGGAATAATAAGTTTAATGAATTATCTCAATATGCTTGCATAACAAAAGGGAATACTATGGAAAACAGAATATCAATCGAACAAGTAAAAATGATCTCTGCCTAGCTGGATTTTCCGAAATTGCCAGTTACAATGATTTTAAATTTAATTTGCAATACTTACGACATTTCAATAGGAGAATCTTATGGTTAAAGTTTTTTTTAAACCTGTCAGTAACGAAAATACGGCTCAGGAAAAGAGCGAAACAGCTAAGCAATTATTAGTTAAATTGATAGATGAGGAAAAAATAACACTTAAAGATAAAGTTCCATTAAAAGTACACTTTGGCGAAAAAGGAAACATTACTTTTTTAGGTAGTGATCATTATGTCGGAATCATTGATCTATTGAAGGAAAAAGAAATTGAAAGCTGTTACATAGAGACAAATGTCTTATATGCAGGTCAAAGATCAAAAGCAACTAATCACAGGAAAATTGCTGAGAAACACGGTTTTGATGAATTGCCGATAATCATTGCTGATGGTGAAAATGGTGAAGAAAACTGCATTGTTGAAATTCCCGGAAAACATTTTCAGAAATGTTTTCTTGGTAAAGGTTTTGAAGATTTTTCAAAATTTATTGTGTTAAGTCATTTCAAAGGACATCGCATGGCTGGTTTTGGTGGTGCTATGAAACAGCTTGCAATGGGATTTGCTTCTAGTGCCGGAAAAATGTACCAACATTCAAATGCCAGACCTCTTGTTATACCATTTTTATGTAATCGCTGCGGAGCATGTATTAAATATTGTCCTGTAAGTGCGATCTCAAAAGGATGGATTAAAGCAAAAATAGATCCTAAAAAATGCACTGGATGCGCGGGGTGTATAGCCATTTGTAGAAAAAATGCAATTTTACCAAATTTTTTTAAATCATTTTCAGGAAGTTTTATAGAAAGAGTCACAGAATATGCCTACGCAGCACAATTAAACAGGGAAAACATTTACATAAACTTTGCAATCAATATCACAAAAGGTTGCGATTGTGAAGGTTTCAAAATGAAACCGATTATTCAAGATATCGGAATTTTTGCTTCAACCGATCCAGTGGCAATTGATCAGGCATGTATGGATAAAATCGATCAAATAAATGGCAAGCCTTTATTTAAAAAGGGTAGGAATGCATTTCCATATGCCGAAAAACTTGGTATGGGTCAAACTGAGTATGAGCTTGTGGAATTATAATTTCATCAAACGGGCAAAGATAAAGTAAAAACAGTACCATCTTTTTCAGATGTTGTAAAATTGATCTTACCACCAAGTATTTGATTTCCAAATAATTTCATGGAATAGGTTCCAATCCCTCTTCCTGACCCCTCTTTAGTACTGAAATTACGTTGAAATATTCTTCTAGAAATATCTTTTGGAATAGATTGTCTATTCCATACAAAAAAAGTCAGGAAATTATTTTCATTATTCAGCCAAAATTTGACTGTCCCATTTTCTTCCGTCGCCTCAAGAGCATTAGTAAGCATATTGCTAAGAATACGTAGCAATAAAGACACATCTGTTTTGACACTAAGTGAGGATGTTATCGGTTGAAAAATTATTGTTTTATTTTTTGTAGCATGATGGTTCTTAAAATTTGATTTTAATTCATCCATAACCTGAGCAACATCAAGCGTTTGCCAGAATGGTCGATAACCTTTGGTTCCACTTTGTAATAAACATTTTTGAATGTCTATTTCCCGCATCAATCTCAATGACGATTCATGAATACTTTTTACGATATCAGATTTGTTATTTTCAAGTAAAAGCAATTCGCTGGTTCCTAATAAACCACTCAACATATTATTAATATCATGAAAAAATGTTCTTTCCAATGCTGCTCTCTGCTGTTCTGAGGTTATATCTTTCAAAAATAGAAGTAATATCGTTGTATCATTCATTTTTATCGGTTGTGATTTAACACTCAAGGCAATGTCAACTGCTTTACCTTCACTAAAGAAGGTTAAAGCACAGAGTCTCTCAGAAGGTTTGTTTTCCTTCAAACTAGCTACTATTGCAATTGCAGTTCCACAGGTAGAACAAAATTTTGTTGTACCACATCCGCCAGGCTCTTTGTTGCAATGAATACACTTTAATGCCTCTCCAGGACGCAATCCAAGAATTTCAGAAGGGTCAGTAATTCCAAGTAATTTAAGAAAAGAATCATTGATTGCTAAAATTTGACGATTTTCATCAAGAATGGCAACTAACCCACCAACTGAAAGAAGTAAGGTCGATATCACCTGGCTCTCGGTCACCATTTTTATTTCAGAAGCTAATTTTTTTTTATCCGTTCGTTCTGCAGAAGCAAAATAAGTATCCATTAATCAACTCCCAGAATAAGCTTAAGTTAACAGCTCAAATATAAAATAATACACCTAATTATATTATACGTTAATTACACTCTATAGGTCAAGAATAGTATAATTTATTAAATTAAAAAAGTATTTATTTTATGTCAATTTTTTCTTTAAATATATTGCTGGATTCTATTTAATATTTCTTCCTTGCTCACGGAGTTTTGTGATTTCTGTTTTGATTACAAGACTTGATTTTATTATCTGAATATCATCACTTTTTGAATTAATTGTATTTGCTTCACGAAGAATTTCCTGACATATGAAATCAATTTGAAGACCAACAGTTTTATAGGATTTACTTCTTGAAACAGCGTCTTTTCTGGTAGTCGATTTTGATTTATTTGTGTCTAAAAGTGCGCGCAACTGTTTAAAATGGCATTTTAACCGAACCAATTCTTCAGTAATATCAAGTTTATTAAGCTGAATAGCAAGTTCATTTTCAACTCTATCCTGACTGATTTTTTCATCATCAAGAATTTTAGACATCATTTTTTTAATCTTATCTCTACGTGATTTCACACTTTTGTTTCCAAGTTTTTCTATTTTCTCACAGGCCTTAACCATTAGCTTATACCTTTTTTCAAGATCTTTTCTGAGTTCACGCCCTTCTTTTTCCTGAGAAAACAAAAAGTCTCCCATGACTTCAGTGAAACTGTCTAGTACTTCTTTTGCATCCTTACAGGTTTTATCATTTGAATCATAAACTACATTTAAAAAGTCAGGAATACTGAGCGCATCCCTATATGAAAAATCTATTTTATGCTTAAGCTTTGATTCCAATATTGATATGCTTTTTTGAATTTCTGGAATAATCGAATTATTTATAATAACTTTTCCCTTCTTTTCGCGAAGATTAATGTACTTGATATATAAATAGACTTTTCCACGTTTTACATATGTACTCAGCATCCTTCTTATTTTTTGTTCCATATATGCTATTTCATGGCTAAGTTTTATATGTGGTTCACATCCTTTTGCATTATAGGATTTTATTTCCATAACAAGTTCAAATTCATTATTAACAGACTTTTGGGCACCAAAACCAGTCATACTGCAAATCATTATTTCTTTCCTCCAGGAATTCTTCTTTTCTCATAATTTCTATAAATATATATTTCTTTATAGTTTCTACCAAAAAGTCTCATCATTACAGTAACTGCTACTTCTGGATCTTCATTCAAAGCATAAACTATTTGAGATTTGGTATAAAAAGGAGCAAGTTTGAGATAAAATTTCATTTTATCAAGCAATTTATCATCCAATGTACTACTGTATTCCTGGCACATTGCCGTAAAGTCCTGCAACCACATATTATAATAAACTCTATCATTTGAATGAGGCTTTATTTTCAAAAGATATCTAAATACATTTTGAATTGCAATGGTTGTAGAATCATTTGGATTACTTTTAGAGCATTCATAAAGCCGATAATAGTTTTTTATTTTGGCAAACCAGAAATAGGAACTTTTTGATGTTTTTTTTAACTCAAAATATGGATAAAGCACGAGCCACATATCCAGAACATCTTTTAAAACATCCCTTTCAGTTGAAATATTTCTATAGGTTACTGCTTCTTTGGATTTTTTATAATATCCCTCTAACTGTTGATAAAATTTAAATTTCCAGGCTTTATACTCAATGGAACTGGTATGATCAAAGTCCAACTGATCAAATTTATCAAGATATTTCGACCAGATATCTGCAACTTTATAGGAATCCTGTAAAGTATCTCCCCAGTTTAATTCATCTTTAAAAGAATCAAGATATTTATAACCTGTTGATTTCAAAACACTCTTGTTCATATCTTTCCCATAAACAAAAGGCGATAACAACAAAAATAATATTAAAATTGATATTAAAGAATAGCTAGTTATACTACTCATTGATTTATCCTGTATTGTTTTGAATCTTCGTCCTTGACTGGATGTCCATCTAGTATTTCCTCAGTTCCATCAGGCGAAAACACAATTACTTTAATAGGTTGATTTTTAGTATATCTTGCTACAAGATCGACAGAAAACTTTATAATTTTATCTGAGATTTTTTTCTCGCTGCCGGAATCCTGAATAATAACAGAAGTAGGACCAGGAACAGTTTCAGGTGAACATCTCCATAAATTTCCGCTGGCTTCTTCAAGAGCATTGTTTTCTGCAAAATCCCTTCCAACGATTATCCGACAATCGTCAAATCTGAAATGCCTTCCATATTTCATAAAATAAATATCTCTTGCTGTAAAACAAGGATCATGGGTCATAATATCTTTTATTCGACACGAAAATCCGGGATCCGTATATAAGCACCCTCCAGCAGGAGAAGGATATTCTGTTATCCCGAATTCTTTTGCCAAAGCTATCTGTATTTTTCTTCCACGCCCTTCTATTCCTTCTAATTTACTTCTATTGACCAGTCCGGTTTTTTCAGGAATTGTAGGTTCTAAAAGTTTTGCACTCAACGGACGAAGAAGGTATTCACCAAGACCTGTTACCTTGTTTATAAGGATAAGTTTTTCAAGCATCTGAGTCATTGGCCGCTGTCCAAGAACCTCGCCGCTGAAAATAAAATCAGCACCAATTTTTTTCATGAATTCTCCAGCCTTTTTAATCATATAAATATGACAATCAAGGCAGGGATTCATGTTTTTTCCATAACCATACTTTGGATTTTTCAATACATCTTCAAGATAGTCATCTACTATATCTACAATATGAAGAGTATATCCAGACTCAAGCGCCGCAGATTTCATGTCCTCATATTTTTCATTATTTTTCTGATATTTTTCTGAAAACAGGATTTCAAAATGTAATCCATGAATTTCAATTCCCTGATTCTGTAGCAATTTAACCGCAAGTAATGAGTCAAGCCCACCAGACAGGATTCCTACAGCAGAAGTCATTCAATATGCTCCGTTGTTACCGTAAGAAATACCGAATACTTGTTTTTAGATTCTATACCACCAATCTGGACAGTTGCCTCTGATTTTATAAAACTTGAAACAACACTTTTTTCAATAATAGATCGCTTCAGATTAAAATAAATAATTCCTTTAGTTTCCATGCTATGACGAGGATCACCTTTATAAGAAGAAACTGATTCGATTTTTACACAATTCTTCCCAGATATTTTTTCAAACCCAGTTATTTTATATTTACATTCAACTGGATATTTTTTACCCACTTTTTCAATAACTACTTTCCTTGTCCAAATATAACCAATTTTCATTTTTTTATCAGGAAAACTCAATTGAAATTCATGTGCTGAATTTTTTTGACCACTTTCAACCACAGATGAAATCACATTTCCAAATTTATCCATCTCAGTAAAATACATTGATCCAAGAGAGGAGGGATTTACTTCATCCCCATTTATAAATGATTTTTCACTATCAATATTGGTCTGGATGATAATATTTCCAGCTTTATTAACATCTCGAACAAGCTGAGATATGTATAACTCATTTTCAAACTCATTTTTTTCTTCTGAAAAGGAATTTGTACTGGTTGCAACTCCTCTTAACAGTATTCTATAAATATTTATATCTTTATTTTTCAATTTAGAAAAATCAGGTTTGATTTCAGCTTCAGCATACACCCTGGTATTCAAAATACATGAAATAATACAGATAATTGCTAATATAAATAATTTTTTCACTTCAATCTCCTTTTTGTCTGTTACGACATTAATTATTAATTTGACAGTAACTTTGCGATAAATGTTTTTTCATTTTCAGAGGCAGTTTCAAGTAAGCCCTTAAGTATTTTTCTTCCTTCAACATCAAATTTATTGAAAAAAGTTTCCAATGAAGGAAATATTTCATCTCTTAATGCAGTCGCCTTGATATAGAATGGCAAAAACTCAATTGGAAGATTATACAGTTCATTAAAAAACCATCCAAAATTCCTGTTATCCAAAGTGTTAATGATATATTGCGAAAGACTCTTAAATACATTTTTTCCAGGAAATGAATTTACTACTGTTGAAAGTAAAATTCTCTTTGTTCGAATATTATCAGCTTTCAGGAAATAGTCACTAAAAACAAATTCTGCAAAAGCTTCATCTTCAAGGTTTGCAAAGCTTTTTATAATCCATTGAGCTGAACTATCGCTATCATTCAACATATAGGGAAGGATTTTTTCAAATGCAATATACCTGTCAATATTAATCAACGAAGTTACAGTAGTCCTTCTGATCCACTCATTGCTATCGTCTAGAAATATATATAGATCATTCATAACTTTTCTGTCTCCAAGTTCTCCCAGAGCAAAAATACTGTACAATGTTGTTTCCATATCTCCGGAATGTAGAGATTGCATAAGATATGATCTGGAATATCTGGATAATTTCTGTAATACATGAGTTGACCAGAATCGAATATTATTATTATCATTCTTAAGATTTTTTATTATTTCAGGAAGTGCATCCTTTTCCAGAGAAATTATTGCTTCTGCAGCCTTATTGCGTACTGGCCAGGACTTATCCTTGAACAATCTAATCAATGCAGTTACAACATCTTTATCGCTACATTTGCTTAATGCTTCAATTGCAAAAAATCTTGCGTCTTTACTTCCTTTTTCCAATATTTTAAGCAATGGATCATAATTTTTTATTCCAACTTTAGCCAATATCTTTGTTGCCCAAAACTGGATATCCTCGTTATCTCCCGTCAACGCCTTGGTAAGATCTGCAATAGCAGCTTCACCATACTCTTCCAAGGCAGACGCAGCATTTTTTCTTACAAACCAGGATTCATCCTTCAGGGCATCTATCAGCATCGGAATAGCGCGTACATCATTTGTATTACCAAGTGCTTCCGCAGCATTCTTCCTCATTTCTTTTTTTCCAAATTTTAGTATTTCAATGAGTGGCTCTACTGCAATTTTCCCCATATATTCAAATATTTTCTCAGCACCATAACGGGAAAGACTATCTTCATCATTAAGCGAGGAAATAATTTCTTTTACTGCATATTTCCCGAGATTTCCAAGAATTTTTACAATCCAATACTGAACGTCTGGATTTTTGTTTGAAAGTTCTTTTGTCAAGTCCGGAACAGCGACTTCACCAAGTTTTTCAAGGGATTTTGCAGCATTTTTCCTCACACTCCAACTCTTATCTGATAATACTTTTATCAAATATGGTACAGCTCTTTCATCTTTTGTTTCTCCAACTGCTTCAGCAGCAAGAATACGCATATCCTTCGTTCCTTTTTCAAGGAGGAGAATAAGAGGATCAAGACCAATAGAACCAAGTTCGCCAAGAATTCTTATCGCCCAGTATCGAATATCTTCATTTTTATTTTTTAATGCTCCAGCCAATGGTTTAATAACCACTTTTCCCATATTTATCAGACTTTCAGCCGCATTTCTCCTTACACTCCAGCTTTCATCTCCTAAAGCATTGATCAAATGATCAATAACTCGAGGATCCTGTGTTTCTCCAAGCGCTTTTGCAGCAAATGCTCTCATTTCGCGGTCAGAGTCACTCAATTGGGTTATCAATGGAGCAACCGCATTCCCACCAATTCTGGCAAGAATAATGGTTGACCAGTATCGAATATCTTCATTATCAAAAGAAAGAGTTTTTTCCAGATATGGAACTATTTCATCACCATGTTCCTGAAGCTGATAAGCAGCGCGTTTACGCTCAGACCAATCCGGATCCTGAAGCTTTTTTATAAGTTTTTTTATTTCTTCAAGATCAATACTTTCGGGGTTAAATCTTTCATCACGTTTTCTAATTATCGTTTTCATCATCTTTATACTTTGTTTTGAAAAAATCCACTTTTTCTTTAAAAGTATGTAAACTCCCCTCTATTTGTTTTTTCACATCTTCAGGAATATTTTTTTGTTTATCCAGATACTGCTGTACGTCCTTGATATAATCCTGTGAACTGTCTTTGAGTTCGTCCATATGTTCAGTCAATTTGTTGATCATATTGTTAAAAGAATCGGCAAGGTCTTTAAACTCGTCTTTATCTCTTAGTTTGACATGAATTGTGAAGTCACCTTGACTCATACCCTCCGTTACCTTTTCAAATCGATAAATAGGTCCGGCCATTCGATGAGAAACAAAAAGACTTATCACACCTACAATCAAAAAACTAATAATCTCTGCAACTAAAACTGCCGGAAGTAACATATCATCCGCATCACTTAATCCAAATGTATTGACAAGCCATCCACGACTGACATCAGTCCTTAAAACTCCATATATAAGTCCACCTGTGATGTTTGCAACGATAAGTACTAGTAAGAGAATTATTGTGATCAATCTGGATTGAAAACCTTTTTTAACTATATATTGTTTTCGCCTGAATGATTTTTCAGCCATTTTTCCTCCTCGGAATGTTCAATTCACCACTTTTGAAACAACAATTCCATGTTTCTTTAATTTATACTGTATTCCGCCTTTGCCAAGACCAAGTATTTTTGCAGCTTTTTTCTGAATACCATCAGTTCGCCTCATTGCCTGTTTGATCATCAACCTTTCAACCTCATCCAAACTCTGATTACGATTTATCAATTGATCGATAAGATCCTCTAAAGACATACTTTCGTGATTTACTTCAACCGGTAGTTCTGACATCATTTCAACTGGTTCAATCGGCGTTGTCCTGTTTTCAACAATGTTTTCAACTGATGAAGTAAGTTTTATGTCACCTAGTTTATAGGGAAGATTTCCGATGTCAATAGTATCATCCATCGATAGAGCAACAGCGCTTTCAATGACATTCTGCATTTCCCGAATGTTTCCCGGCCAGGAATATTCATGGAAATAGCTCATTGCATCAAAGCTGAATCCAGTGACTTCTTTTCCAAATTTTTCATTAAATTTATTTAGAAAATAATCTGTCAAAAGTAATATGTCTTCTTTTCTTTCTCTCAAAGGTGGAAGAAGAATACTTACGACATTAAGACGATAAAAAAGATCTTCACGAAAACGGCCTTGTTGAGATTCCATAACAAGGTCTTTATTTGTTGCGGCTATTATCCTGACATCGACTTTAATAGTATCCTTTCCGCCAATTCTCTCAAATTCCTTATTTTCAATTACACGAAGAACCTTTGCCTGGGTAGCAAGACTCATATCACCAATCTCATCTAAAAACATAGTTCCATGATGGGCCTGTTCAAACCTTCCTGCCCTCCTTGAAAATGCGCCTGTAAAGGATCCTCTTTCATGACCAAATAATTCACTTTCGATCAGCTCATCAGGAATTGCAGCACAATTCATCTTTATAAATGGTTTGTTTTTTCTGAAACTATTGTAATGAATAGCCTGCGCAACAAGATCTTTACCCGTTCCACTTTCTCCGCCAATCAATATAGTTATATCCTTATCAGCAATGTTGGAGATAAGATTATATATCCCCTGCATCTTATGATTTTTTCCAATAATATTATGGAATTTCACCCTATCCTGAAGTTGTTTTCTTAATTGCTCTTTTTCTCTGTGCAGGGAAAAACGTTCTCCTGCTTTAATAAGAACTAATTTTAATTCAGCATAACTGCTATAAGGAATAATCAGGTAATCAACAACTTTTTCTTTAATCGCACTCAAAGCAAGTTTTTCCCATTTTAAATCAGATATGATAACTATAAGAGTATTAGGATTTACTACTTTTACAGACCTGAACACATCAAGAGGATTCAGACCCTTAATATCGATATCAGATATAAAAATGTTAAACTTGTTTTGTTTTGTTTTAGAAATAACTTCTGTATATGAGTCAGCGATATAGAAATTGAAATCTATATCGCCGTCATCTTTAATTATACTGCAAAGATCATTATCCTTGATAATCCCAGCATTATGAACTAAAACATCCAGTAATTGTCCCATAACGCACCGTCAGATATCGAGCTCTATCTTTTTTTTCTTACTTCTTCCTGTTTCTTTGAAATGTTTAAATCGAATAGGATCAAGTCTTAACAGATCTTTTTTACATTTTTCAATTGTAAGTGAAAAATCCTTTATTATTGCCTCATAACTTGATATTGCCCTATCCTGCTGCCCTAATTCTTCAAATGAAGCAGCAACCCAGTATCTGATGTCATCAGCAATACCGGTAAGGAAATAAAGCACAACAAGTAAAACAAGAAAAATGATAAAATTTCTTACATATTCCATATTTTTATTCCTCGGATTCCTCGTCCTGTTTTGATTCTTCAATGATCTGAGTTGCAATATTTCCTGGAACTTCTTCGTAATGAGAGAACTTTAAGGAATATTCACCCCGACCCTGAGTCATAGATCTGAGATCATTTATGTACTGGTATAATTCAACCATTGGAACCTGTGCCTTGATTATCTGTTCACGACCATTCGGATCCATACCCATGATTCTACCGCGACGACTGTTAAGATCACCGATAATGTCACCCATGAATGAATCTGGTACAGTTACAGCAATATTATAAATAGGCTCAAGTAATACTGGTCTAGCCTTCTTAAAAGCATCTTTGAAAGCAAATTTTCCTGCAATCTGAAATGCAATATCTTTCGAATCCACTGGATGCTCTTTTCCATCATAAACACTAGCTTGAACATCAATGATTGGATATCCTGCAATAACTCCTTCAGCAAGAACAGATTTAACACCTTTTTCAACAGAAGGAACAAACTGCTGGCTGATAGAACCACCAAATATATCATTCTTGAATTCAAATCCATCGCCTCTTGTCCGTGGTTCGACTCTCATGAAAACTTCACCAAACTGTCCAGCACCACCACTTTGTTTCTTATGTCTGTAATGGCCTTCGCTTTTTCCAGTTATTGTTTCTCTGAAATGGATTCTAGGTTTTTTAGTTGTAATAGAAACATTGTATTTGTCTTTTAACAACCTGATTACTGTATCCAGATGAATCTGTCCCATCCCATGAAGGATCATCTGATGGAGTTCAGCATCAATTTCAAGAGAACAGGTTGGATCATTTTTAACGATTGCAGCGAGTGCTGTTGTAACCTTTTCCTGGTCAGCCTGAGTTTTTGGCTTTATTGCAAATGAAATAACTTTTTCTGAAAGTTCAATTGCAGGGTGAATATATGTAGTGCCTTGTTCACAAAGAGTATCACCAGTTTTGCTGTCTTTCAACTTTACAATAGTGACGATGTCTCCGCATTTAACCTCACCGATTTCTATCCTGTTTTTACCGGAAGTAATCATGAGGTTTCCAACTTTTTCCTTATTCCTGGTATTGGCATTTATTACCTGATCATTCTGATGAAGTTTACCAGAAAGGATTTTGCAATATGCAATTTCGCCAACATGCGTTTCGTTGATTGTCTTAAAAATAAAACCAACAAATTTTCCGTCACTTGTGATTTTGAGTTCTTCTGTTTCATCTTTATCATTTGTTACTGTGATTGTTCCCTTTGAAGCTGGCGTTGGCAAGTACTTTACAATGATTTCCTGAAGTTCATCAAAGCCGATCTGTAAGGCTGCGCTTCCGCAGCATAGAGGAGTAAATTTTGCTTCAGCAAAACCAATTTTCAGTCCTTCAGCGATTTCCTCATCACCGAATTCTCCTTCAAAAAATTTCTCCATGAGTTCATCATTGACTTCAGCTATCGCTTCAATCAATTCTTCTCTCATACTATCTACTTCATCCTTCATGTCAGCAGGAATCTCTGCTTCTTTCTTTACGCCATTTTCATAAATCGTGGCTTTCATTGTAAGGAGGTTAACAACTCCCTTAAATTCTTCGCCTTTGCCAATTGGAATCACCATGGGTGCAATTATTCCCAATTCTTCTTTAAGATCAGCGAGTAATGTGTCGAAAGAAACGTCTTCCTTATCCATTTTATTTATAAATATTAGTGGAGTCTTATTATATTTTTTGATATATTTCCACATCTTTACAGTCTGTCCTTCAACGCCATTAACACCGTTGACATTCAGAATAACTGATTCTACAACTGGCAAAGTTCTTTCAACTTCACCAATAAAATCAACGTATCCCGGAGTATCAAAAAAGTTTATTTTTACTTCTTCGGTTTCAATCGGACAGATAGCAGTAGAAATCGAAATACCTCTGTCCTGCTCTAACGGCCAGTAATCTGATGCTGTATTTCCATCTTCTACTCTACCGATTCTTGGAATAACTTTATTCCTGAACAGCATAACTTCAACCATTGAGGTCTTTCCACTTCCACCATGTCCTACTATTGCTACATTCTTTATCATGTCTTCAGAATAAACTTTCACTATAAAATCGCTCCTTATTATTAATAAATAAAATATTATAAGATTCTATCATTCACATTTCGGTTTTGTCAATAGAAACAAGTATGAAGAGAAGAATTTAACCCGTAATTTGAGAAATAAAAAAGAGTAACCACGAAGGCACAACTGTTTCTGCGTTCTGAATGAGATGAAGGTTGGAATATTTTGTATCTGAACAAACCGAGGCGTACCAATGTACGTTGAGGTTTGGACTGATGCAAATATATTTCAAAATTCGCTCATTCAGGACGCAGAAATTAGTGGTGGATTTGTCGGCCCTTGAATGCTAATAAACCCGGGATTGTCAAAATCGATGAAACAACAATGATAATGAGATCACTGTCAGGGCTGAAATGCATACTGTTTTTTTCTAGAAAATTTTTAAGTATGTCTGCTCCAAACATGAGAAGCATAGCAATTCCAAGAATTACAGCCAGAATAGAACCTGTATAAAGATGTGCTTTTCCTTTTTCGAGACCATGGTATAGATCTTTAAGACCAAGAAAAAAAGTAAGAAACACGGTAAAACAAAAAAAAGAATCCAGGAAATTTCTGTCAATTCCAAAATGTTTAATTCCAACCAAAAAAATTATGGAAATAGAAAAAAACAGAATTGTTATCAAAAATGAATAATAGAATAATTTATTGTTCTTCAACTCCATAATCCTTTCGTTGCAATAAGTGCGTATTTAAACAATAAAGCTACACTATATGCCACGATTGTAGAAAATAAAACATTCAGCATTGCTGTTCTCCATTTTCCCACTTCATATTTTATAGCGTATATCGTTGCAACACAGGGTACATACAACATTATAAACATAATAAACGCAACTGCTGTCGGTACATCAAAAATTGTTTTCAAAAATCCATTGATCTCCAGCCCGGTAGAACTGGCAAGCATCTCAAAGGTACTAATAACAACCTCTTTAGCAGCAAATCCACTCAGGATCGCCATTGTGCCATGCCACCCAAAACCAAGAGGAGCAAAAACAGGTGATATAAATTTTGATACTCTGACCAAATAAGAGCCTTCTAAGCCCACATTCATTGGAAAATTAGTCAATAACCAGATAATGATTGAGGAAATCAGGATAATAGTAAATGCTTTTGTAAGAAAATGCTTTCCATTCATCCATGCATAGATCGCAGCATTTTTAAGCATTGGCTTTCTATAAGGCGGCATTTCCAGAAGAAACATGCTATCCTGACCTTTTAAAATAATTTTTTTGAAAAATATCATGAGCATCATGATAAACACAATATTTGCTGTATAAATCATTGAAAGCGCAAAAGCAGCATTTTCCTTAAAAAATATCTTACATAAAAAAATGTATACTGCAAATCGCGCGCTACATGAGACAAATGGGTTCACCATAATTGCAACAAATCTCTCGCCTGGAGATGAGATAGTTCGAGTTGACATGATTGCCGGAACATTACACCCAAAACCGAAGAGAATTGGAATAAGTGACCTTCCCGTTACTCCAAACCTTGACATCAATTTATCTGCAACAAAAGCTGCTCTTGACAAATAACCAGAATCTTCAAGAAGTCCAAGGAAAAGAAAAAGGAGAAAAATATTTGGGAGAAATACCAAAACAGAACCTACGCCTCGAATAATTCCATCCGCAATCAACTTTTTAAGAAACACACTGCTGAAAAAACTTTTTGAATAAACTGCAAGTAAATCAACACCCTTATCTATCATTATAGAAAAAGGTTCCCCAAAATCAAAAGTAAAACGAAATCCAAGCCACATAAGAAAAATGAATATGAACCACCCCAGGATATCATGAGTAAATACATGATCAAGCAAATCTGTAAAAGCCCATACTTCTTCATCCTCGCAATGGACAGCTTGTGTTACCACATGAGATACATCATCATATTTTTCACTTACAATTGAAAGTTTCAATTGTTCAAGATTTCCTCTTCTATCAATTATGGGCTGTAATATGTTTTCAAATTTCTCTTTACCTATTATTTCATTAACGCGGTTAATGATATCCTCATCATCCTCAAGAAGCATTATCGAAAGCCATCTGACAGAATAATAATCATCAAGACCAAGCGCAGATGCTTTTTCTGAAATTTCAGAAATTAGAGTTTCAATATCTTCTCCATATCTTAAAAGTAAATTGTGTTTTCTGGTAAATTTATCATGGTATTGAATAATTTTTTCTCTCAGTTCATCAACGCCTTCTCCCCGAGTCGCAACCATACCAACTACTGGAATTCCCAGTCTTCTGGAAAGAACCTTTAAATTTACTTCCATTCCGCTATTTTTAGCCTCATCCATCATATTTACAACAAGAATGATGTTTTTCCCCATCTCAATAAGCTGTAATGTCAGAAATAGATTACGTTCAAGATTCGCAGCATTTACAATATTTACAACTACATCTGGGTCTTCATCAATAAGGTAATCTCTTGGCACTTTTTCATCTGGTGATTTTGATCCAAAACCGTATATTCCAGGAAGATCTACAAATTTAATTTTTTGGCCTTTAAAATGCGTAAATCCTTCTATTTTTTGAACAGTTACACCTGGGAAATTACCCACATGCTGCTTTCCACCAGTAATCGCATTAAACAATACTGTTTTTCCAACATTCGGATTTCCACAAAGAGATACAGTAATCATTTCTCACCCGGCTTTAATCCAAATATTGAATCTGCCATTTTTCTTCCTATTGATAATCTGCTTCCTTTAACATCAAGGATCAATGGCCCATGTTTCTGCTTTCTAACGATTCGGATTTTCATTTTTTCAAATATTCCCAATTCGGCTAAATTATTTGTTTTTTTTACACCACCATTCACTTTGGCTATTACTATAGTATCTCCTTCATCGTAACTACTAAGCGGAAAGCCCGGAATGGAATTGTTTTCAGATTTTAGATTTTTTTCCATTTTTTCAATAACATCAAAAAAAATGTTCAAGTCTTTTTCGCAGATTCCATTAGAGATTCCACTTAATCTTGTTTTATGAAATTCACTATGCGATAAATATATTTCTCTGCCAAAATTACCAAGAGATATCAAAACTTTTCTTCTATCTGATTCACTACGTTTTCGTAACAAAAAATTTTTTTTGATAAGATTATCCACTGCAATAGAAGTGGAACTGAGACTTAAATTCAACCTCACAGCAAGTTCACTTATCATCACTTCTTCATCTGGAGCAATATGGGAAATTATATGAACCTCATTCATGGTTAACTTTCCATAGTGATGATCAAAATTCTTGTTTTCATCAATTAGAAGCTGCATAAAAAAATTATAAAGTCTGTCGCTATAAGGTTTCAAATTAATTCCTTGAAAATATTACTTTGTGTCTCAAACCATTTTATCACAAAAGTATATTCATTGTCAACCCACACGATTCAATCGGGTGCACTACTTTTTAATTCCTAAAAAAATTGAATAATACTTTAGGGGTGGGTAACACAGACCCTCCCCTACATATTGTGATAATTTTTTCTTATTATACACACACCTGTGTTAAAATAACATCATGATTAAAGGATATAGGAAAGGACTTGTCGGAATAGCAAACTGGGATATGGGCCAGAAAAATACTGACGATAAATATTATTCCAGAATTGATCCGGGTTTTTATAAAAAACATCTCAAATATGTATTAAAGCAGTACAAACACAGATGCGTCGCTGCCGAATGGCAGATCGAATCCTATTATCACGATCAAAACAACAATTCATGGCCTAAAATGACTGATGCTGATTTATATAAGGTTGATAATTTCAAATATTTTCTATTAAAAAACCTCTTCTGGTCTCTACACCTAAGAGCCTATGGCTGCGATATATCTTCAATTCATGATGGTCACAGAAACTGGGCGATTAACGAACACAGGAGTGGGATAGATTTTGCTTTCAGAATGGGAATGAATGCTATAACATTTCATCCCGGATCATATCACGAAAGAATAAATCAGGATGATCCATACATTGATTTTAAAGTTTCGTGGGACGAAGCAATCAGAACACATGATTTAAGAGCAGAAAGCCTGAAAAAAGGAATTATTGATATTGTCAGGCACTTTGTTTCAAGAATTGAACCTCATGAAATAGAAATTCAAAGCTATATGCAAAATAACAAGACCGTTACAAAAAGTCTTGACGATATCTTTAACAGGCTTCAACGCGGCAGGACTGATAGGCATGATGAATTAACAAATGTAGAAAAAATCACTTTAATATCCAGAGCCTTTGAAATAATAAGTACAAAACATGTTCCAATTCGGGTAGTAAGAAAATTATTGCTTCCAGATTGCGCAACACACCTATGCATTGAAAATGTCGAACCCTATAATTTTCTTTTGAACCTACCCAGCCAGATGGAATACTGGTTTGGCTTCATCCGTGAACGTTATCACCATGAATGTCTATCCCAATCTTTATCAGAAGATTTTGTTAATAAATATCGTCCGATGACAATCATTGATTGTAACCATTTTATTAATTCACAGCATATTTTAAAAGCTAACCCTCAACTTCAAGAATTACTTGGTGATAGTTATAACGACTGTTACAGGGATTTTGCCAGAATTCCTGGATATTATGGCAACAATGAACCCTTATTAAACCGGTTAATAAGGAAAAACAGACAGGACATCTTATACTGGCATATCTCTGGTCTTATAGATAATTCCGAGTTCCTGCTGACACATGAGCCAATAAAACCATTTAGAACACAACTTCAAACTCTTTCAATAAACGATGAATTAACTTTCACTTATCAACTTGGGAATCATAAATCTATGAACGAATCTGATCTGGAAACCATAATCCAGCTCATAGGCATGGATGAAATTTTCATACTTGAAATTTTTAACACCGCAACAGAAAATATTAAAAATTCCTGGGAAAACGTTACTTCATTTATCAAATATATTCGAGCGTTGAAAAAATACGCTTCACAAAAAATACTTTCAGCTAAACCAAATATAAATATCTCCAACTGTCATTTCGCTGAAGTTCCAATTGCAGGAAACACATGCGGGATTAAAGAATTTATTTTTTATCGCTATAGCGATAAGTCGCCTTATTATGAAATTGTTTCCAGATTTTCAGCTGTTTCTCCTGTTAAATAAATTAATAACCCTTCTTAGGATTCGTTACATTTAGAAGTGTTTCACCACTAGTATACAATTCAATATTTGTTTTCCAGATTTTAACAAGTTCATCCGGAAATGTAAGACCTGCAATATGAGGAGTTATATAAACATTTTTCATATTCCACAGTGGAGATTTCGGATTCAAAGGTTCATCTTCAAAAACATCCAGGACGGCAGTTCCTATTTTACCAGAATCAATAGCTTTGATAAGATCATCCTGTACAACAGTCTTTCCACGACCTGCATTTATAAAAAGAACTCCTTTTTTCATTTGATCAAACCATTTTTTATCAACTAAACGATCTGTTTCAGGAGTATGCGGCAAAGTCATCACAACAATATCACATTCTTTGAGAAACTCATGTTTCCTGTTTTTCCTGTAAACCTTATCTATTGCCGGAACCAGATTTCCACTTCTGTTCAGCCCAAGTGTCCTCATTCCAAATGCAAAACATTTTCTCGCAATCTCGCTTCCTATTCCACCAGTCCCGATTAAACCAACAGTTTTCTCTGCAAATCTATTATACTCTAGAGACTTCCATGTATTTTTCTTCTGATTTTCATAGTGTTGAAAAAAGTTTCTATGAACAGCCAGCATATAACCCATGACATATTCGCTTATCAGCTCTCCAAAAGTCCTTTTCAGATTTGTTACCGTTATTTTTCCCGATTTGATCTGTTCAAGCCCAGAAATTGTCTCGATACCTGCCCAGGTTGATTGCAACCATTTTAGTTTCTTGAACTGCGATATTACATCTGTTATTCTTCCTGGATCAGCAAGAAGAATCTCAATACTGGCAAGGTATGTCATTTCTTTTTTATCATCAACTGGAACACGACGATAATATCTGCATTCTATTCCAACTGAATTTAAAAATTCATTTATTCCAGATTCTATTTTTTCGTGAAAATATGATATTACTGCTGCTTTCATTTATTTACTCCTCTAACTACTCGGATGTTACCAGTATATCTATTTGGGTGGAATCGCAAACTTGGCGCAGGGGTCATATTGATATATGGTATCGGACAGGCACAGGGACCTGTCCCTACATTTTTCTATTTTTTATTATTCCGCAGTCAATTGACCGCTGTCATCGCCTTCATGAAACAATTCGACCTTACCGTTTTCTCCAACATACTTGATTACTGGACCAAAAAACTTATCAGCGGGCGGCAATTCAGCATTTCCTGCGGTTTTAGTAATAGGATAATTCCATATTCTTCTAGCAATTGAAACAAGATTCTTTTCTGAATCAATCCAGTCATTTCCAGGTTCCAAATCATTC
>DAOVTB010000197.1 GCA_030633305.1 Candidatus Muiribacteriota bacterium
ATTTTGTTGCGATACTATCTACAATAACAACATATAATATTTTTGGATTATTCTAATTTTTTATATTAATCTTTCAGCGTTCTCAATGAGATGAAGATTGGGATATTCAGTATTTGGACAAATCGAGTCGCACTAATCGTGCGTCGAGGTTTGGACTAATGCTTAATATTTCAATATTCGCTCATTCAGGACGCTGAATTTATTCACCGATTATTTTTACTAATACTCTTTTGCGTCTTTTTCCATCAAATTCACCATAAAATATTCGTTCCCATGGTCCAAAATCCAGTTTCCCGTCAGTGATCGCAACTACGACTTCTCGGCCCATAATCGTTCTTTTTAAATGAGCATCTGCATTATCTTCATAGCCATTATGTCTATACTGATCATAAGGTTTTTCAGGAGCAAGTTTTTCGAGCCATTTTTCATAATCACTATGTAATCCGGATTCGTCATCATTAATAAACACACTTGATGTTATATGCATAGCATTGCAAAGAAGGAATCCTTCCTTAATTCCACTTTCAGAAAGACAGTTTTCTATTTGCGGAGTAATATTTATCAGTTTTCTTCGTGTTTCAGTATTATACCAAAGCTCTTTTCTGTAACTTTTCATACAAATCCCCTTTAATATAGATTAATAATCGATAGTTTAATGGTAATAAAAATAGAAGTTATGATGGTCGGGGTGACTGGATTTGAACCAGCGACCTCTTGACCCCCAGTCAAGCGCGCTAACCAAGCTGCGCTACACCCCGATAATAAAAGCATATTACCAAAGCCCACAGCACATGTCAAATCTGGTTTCATAGAAAAAGAAAAAAATATCTCACACAAAGGCACCAAAACGCAATGAATAAACAAAAAAGATTTCACCATGAAGAGCATGAAGAACATGAAGTAAAAAAATAGCGCGCAGAGAACATTAAGGACACAGTGGATGCAGAGAAAAAGTTAACACCAGCTAGGGTCAGAAGGACTTTTGTTTAGCTTGATGATCAAGCTAAATGAAATGTGCCCTGCCCCTGTTAGAGTAATATCTAAAATCGAATACTAAAGACTGCCTTCTCATACTGCGTCACAATACAATAATCAAAAATTGAATTTTTGTATTATTTATTTGGATGTTCAACCAAATAAGTCAATGTATTCGGCTGACTCAGTTCTCAATTTATGATATTATCTAAAGTATGAATTATAAAAAGCTACTAATTATATTGTTATTCTTTTTATCCTCTTCATATCTTTTATTAACTGAAGAAGTAACTTTAAAAAACGGAAAAAACTTTTCTGGAACTGTACTTGGTGAAACTGATACTCACATTATTCTAAAAACTGATTTTGGTGAAATTAAAATCCAAAAAAATCAGATCAAGCCAGAAACACCTGTTGTTCCAATCGTACCAATATCAAAACCATTAACTCCTGAATCTAAAAGTGTTCAAACTACAATAAAGCCAGATAAAGGAAAAAGTAAAAAAATTCTTAGCAGCATCAATAAAACTTTACAAATAAAAAACCTTGCTGCCAATAAATCAAAAGTATGGTTTGACCATAAAAGAAGTGCTGCCGAAAAAGGAAAACCTAAAGATATGCATAACCTCGGATTGATTTACTATAAAGGACAGCATCTAAAACGAAATATCCCTCTTGCAATAAAATGGTTCAAAAAAGCTGCTGAAAAAGGGTTTGCGGAATCAATGAGATATACTGGATACATTTTCGAACATGGAATTGGCGGATATAAAAAGAACTATAAAAAAGCTATGAAATGGTATAAGAAAGCTGCAATTATTGGACATGTTGAATCCCAGGCATATCTCGGAAGACTTTATGAAACTGGAAAAGCGAGTTCTACTGACTATACAACTGCTTATATCTGGTATAAACAATCAGCAGATGGAGGATCACCACTGGCACAATATTACCTGGGATGCCTGTATTATCGTGGAGCCGAAGTACCTCAGAATTATGAAAAGGCATATGAATGGATAGAAAAATCGATGAACCAGGGCTATATTCCTTCTCATATCAAATTGAGTGAAATGAATTTCCACGGAAAAGGGACACGAAAAAATATAGAGAAAGCAAAAAAACTTATATTGAAAGCTTATTCAAAAAACACTGATAGAAACCTGAATGATGAAATAACCAAATTAAGTTTGAAAATAGATCAGGAAATCAAGAAGAGATCAACTTACGATAAGCGATAAAAGTATTTTCCAGAAGCAGTGCAATTGTCATCGGCCCAACTCCTCCAGGGACAGGAGTTATGAAGCTACATTTCGGAGCCACAGATTCGTAATCTACATCACCACATATCTTTCCATCTGAATCAACATTTATTCCAACATCAATAACAATTGCTCCTTCAGATACCATATCAGATTTCAAGAATTTAGAAATACCAACTGCTGGAACAATTATGTCTGAATTCAATGTATGAAATTCTGGATTTTTAGTCCTGCTATGGCAGACAGTAACAGTACAATTTTCCTGTAAAAATAATAATGCCAATGGTTTTCCAACAATGTTACTTCTTCCAATTATGCAGACTTTCTTTCCAGAAAGCTCAATATTATAATGTTTCAATAAACGTATAATACCCTTTGGGGTACATGGGGCAAGATATTCTTTACCTACACATAAACTACCTATATTGATAAAATTAAAACCATCCACATCTTTTATTGGATCAATACAATTCATAACAGCATCGGGATCTATATGGGCAGGAAGAGGTAATTGAATTAAGATACCATCAATATTTTCATCCCTGTTCAATTTATTAATCTCTTCCAGAAGAGTTTCCTGCGAAATCTCAGATTCCAGTTTTATAAGCTTTGAATAAATTCCAGCTCTTTTACAGGCTTTCTCTTTGGATTTCACATATGATTCTGAAGCAGGATCAAAACCAACAATTACTACAGCCAGTCCAGGAACTCTTTTTCCCTGAGCAATCAACTCATCAACTTTAATTTTTATAGATTTTCTTATATCTTTAGCCGTTTTTCTTCCGTCTAGAATTTCCATTTTATTTCCTTTCAATTTTCATCAAATAATAAAAATTTTACCACGAAGGTTCAAGAAGTACAAAGAAAGAATTATCGCGCAGAGATCGCTGAGAATGCAGAGAAAATAAAAAAGACTCATCACGAAGAATAAGATAATAGGGTAAATAGTAAAAATTCTGAATACAATATCACTGAAATTATATTAATTTTTAATTACGTGAAGAGAACCTTTCATCACCTTTGGAATCGTATATGCAATACTCAAATCCTTTGTATCAATAACAGATACATTATCTGAACCTGAATTTACAACATATGCATAGACACTGTCTGATGAAAAAGATACAGAGGTTGGTGAAATTCCAACAGTAACTGTTCCTGTAACAGTATTAGTATTTTTGTCGATAACAGAAACTGTTCCATCGGTTACATTTGCGACATATACCCAGTTCCCATCAGGACTTATTGAAAGTTGATCTGGCCCAATTCCTACATCTATTGTTTTAACAAATGTCCCATCACCCGTTGCCGTATTAATATCTATAACAGTAACTTTATTATTTCCAGCATTAACAACATATAAAAATTCATCATCAGGTGTTAATGCCAATCCTTTAGGAGTATCACCTGCAGGAATTGTATGAAAAAGAACTCTAGGTGGAATAGTAATAAGAACATATATACTATTTGCTCCAGGTCCACTTGCAGATATATATGTATAATCAAAAGCCATTATATGAGATGAGGTAATATAAGATATATCCGTGCCAACACCAAACGAAAAAGTATCAGAAACAGTCAAAGCATCCGGACCTCTAATAGAAACATTACCTAAATTTATATTTGCAATATAAATTTCTCCAGATGGAGAATAATGAACTCCAACCGGATCAACTATTCCGGCACCATTATTTAAAGTTGCCGTTGAAGCAATATTATAGGAATAAATACTATTATCACCCTGATCTCCAATATAAACAACACTTCCATCAGTTGAAATATCAATTCCCCAGGTCGAAATCCCAATTGGTGTCGAGTCAACAACTCTGGTTGCCAGATTCACTTCCTGTAGTGTTCCATTCACTTTACTTGTAACATAGAGTTTTGACGAAGTTACGGTAAATTGTCTTAAATCCGACCACTCGCTGAATTTTCCTCTATTATCATAGTACCTGCATCTGCACCAGTACGAGGACCCTGAAGTCAAAAAAGTATTTCCTGCAAGTGCATTTTCATAAGTTCCATTTACGACATATGAATCTATTGAAGTCAGATTTACGTTATCCGCCAGCTTAAACCATACCCTGTTAGCAGCAGCAACTATGGCATTATCATAAATTTCCCAATCTGTTCTATAATGCGTATCAGTATTGTCCTGATCTGAAAAAGCACTGGATATGATTATAGGATTTCCATTAACACTGGTTTGAAGATTATAAGGTTTGGAAATTGTTGGTTTACCAGGATCATTATTTGGTTTTACAACCACATTTGTTGTTGTAGCTACAGCAGCCTGATTATCATCGTGAAAAAAATCAAATAATTTACTAACACAACCACTAAGTGTCATTATCGCAATTAAGAAAAAAAGTAAAAATACTTTCTTGAAAATTAATTTCATAGACAATTTTATCCATTATAAATATTGATTTAAGTATTTATTGGTTTTCTTATCGGTAACTTAATCTGAATTGTTAATACTTGCGACAGATCGGATTTTGTTTCTACTTTATCTGGCAATCATCATTTTTAGAAGTTCTACAGGTATTTCACGAACAAAACGACTTGATTTCAAATTCAAAGTTTTACCAAAGCGCATCCGTTGGGTAGCATAGCTGATAAACAGTTGTCTCTTGGCTCTTGTAACACCAACATACGCCAGTCTTCTCTCTTCTTCAAGTTTTTTAAAATCATCAAATGCGCTGAACGTTGGAAACAAACCTTCTTCCATACCAGTTAAAAAAACGGTATCAAATTCAAGACCTTTTGAACTATGAAGTGTCATTAGACTAACACGCTCCATATATTCATCATCTGATTTATCCATATCAGTCAACAGAGTCAGGTAACTCAAAAATTCTTTTAGTGTTCTGCCTTCATCATCCAGTGCATCACTTTTCTCAAAATCAGCAATTGTAGATAATAATTCCTTTACATTTTCTTGACGTTCAGCATAATTTTCTTCAAATGTCTTTCTTAAATATTCATAATAGTCAATATCAGTAAGGATTTTCATTATTAAATTATAAACGGTGTTCTCTTCAGCAAACTTTGAAAATTCATTGATCAACTTTCCAAAATCAATTATTTTTCTGTGTAAAGCTTTCGGCAATGTAATCCTTGGAAGCTGATTAATTCTAAGAATTAGTTCTCCAGCACAGATATTCATCCTCTGGGCTTCAATACATATTTTTTCAAATGCCTTTTTTCCAATACCTCTTCTGGGAAGATTAATAATTCTTTCAAGAGATACTGAATCACGAGGATTAGCAACAAATTTCAAATATGCCAGAACATCCTTTATCTCCATCCTTTCATAAAATGATGTCCCTTTAAAAACCTTGTATGGTATCGCATTTTTAATAAAAGTTTCTTCAAGTACCCTGGATTGTGAATGTGTCCTGTAAAAAACTACGATATCAGATGCTTTAACACCTTCAGCATAAGTCAATTCAACAACAGTTCTTGCTACAAACTCAGCTTCTTTTTTTTCATCATAAGCCTCTACTAGATAAACTGGTTCTCCTGGCCCTAGAATTCCCTGAAGGAATTCTACTTTTTTACGGTAGCTATTTTTACATATAATAGAATTGGCAACTTCTAAAATATTATCTGAGGAACGATAATTAGTAATCATATCAATTATTTTTACATCATCATCAGGAAAATTCTGTTCAAATTCAATAATATTTTCAATTTCAGCACCACGCCATTCATAAATAGACTGATCATCATCACCAACAACAAAAAGGTTTTTATGTGCTCGGGATAATTGCATCGCAAAATTATGCTGGGCAAAATTCGTATCCTGATATTCATCAATCATGATATATTTAAATTTTGACTGTAATCTTTTTAAGACTTCTTCGTCTTCATCAAGAAGTTTGGCTGTTAAAAATATAAGATCATCAAAATCAAGTGCATTATTAGCTTTGAGTCTTTTTTGGTAATCCTTGTAAACAAAAGCTACTTTTTCTTCAAAATCACCTTCACAGACTGTTTCATAATAAGCTGGATCCATCTGTTCAGCTTTTGCCATTGATATCTCGGATTTTATAGCGCGTGGTTTATATTTTTCCTTATCAATACCCAAAGCCTTCATGCTTTGCTTTATAACCTTTTCAGTGTCATCTACATCATAGATGACAAAATCGTTTTCATAACCTACTCGATCAATATACATTCTCAGGATACGCAAACATGCAGAATGAAAGGTAGATATCCACATACCTTTTAGCGATTCCCCCAGAATACTTTCAACTCTTTCACGCATTTCAGCAGCAGCTTTATTTGTAAAAGTCACGGCAAGAATTGAATAAGGGTTGACCCCATGTTCATATATAAGATATGCTATTCTTCGAGTAACAGTACGTGTTTTACCACTACCAGCACCAGCAAGAACAAGCATCGGGCCATCTTTATGTTTAACTGCATCCGTCTGGGCTGTATTAAGATCTGTGAGTAACTCTTCAGTATTGATATCCTTTTCAAGGATCCTTTTAAGAAGACCTTTTTTCCTTACACTGGACTTTTCTTTTTCCTGCTTTTTTTTCAGCTCCAGGTCCTTTTGTCTCTGTTTATCAGCAAGTTCCTGTTCAACTTCTTCCGAAATACAATTATTAGTTGTGTCTGCAAATTCAAATAATGTCTGCTGGCTCATATCCAAGATTTTTCTCCAGGTAATTTTTCAGTTCGTTATAATCTCTTCCTTTTAGAAGATATTTTTTTCCGTTATGATCAAATTCATTGTATAATTTATTGTCTATATTCATTTCTTCAGGTAAAAATTCCTTTTGAACAAATACCAATTCTCCACCTGAAAAAATTGCTTTCATTCCAGAAAAATCAAGATCAAAAATCTGTTCTGACGGCTCAATTTCAGTGTCACGTTCATATATAAACAAATCTGCACAATATCCTTCTTTAATTTTTCCATGAATTTTTTCTTCCCAAAGAAACTCAGCCGGATTAACAGTAATCATTTTCAAAACATCCATACCACTTAAATCAATGTTAAAATCCTTTTTAGCTAACATACGGGAATATTTAATTTCTTCAAATAGATTTTTCGATCCCGTGTTATTTGAATCAGAACCAAGAATCAAAGGAAAATCCATTTTCATAATTTTATCCAGTTCAAGTGTTTTTCCAATCAGGAATACATTTGATGAAGGACACCAGACTAATCGAGCATTTGCAGAATAAATCCTGGAAAGATCATCTTTATTGAAAGCAATTCCATGTACCAATAAGGTTCTATCCCAAAGTCCACCAGCTTTATCAAGATCATCAAGTTCCAGCCGGCTTGACTCTAAAGAGCCTTCGCCAAGGTGTATAGTAAGAACAGTACTATTTTTCTTAGACTCCTCAATAATCTTTTTTGAATAATCAGTCCATACAAAAAGGAGAAGATTTCGGTCATTATGTACATGTAGTGGAAATTCACTAAGCTGTTCCTGAGTAAAATTTATATAAGGAGGCCCAAAGTCAAGCACTGTTGTACAACCAGAAAACAAGTTTTTTAATCCACCCCAGTAATGAACACTTAACTGATCTTGAAAATCCTTCATTTTTAAATATTTTTCACAACTCTGATGTTCTTCAACCCACTTGCTTGAAGTCTGATAAGGCGGATTTCCAAATTTACCCATAACATTAATTCTTAAATGTTCATGTAAATTAATAAATCCAGGATAAATTAAACAGTCTTTGCAATCAAATTCTACTGTATCATCCAAATCAATTGGTGTCATTGATAACCTGTCACCGTTTAGCCATACATTTTTTTGAATAGCTTCTGGATACGAGACTACTGTCCCATTTTTTAATAATAAACTCATCTGTTTCTCACTCAATAAAATAGTTTACAAATTTCTCATTTTTTTCTAAAAACATCCATTATATCGATCGGCAATGGGAATATTGTTGTCGAATTATTCTCAACTGCAATTTCAGATAAAGTCTGTAAATATCTCAACTGAATCGCGGCTGGATTTTCCTCAAGAATTTTAGCGGCATCTCTTAATTTTTCCGATGCCTGAAATTCACCTTCGGCTGCAATTATTTTTGCTCTTCGTTCCCTTTCTGCTTCCGCCTGTTTTGCCATTGCTCTCTGCATCGATGAGGGTAACTTGACATCTTTAATTTCAACAAGCGATACTTTAACTCCCCACGGATCAGTATGTTCATCAATAATCTTTCTTAATTCCGAATTAATTTTTTCTCTATGGCTTAATAATTCATCGAGTTCACATTGACCTAGAATAGATCGAAGAGTTGTCTGAGCAATCTGGGAAGTAGCACGAAAATGATTTTCTACTTTAAGAACTGAAAGAACCGGTTCTAAGACTTTAAAATAAACAACCGCGTCAACATTAACAGGAACATTATCTCTAGTGATCATATCCTGTGCGGGAACATCCATAGTTACAATTCTGAGCTCAACTCGAGTCATTGTATCAATAAAGGGAATCAATATAATCAAG
>DAOVTB010000155.1 GCA_030633305.1 Candidatus Muiribacteriota bacterium
GTAAATCTCTGTATAGCGATCCTAGAACAGATAGTCTGATTGAAAGCGTAGGCGAACCAGAAGATCTTCGAATTGCAAAAGTTTATAAATCCAAGAAAACTTCTCATGTGCAATTCCAGCAATTTTACGGAAAAGTAAAAGTATATAATTCTGGAATAAGAATAAACATGGATGCTGCAAACAATGTATTGCTTGTTAATGGAAATTATAAACCTGACGTAGTTCCTACGAATAAGAAAAAACTAAAAGTCTCTGACATATTAAGAATAGCTAAAAATGCCGTTAATCTAAAGGCGTTAAGGGGAAAAATCAAACATGAATCAGTTATTTATCCTCTTAGAGATGAATTCAGAAGATCATATCAAGTAAGAATTCCAGCTTCAAAACCTTTAGGAGATTGGGAAGTAATAATTGATTCTGAATCTGGAAAGGTTCATAAGAAAGTTAATCGCCTGATTTTTTTGGATGGAAGTGGAAAAACATATAAATACAATCCTCTTAAAAGTAAGATTGATAGCGTGAAACTTATTAATATGGATAAAACAAAGAAACTTCAGGGGAGTTTTATCAAGATTGAGAATGATGATTCTGCTGAAGCGATAAGCGATGATAGAAAATATAATTTTGATAAAGAAAATGTACACTTTGACGAAGTAATGGCTTTTTATCATTTTAATATAGTTCATGATTATTTTAAGAAACTTGGATTTAAAGATCTTGATAAACCACTTGTTGCAGTTGTTCATTATGGTGAAAATTATGATAATGCATTCTACAGTCCTTGGAGTGAATCGTTTGCATTTGGTGATGGTAATAAATTAAATAGTCTGGTTCAAGAAGCTGCAGTTGTTTACCATGAATATACCCATGCCGTTACTGGTGCGATTCTTGATCTTCATGGAGATGAAGGTGGAGCTATTAATGAAGGTTTCAGTGATTATTTTGCTTGCTCCATTACAGAGGATCCAAAAATTGGTGAATGGGCTATGAATAAGCTTGGCAAACCTTATATGAGATATTTGATAAATGACTGGGTGTTTCCCGATGATATGCAGGGTGAGATTCATGCCGATAGTGTTATCTGGTCATCTGCTCTTTGGGAACTCAGAAAGATTTATGGAAAAAAGGATATAGATCTACTTGCACACAAATGTCGTTATTTCATGCCTAAGTGGGGAGCAAAATTTGTTGATGGCTATGAAGCTCTGCTGGCATGTGATGAAGAACTATTCAAAAGTAAGCATGCAAAGAAGATCAAAGAGATTTTCAAAAGAAAGGGTATTGCTTCTAAAGAAAATCAGACTGTTCATGAGAAGTATTGGAAAGAAGATCAAACTAATATCCATCTTTATAGATAATAAAATCTAATATATTTAAATACTGTAGGGGCGAACCTTTTGTTCGTCCTTATTTTTTTGTCTTTGCGTGATTTATTATTATATATTAATACAATATTTATAATTTCTATTAATCATTAAAAGCCCTAAGCCCTCTACATTATTTCAAACTATTCTGTCTTTTTACTTACCTTATTCAATGAATTTGTCGATAACTATAATAGGAAACTCGCTAAAATTCTAAAAAAAGGAGGTGAGACAGTGTTAACATCTGTAGAACCAAGTTTTATGAGTACAATGGTGACGCCGGTTGCAGAGCCCAAGAACGAATTTTCATTCAGTAATAATTCGAATGGATTTCAATCGTATCTTGATGCTTCAATGCGGGCACATGATAATTTGAAAGGCTATGAAAGCTTCGATAATACTCCTAAAGCAGAAGAATTTCCAGTGGAAAAATTGACTGCAAAAATTGAAAAAATTTTTGAAGCAATTGCGAATCCTGCCCAGGAGACGCAATTTAAAGACAATGACACCCACCAAGAGAGTGAAATAACTTCACAGTTTTCTATCGTCGAGAAAGTAGAAAATGTCTATCGGGAATTAAAGGAATCCGGACTTGATGACGAGGAAGCGGGAAAGATGACTAAAGATCTTTTTCAAGTGATGGGCGTAAATATTGATTCAGAAAAATTAGTAGAAAGTATGAAAAAGAAAGATGGTGAAAAAATCAACTTTCTGATAACTCCACTAGAAGCTTTAGATAGTGACAAGATCGAAAAAGCTGCAAAAAATATGAAACTTGTACTTCCATCTATTACCAAAATCATGATGAAGTTATTTAAAACTTTGGATCCAAATTCATCAGATGATTCAACAAAAAACGTTGATGACATGTTCTCTACAATCCATAAGAAACTCCTGAAAATGTTTGCTAAAACCGGTCTTGAAAAAAAAGACGGTGATAGAGCTCGAAACATTGTTGAAGGAAATGATGTTCTTATCAAGGATATCGTAAAACAGGCTCTTGTGGAGATTAAAACTGAACTTACTGAAAAGGGAATTGGTTTTGATGAAAAGAAAGTCGATGCATTTGTGAAAGACATTGGATCGCTTTTGATGAAAATGGCTAAAGCTGAAGAGAAGAAAACGGTGAAAACAACTGGTTTTAAGGTGAATTTGAAAGAGATTAATATTGATAATGATGAATCTCTATTGAAATTCATTAACAGTAAAACAGAGGTTGAAAATCCGGAAAAAAAGGAAATTGATGAAGAATTTCTAAAGCTTTCTGCTGAATTTAAAAAGATATTAAGTTCAGGCGTTGATATGATCAAAGATATGGCTGATAGTGGCGATGATCTGAAATCAGAAAAAATACAGAAAGTAATTGCTGATCTTTCCAAAGTTATGGGGCAAAAACTTGTTAAACTTGAAAAAATGGATAATGCTCCAAAATCGGAAGTTGAGAATGGATTGAAGGCAAAAGTTGTAGAAATTGCAAAAGAACTGTTAGGAATGTCGAAAAACACCAAACAGGTAAAAGTTGCACAAAAAACAGAACAAGCTGAAGTTAAGATTGCAGAAGTTGAAAAAACAGATGATATTTTGGGAAAACTTGTTGATGATGTAATGGAAGTATTGGATTCTGAAAAGAACTCAGCTGAGATGAAATCATCTGAAACAATACCTGCAGCCATTGTTGCTGAAGTAAATGAAGTTATTAAGCAGAATATTGAAAAGGAACCTGAATTTTTTGTCTCTGAACAGAATATTGACAGAATAGTTCAGGAAGTTTCAGAAAAGATCGTCACTGTTTCAACAAAGGCCGAAAGAAATGATTTTTCTGCAAGAAAAAAAGTCAATCTTGAAGCCTCAGCGATAGAAATTGATATTTCAAAAATTAAAAAAGAGATTAAAAAAGTTGTTAAAACTTTTGCGAAAACAAGAGAAGGCAATAAAGTCGAGAAAAAAGTTTTATCAGAAACAAATCTTCAAGAAGTAAAAAAGGATTTTCAAATTGCTGATCAGGTCAAAGAAGAAAAGGTTATTGATTTAAATGCCAGAAGATTTCAAACGAGTCACGGTGAAGTGAACAAAGATAAATCTGAAAATTTTGACAAATTGGCAAAAAAACTTAATGTAAAGGAAATCCACACTGAGGTCAAAGCGGAAAAAAATGTAATGACTTCAGAAAATGGTGGAAATTTAAAAATTAACACCGTTGAAACAAAAGGTGCAGAAGTGTTGAATTTTGGTGTATCAGGTGAAAAAATAATTTCAGATAAAAATAATCCAGGAATTAACATGAAGTCCGAAGAGTGGAAATTCAATTTTCAGGAAAACAAGACTACTCGTGAAGAGTTGATGACTGAAATGCGTGACAAGTTTATCTCAAAGATGGACGAAATCAAAGATGGTGCAATTCAGTTTGGTAAAGATATGGTTAAGATAAAACTTAATCCGGAAAATCTTGGAGAACTAAAAATAGAATTAACGATGACTGAAAAAGGACTTGTTGCAAAAATAACATCAGACAGACCTGAAGTCAGGCAGATGCTAGAAAATTCTGCATCAGCATTGAAACAGAATTTCAGTCAAAAAGGTGTAAATCTCCATGAGTTTGTTGTTTCCATGAAGGAAAATGCATTTTATCAGCATCAGGAACATGAGCAGAAGAATAAATGGGGAAGTAAAAAGAAAAGTGAAGATATCGAGGATGAAGAAGAAGTTGTAGAAGCTCTTGATATGGATGCGTTAAAAGAAATTTTTAAATCACAGAAATTGAAACACGGTGGAGTAGATTACTGGATTTAACAGTAAAAAATTATTGTTGCCAGAGTCTTGAATTGGACAATTGATTTAATCCAAGACCTGGCAGCAAAAAAGATTTAAGAAAAAAATAGAAAAATGGTTTATGCAAGGAGGAAAACAAATGATATCAGGAATTACAAATGATGTTACAACTATGTCAGCTGCTTCCCAGAATACAATGTCAGATGCAGTTGGAAATGTAATGGGAAAAGAACAGTTTCTTGAATTACTTGTTGCTGAAATGAAGTACCAGGATCCACTAGATCCTAAACAGGATAAAGAATTTATTGCAGAACTGGCACAGTTCAGTTCGCTGGAACAGGCACAAAATATGAATACCAACATGGAACAGTTTATTTCAAATCAATTGGTATCAAATAATTTTGGATTTCTGAACTTTATTGGAAAAAATGTTGAATACAAATTTGCTGATATTGATCCAAATTCTGGTGAAGAATTCATGAATGTTGCGCAGGGGAAAATTGATGTGATCAATGTTGAAGGTGATATTCCCAAATTTTTTGTAGGTGGATATGAAATTGAAATGGAAGCTATTAACAAAATCATCGACTGATGCCGATTAGGAAATTGAGGTAATTGCAAATGGAAATGACTAAACATGCTAAGAAACGTATGGAACAGCGAAATATTTCGCTAAACACTGTCTGTTTGAAGCAGTTGGGTTTAATGGTCAATAAGGCTTTTAAAAAGGGAAGTCGTGAAGCATTGCTCCTGATTGATAACATTGCATTTATAGTGAACATAAAAAACAATAAAGTTATAACTGTACTTAACAAGGATGAGATGAACCAAAAAGTTATAACAAATGTAGATAGTGTAGTTTTTGCATAATTTGGCCCCTTACGGGATGGTTGTGTAGGTTAATGAAAATTTTATATAAAAAATGTACGATTATAAATATTAAGGAGGAAATTTTATATGCTTAGAGCACTCTATTCAAGTGTTTCTGGTCTTAAAAATCACCAAACTGCAATGGATGTTATTGGTGACAATATTGCTAATATTAATACTATTGGTTTTAAAAGGTCAAGAGTACTTTTTGAGACAATGTTATCAGAAACCATGAGCAACGCTACGGCGGCAGATGATAATCTGCAACGTGGTGGTGTTAATCCGGTTCAGGTAGGCCTTGGTTCAGCTGTGGCTTCAATAGATAAGGTATTTACTCAAGGTTCATTGATGAGTACCGATAAAACCAGTGATCTTGCAATCCAGGGAAATGGATTTTTTATTTACAGCAGTGGAACTGGTGATATGTATTCAAGAGCAGGTAATGTTGATCTTGATTCGCAGGGATTTTTTGTACACACACCAACTGGTATGAGAATTCAGGGTTATCAGGCTTCACGAGATTCAGTAACTGAAGAAGTATATATAGATCGAGATCAGATGCTCGATGACATGAATGTTCATGGTGATGGACATTTGCCGGGGGAAAAATTACCAGCAATGTCAACAACGGTTGTAAAATATCAATCTAATCTTGATTCAAGTGCTGATCCATATGAAACACATAATGCAGCAATTGGAGTTTTCGATGAACTTGGAAATGAATATTCTGCATTTATGACATATACAAAAAGTAATAATGCTCCAAATGAATGGGATTATGAACTTCATCTTAATCTGGAAGATAATCAGTATGTAGCTGATGTTTATAATGATCCATTGACAGGGCTACCAATATTAAAACCATTAAAATTATATACATTTGACCTTGATGGGCCAGATACAACCAATGCAAATGTCACATTGGACTGGAATACTTTTCCTTTTATCCATGAAGATAATGGATTGTCTTTTTCAGATCCAGCAGATCTGACAAATACACCTCTAGTTAATGCAGATCTTTCTTACCGTTTGGAAGTCACTGGGGTTGTAGGTACTGAAATAACCTTCAGTGTAGAAGATAATCAGGGAAGGCAGTACAAGGATTATGTTTTAGATCCAACAAATCCGCGTGAATATGTTACAGATCTTGATGGATACGCTGGGGGATGGTTAACTGGTGGAGCTGCCGGAGCGATAGAAACGGCAGCTGTAGCGGCTGTATTAGCTGCGAGAGTTCCTGCCGGAGCACTTGCAGATAGAATTGATTATACCGAACCATTGCCAGGTGAAGGTTTTGTCTGGGAATTGGATTATGATGCTAATTTTGTTGTTGGAGATCAAATCCAGATAGATTCTCACAGGTCAACCGATACATTGAAAAATGTTGCTTATGACCATGATTTTGTAACACATGAAAATCTTAATGATCCAAAGAATTCATCAAATGTGGACCAAACACAACATATGACTGATGATCCTTTTGGACCTGGCTATACAGCAACTTCTGAAGGTCAGTATTCAAAACGTGGTCACATAGTATTTGATCCGAATACAGGATTTATAGATGAAGGGGCATCCTCATTATATAATCTGCGTTTCTGGCCAACAGATGATGAGGGACAGGCAATCACAAGTGAACCGATTGAAATAGTTCCTGATTTCTCAAAAATAACCCAGTATAATTCTCCATTTACCACAGCAGCAAGAGAACAAAATGGATATACAATGGGTAGACTCCAGACATTTAATGTTGATGAAAATGGAGTAATCCGAGGAGTTTACAGTAATGGTTATAAAATGCCGCTTGGTCAGGTAGCTCTTGCAACATTTAATAATACAGGTGGTCTGCTTCACGAAGGTGAGACGATGTATACAATGACTGCAAACAGTGGAAACGCATTTGTTACTGCGCCAAATGAAAATGGTAAAGGAAAAGTCAGTTCAGGAGTCCTTGAAATGGCAAATGTTGATTTGTCAAAGGAATTTACAGATATGATCGTAATACAGAGAGGGTTTCAGGCAAATTCAAGAGTAATTACTACAGCTGATCAGATGCTGCAGGAACTTGTAAACCTGAAAAGATAATAAATTTGATTAACAGATTAAAATTAAAGTAAATAGACCCGAATGATCTACAAGCAGAAATGTAGATCATTCGGGTGATTTAATACAGCAAAGGTTTTTCGTAAAGGAGTTCATAGAATGGAACTGACAACAATTATTGGATTTATTATTGGATGGGGATTTATTATTTTCGGGATTAAACTCCAGAATCTTGCAATGTTCTGGAACCTCGAATCAATCCTTATTGTTATTGGTGGAACAGTGTCAGCACTGATTATAAGCTACAATTTGAAAACACTGAAAACAATAGTCCCTGTTGTAAAAAAAGCATTTTTCTTTGATTCGATAATGTATGCTCGTAAACTTATAGATATACTTGTAAGTTTTGCAGTTAAAGCACGAAGTGATGGACTTCTCGCACTTGAAGATGACCTTGAAAATCTGGAAGATGAATTTTTAAAAAAAGGAATTCAAATGGTTGTTGATGGTATTGAGCCTGAAACCGTTTCTAAAATACTTAAAACGGAGATGGATTACATTTTTGATCGCCATGAAACTGGAAAAAACATATTTGATAATGCGGGATCACTAGCTCCAGCGTTTGGAATGATCGGAACATTGATAGGGTTGATAATTATGCTTGCTAACCTTGAGGATATTTCAACGATTGGTGCTGGTATGGGTGTTGCTCTCATTACAACTCTATATGGTTCTGTAATTGCTAATTTGATTTGTATACCTATTGCAAATAAACTTGAGACTAAGCATAAAGAAGAAATATTAATTAAAGAAATGATGCTGGAAGGAATTCTTGCAATTCAGTCAGGAGATAATCCAAGAATGATTGAAGAAAATCTAAGAGCATTTCTCTCGCCATCGGAGCGGTATTCTGTATCGCCTGATGAAGAAGAGGAAGAGGAAGAAGATTTATAATGGCAGATGATAAAAGGAAAAAAAAGGAAAAAGCTGGATGTCCTGAATACATGCTCACTTATGGTGACATGATGACACTTCTTCTATGTTTTTTTGTTCTTCTTTTTTCCTTTTCGACAGTTGATAAAAAGAAATTTGAAAAGATTGTCGCATCGTTTAAAGCAGCATTGGGTGTATTACCTGGTGCAAGAGTACATAAGCCCGAAGCAGCACAGGCTATCAAGGGCAAAAAAAAGAAAAAAGATACAAAAGAACTCCTGAAGCAGATTATGGAACAAGCTGCAAAAAAAGCTAAAAAAGACGAAAAAATGAAGCAGCAGATGAAAATCATAAAAGCAGTTCTGAAGGAGGAAATCGATACTAAACAGGTAATTGTCGAGCAAAATGATATTGGTATCATTCTCCGGATTCCACAAGCCAATTTCTTTGAGCTTGGAAGTGTATCTTTGAAAAATACGTCTTTTATAATTTTAAGGAAAATAGCATATATTCTGAAATTTGACATATTTGAAGAGTACAGGATTGCAGTTGAAGGACATACTGATGCTGTTCCAATAACAAATTCTAAAAAATATCCATCAAATTGGGAACTGTCAGTATTACGTTCGGCAAGTGTTGTCAGGTATTTTAATGATAAAACAAATATTCCTGGAGATCGGCTTCAGGCAACTGGTTATTCATACTTTAAACCCTTTGTCAACAAAGCACCAATAAAGGGTATTGGAGTTCCAGAAAACCGCAGAGTAGAGATTGTGTTGTTTAACGTAAAGGACGGTAAATATTGATAAAATCAGTATTTATATTCATAAACAAAATTGAAAGAAATTATTTGTATTAACAAAATAGAATATGATATAATTATCAGATTATAACAAAATAGAATAAAATCAATATAAGGATTGCTAATAATGGCTCAAAAAGAAGAAGGAACAAACCCGATTATTAAGTATTTGATTTTTGCAATCGTTGGTATTTTGACTTTGATTTTAATTATTTCAGTTTCGTTATTTGTTTTCGATTCTCTTTTGAAATTTCAGACTGGAACAAAGCAGGAAGATGCTGAAAAAACTGATAAATCAAAAACACTTGAAAAATCGGATATAGAAATGGAAGTAGCGAATTATCCAATGAAAGATGAGTTGACATTATCTGCTGATGACGGAATTGTTATTTTAAAAGTAGATCTTGGATTAAATGATACAAAATTGTTAGATATACTGGTGCAATATGAACCACTCATAAAAGATACTATAAATCGTGCTTTTATTGATAAAACTGTTGATGAGATAAAAAAATCTTACAGCACAAAGCAACTTAATAGTGACGTGTTGAAAAAAGTTCAGAAAAGACTTGATGAAGCAGGGGTTATGAATGTTGAAAAGGGATGGTTTTCTTCTGAAAAAAAATTAAAGATTCTCAATATATATTTTGTAAAATTTCTCGTGACGAAAGAGGGCTGATAATGGATGATTTTTTATCTCAAAATGAGATTGATTCTCTACTTACTGCAATGCAGAGTGGAGAGCTTGATGTCTCTGAGGTAGCCGAAAATGATGAACAGGATCGTATGCGAGAGAAAATCAGGAAGTATGACTTTAGACGTCCTGAAAAATTTTCAAAAGATCAGACTCGGACGATTCAAAATATACATGATACTTTTGCCAGACTTATAATAACATATCTTTCAGCACAATTGCGTTCTATGGTTAAAGTAAATGTAGTAAGTGTAGATCAGCTGACTTATGAGGAATTTATTCGTTCAGTCAACAATCCTACAATAATGGGGATTTTCGACATGGATTCGCTGGATGGGAATTGTGTTCTTGAAATGAATCTTACGGTTGCCTTTTCAATTATTGACAGATTGTTTGGAGGTTCAGGTACGACTTTTGATAAGGTGAGAGCATTGACTGAAATCGAAGAAACGGTTATCAAAAAGATAATGTCAAGGCTTCTTCAGCATATGAGAGAGGCATGGATGCAGGTCCATGAGATAAATCCAAAACTGACAATGATGGAATCAAATCCTCAATTTGCACAGGTTGTCGGACCAAATGAAATGGTAATCCTGATTTCTTTTGAAATTAAAATAAGAGATGTAGAAGGTATGATGAACCTTTGTATTCCTGGAATTGTACTTGAACCTATTGCAAATAAACTTTCAGCATCTGTATGGTATGCAAATATAAAGAAAAAACTAAGCGAAAAACAGTTGGAAGCTGTAAAAGGCAAATTGCTTAATTCCTTTCTTCCCATTTCTGTTGAATTGGGAAAGACTGTTGTTACATTGCGAGATCTTCTTGAAGTCAAGAAAGGAGATTTTATTAAATTGGATTCTAAAGTAAATTCACATCTTAAAATCCGTGTTGGAGATAAGATCAAATTTATTGCAAAACCTGGAAAAAAAGGCAAAAAATTTGCCGTTATAATTGAAAAAGTTCTAAGTACCGAGGAGGCATTTAACATATGAGTGACCAGTTTATCAGCCAAGATGAAATAGATGCATTATTAAGAGGTGGACCAGATGCGGATGCTTCTGCCAATACCCCTTCAGAAGCATCTGGTGACTCCGGAGCCGAGGCATTGCCGCCCTCAATGGATAGTGCGGGAGAGACTGAAGGTGATTCTGGGCAATCAGATCAGGGAACGAGTGATTCCGGTCCACCAGATCAGGGAACTGGTGATTCTAGTCCTACGGATCAGGGGAGTGGAATTTTCAGTGATGTTCTCTCTAATGGTCAGAAATCAAATCTTCTGAAATTTTCTGAAGAATATTTTGTTAATAACCTGAATGTAATTGAAACAATTCTTGGTATAAGTGTACAGGTTTTAAATAAATCTGTTGAGTATACTTCAGTTTCAAAACTTGTTACTGAAGATAAATATTGGTGTTCAAAGATAGTATTTTCAAATACGATTTGGGGAAACCAGTTTTTTCTTATGAATGAAGAAATTGCTGTCAAACTTTCTGAACTTATGATGGGTAAGGAGTTGGCAGAAGTAGGAAAAGAAGCACTTTTAAATCAGGCATACATTGAAATCATGACTCAGGTATTTGGAACATCTCTTCCAATGCTTCAGAACTTTTTTGGTGGCATTGTAGAGGGAGTTGTTGAAAAAGTTTTTACAACTGAATCAGAGAATGGTTTGATTGAATGTGAAGATTCTATTTATATTACAAAATTTGAAGTACACATAGAAAGTGTAGGAACCGGGAAATTTATTATAGTATTTCCGAGATCATTTATTGAAGAAAATAAGAATTTTTTTGACACAGGTGAAAGTGAAGAAATTGATGCTGTAACTCTTGAAGAAGAATCCCTAGATGAGCAAATTGATATAAACGAACTTGAAAAAGTTATTGGTGAATTGGAAAAGAAACATGGAGTTGAAGAAACACCTGCAAAACAAGAATCAATTGAAGAGCAAATGCCTCAGCAGCAAGAACAACAGCCACAATTTCAGCAACCTCAACAGCAACCTCAACAGCAGCAGCAACAACAGCAATTCCAGCAACCACAGCAGCAACCTCAGCAACAACAGCAATTCCAGCAACCAC
>DAOVTB010000236.1 GCA_030633305.1 Candidatus Muiribacteriota bacterium
AGGGGCGAACCTTGTATTCGTCCAATAAAAGCAAATAAATTTTTTACATACAATTATTTTTCGCGTAATCGTATTTTTAGGACAAACACAAGGTTCGCCCCAACAACATTATTTGTACATTTCAGATGTTGTCTTTTTTGTCAAAATGCAGTACTATGACCGGAAAATCAAAAAAATGACCTGTACGACAGGTGCGACCTGTAAAAAGGAAAGGAAATAATTATTTTTATGCCATTAACAGACGAAAAGTTAAGCAGGAAACCGCGGAAATTTTACGATGAGAAATTTGAACCATCCTCTTGGGCCGCAGTAGAAATTGAGTTAAACCTTTTATTAAAAGAAAAAATTAGTTCAACAGAGGAACTTGAAGATTATATAAGAAAAAATAGTGAATTTTTTACCATATTGAAAGATGAAAACGTACGTTGTTATATTAAATTTACATGTAATACAAATGATGATCAATATATAAAAGCCTATCATAAATATTTCTCTGAAATAATGATTCAGGCTGAAAAATCCAGTTTTGAGATGTACAAAAAAATTCGAAATTCTGAATACTTTGAGACTTTACCAGAGGAAAGATATGGACATTTTAAGAAAATAGTCGCTCATGTTATAGAGATGTTCTGTGAAAAAAATATTGAACTCTATAATAAAGAACTCGAACTTACGAACAGATATTCTGGTATTTCATCTTCTATGACTGTTAATTATAAGGGGCAGGAATATTCGGTTGCTCAGATGGTGCCATTTTTGAAGGATAGCGATAGAAAAGTCAGAGAAGAGTCATGGAGAATACTGTTTACCGAAAAATTGAAATACTCTGATGAGATGGACGAGATTTTTGATGAATTGAAAAACTTAAGGATCCAGATGGCCAAAAATGCTGGTTTCAATAATTACAGAGATTATATGCATCAGGTCAAAGGCCGTGATTATTATACTCCTGAAGACTGTTACAGTTTTCATAAAGCAGTTAGAAAGAAAGTTCTTCCATTTATCAAGGAACTTAAAAAGGAAAGAGCTGAAAAATTAGGTGTTGAAAAATTGCGTCCATGGGATTTACTTATTGAACCAGGTGGGAAAGTACTAAGACCATTTAAAGATACTGAAGAACTTGCTGATAAAGTGATTAAGATCCTGCATCGCCTCCGTCCTGAATTTGGAATCCAGCTGAATAAGATGAAAAATACTGGATTTCTGGATCTTGATAATAGAATGGGAAAAAGACCCGGAGGATATAATACTAAAATCGGAGAAATGGGTGCGTCGTTTATTTTCATGAATTCAATAGGACTCCAGAAGGATGTCAAAACTATGGTGCATGAAGCAGGGCATGCAATGCACGCATTAGCATCTGTGGACGAAGACATTCTTGCATATCGACAAACTCCGCATGAAGTCAGTGAACTTGCATCTATGGCTATGGAACTTATAACCATGAAAGACTGGAGTGATTTTTATAAGGATAGTGATGATTTTAATACTGCAGTTATTCTCCAGCTTCAAAGAACTATTGATTCTTTTCCATGGCGAATGATTGTTGATGAATTCCAGCATTGGATATATACTCAACCTGACCATACTGCAGCGGAAAGAAGAGAATATTTCAGGGAATTAAAAGGGCAGTATGATGTTGGGATCGATTGGTCAGGACTTGAAAAAGAACTTGAAATTTCATGGATGGGACAGGGACATATTTTCAGGACTCCATTTTACTATATCGAATATGCAATTGCTCAATTAGGAGCCATTGCTATTTATAGAAATTTTAAAAAGAACCCTGAAAAAGCAATGGCTGGATATACTGCTATGCTTGATTTGATAAATACAAAACCAGTTCCTGAATTATATGCAGCAGCAGATATAAAATTTGATTTTTCTGAAGAATATATTGGTGAACTTGCTGAATTTATCTGGGACTGCCTCAAGGAAGAAACAAAGAAAAATTAGCCACAGATGAACACAGATAAACACGGAAAAAAATAGAAGAGTAGACAGGATAAACAAGAAAAAGAATAGTTCACACAAAGGCACTAAGGCACAAAGAAAAGAAGAGATACACAAAATAGTTAATATAGATGGGGTCACATGGAACTTTTGTGAACTTGATGTTCTAGTTCATGAAATGTTGCTTTGACCCCTGCGCCAGATAAGTTATTTCCACTAAATATTGTATAGAAGTGTGCCCCACAGTCAGCTCATCTTCATCTCATACAACTGCATTTTTACGGCAATGTTTGAAATATCTTCAGTTTATCCATGTTATAAAGAATACTGTCAGAGTTGACTACAATATTGATTAGAAAAATCAATAGTGGAATAGTTATAGTAGTAAAAAATTTGAGAAGAGTGTTTGTATCAAAAGGCCATACTGGGATTTTATGTACTACATTCATAAATTCTTGAAGTGAAGACATTTCTTCAGCATCTTTGATTTCAAAGATATTATTTTTTATTTCAGAGTCCAGTTTCTTGTGTTGATGATCAATTGTATTATTTAAAGTATCTAATATTTTCTTTTTAGCATTCCACATTCTCATGTGGGTTGAATTAAGTGATGCAAACAAAAGATAAAAGGATAGAAAATAAAACACCAGGATCATGAACATATAAAGTGGTTGCGAATTTGTAAAACTGTCAAATAGAAACAGCAGAGTTAAGAATGACATAATCAATATCATAAAATAATTGACTGCAAACACGAGTTTTCCAATGATTTTCAGGCCACCAGCTCTGTCAGGATGGAATGGTCGGATGTTGATTTTCATTTTCATTATTTGCTGTATAGCCCATATAGTGATAGTGCATTTATAGGTGACGATCATTATTACGTAGTAATTTACCGTAATAAAGAATCTTCCATATAATCCAGTTATTCCACCCTTGAATCCTAGCCATCCTGTAGCAAAGACAGAATGGATATAACTGTTAATGCCAATCGAAATAAGTAAGCAAAAAAAGATAACAAACTTATTATTGTAAATATTTTCCAGTCGTGTTCTGAATTCCAAATATTTTAGATCATCTTCAGGCTTTATGATTTTTAATTCAGGAAATCTGGAAAAAGCGTCATTTATAGTATTGTACAGAAAACATAAAAGAAAAGCCCCCATTGGAGCAAGGAAAGCTAAATTAATATTATCAAGTGTGTATTTATACATCGGTGCAAGTCCGTTTTTTCCATGGAACTGGCCTGTGATCATTCCAAGGAGATAAAGCAGTATAAAAGAAGTGGTGAAATAAATAAACGCGGTCTTAAAAGGATTTCCTTCGCCCCATCTATATAAAACTCTATAAATAAAGTCAGTTTTGAATGAATTAAAATCCTTGAATTCTTTTTTCATAGCTTTCATTATATGCAGTTTTCATAACAAACTCAAATAGAATTTTTAAATGTGATGTGCTAGAATTATCAAATATGAAAAAGATTGAGCAAAGAACAATACTTATTGGCAATGAATGGGTTGATTATGACCTTATCTGGAGTGAAAAACGCAGAACTGTTGCTGTCTCAATTGCGGTGGATAATAATGTCAGGGTTTTTGCTCCATCAGGTTTTAATATTGTAGAACTTGAAAAATTTTTGTGTCTGAAAGAAAACTGGATTTTGAAAAAAATGTCAGAAACAGAGAAGATTCGCTCAAAGATCCCTGTACATGAATATAAAAATGGGGAATCATTTCTTTATATGAATTCTCCTGTTATTCTAAATATTAAAAAAAAGAAAAATATTGGAAATACAGGGTTTTGTTCACTAAAAGACAATATCCTGACTGTAAGTGTTGCTGATTCAATTCCTGTTGATAAAAAGAAATCTGTTATTCAAGATATTATTAAAAGCTGGTATAGGACTCAGGCCCAGAAGTATCTTACAGAAAGAGTCCAATGGCTGAGCTGGAATACTGGGATCAGATATTCCAGTATTACATTAAGCAGCGCAAGACGAACCTGGGGAAGTTGTGATTCAAATGATAATCTCCGATTTAACTGGAGGATTATAATGGCTTCTGAGGATTTAATTGATTATATTATTATACATGAATTATGTCATATAAGAGTGAAGGACCATTCAAAAAATTACTGGTCTCTGGTTGAAAAATACATACCTGATTATAAAGAAAAACGTGCTTTATTGAAAAGGAGTGCATTTGCTTATTCTATGTAAAGAAAGAATGTATCGCGCAGAGAACGCTGAGAACGCAGAGGGGAATTAGAAAAAGAAAAATTAGCCACACATAAAAACAGATAAAAAAGAAAAGAAAAATTTTACCACGAAGGTCACGAAGGAAAGAGCTCGAAATTCGAGTTCATGAAAGTTGCTTTGACCCCTGAGCCAAAAATAAGTTAAAATACAAGCATGACTATAATGCTAAATAAGAATCTGAATAGAATTCAGCCTCCACCGATTGTAAAACTTAAAAATATGGCGAAACCATTTATGGAAGACCATGATTTTATTGATCTAAGTCAGGCGGTACCATCATATCCTCCGCCGGATGTGATTATTGAATCAATTAAGCAGAAATTGAATGACCTGGGATCACATATTTATACTCCCGACCCTGGCAGATTGGATTTTAGAGAAGCACTCTGTGAAAAATTTAAAAAGAAAAATAATATATCTACAAAAGTAGAAAATATTATTGTTACTGCTGGAGCAAATCAAGCTTATTTAATGACTTTGATGACTTTTTTAAATCCTGGTGATGAAGTTATTTTACTTACTCCGTATTATTTTAATCACCATATGTCTGTATGTGCAGTTGGTGGTATTCCTGTTGAAATCGAGCTTGACAGTGAAAAAAAATTCCAGCTTGATATTGATCAAATACAATCCAGAATCACGTCCAGGACTAAAGCAATTACAATTGTTACACCAAGTAATCCTACTGGAGTTGTGATTACTGAAATAGAATTGAGAAAACTTGCAGAAGTCATTAAAGAAAGAGATATCATGATTATTTCCGATGAGACCTATGAATATTTCACACCTGAAACGGGTCATGAAAAACACTTTTCTATTGGTTCAATTCCGGAAATTAGCGATAAAGTGATTACAATTGGGTCTTTTTCAAAGACATATAGTCTTACTGGATGGCGAGTAGGATATCTTCATGCTGATCAGAAATACATCGATGAAATGTTAAAAATTCAGGATATTATGGTTATCTGTGCTCCAAACATTGCTCAACAGGCAGCTTTAGTGGGGATTCAACAATCTGGAGACTGGCTTAAGGAAAAAAAGGTCAATATACTTGAAAAAATTTGCTGGCTAAAAAAATATGAATTCTCAAATCCAGGATTTCTTCTTGTTTCCTGTGGTGCTTTTTTCGCTTATGTAAAACATGATTTTGACTTGGATTCTTTTGAGATTTGTGAAAAATTATTGAATCAAAAAAAACTTCTCTGTATACCGGGTGAAGTATCTGGAAAAAGCCAGAAAAAATTTTTCAGGATTGCAATCGGTGGAATTGATCTGAAACAACTACAGACTGCTTTTTCCAGGATTAATGAGTTTATAGAACCTTAACTAAGGTTTTTATCAGTCCACAGTAATAGGCTTGGAAATATTATTCGAAATGCTGCAAAAAGTAATTCTCTACTTCAAGTAGTTAAAACTGCCAGAATAATCAAATTGTTGTAATCTCTATATCTGCCTTGCACAGCCCATTTATCTCTAAAATAAAAGCAGGCTTTTCCAATTGCCATTATGCGGTCATCCACTAGTTCCTTTATGGCTTCGCCCAGTGTTCCTTTTTTACATCATTGAACTATACATTTTCTCTGGCTATGCCAATGGTCAGCAGCAAAACATCAATTAATACTTCGAATAATTTTGTTTTCATAATATCTCTATATCGAAAGTTGTTTCCTGGTTCCCAGAATTGCAAGAGGATATTAGGAAAATTATTGGTTATTTACAGCGTTAAAGTTAGTAAAATTTAATAATTGAATATTAATGAACCGATAGATGTGTTGTTAAAATATTAATATGGAGGCGTTATGTGGAAAAATATATTTTATTGTTGCATACTTTCATTATTTCTCCTGATCCAGTCGGGGTGTCTTCTTGAAAGTGAAAAAGGCCTGGTGACCAGTTCAAAAACGGGGTGGATAAGCGGTCGAGTTATCCAGAATGGGATTACCATTATTGGTTCCCAGAAAACCGGTTTTACTAATCCTGTAGTCTATGTCTTGAGCTCAGTAGATGATCGTTTTCAGTTGAATTCTGACCTTCCGCATGTGGAAGTAGACTCCGATGGACAATTTAAGATATACGGGATTCCTGTTGGAACTGTTCATTTGCTGGTTGATTTGAATAACGATGGATTTGTGGATGAACGTGTTTTCGACATAGTGGTGACTGAAAAGCAAGGAAACTCTGTTGGGGAGATTAGAATTAACTCTCTGGGACAGGATGAAAGCTGGTACAGGATGGATTTGAGTGGAAATACTTTTTCTGTCGGAGATACCGTTTCAATCAACCTGACAGGAAAAAATACTCTGGATC
>DAOVTB010000292.1 GCA_030633305.1 Candidatus Muiribacteriota bacterium
ATGGGGTCAGAGTTCTTGGTATTGCTGATTGTTCCTATGATACGTTAAGACCTGAATTGAAAGATGCACTTACAGAATACTATCAGGTTGCTGATATGAATGATTATGAACAACTTTATAAAGCGTGTGATTACTTTTGCCATAAATATGGGAAGATTGATCGTATTGAATCCCATAATGAATTCTGGTTGGAAAATGATGCCCGTTTGAGGTCTGATTTCAATGTGTTCGGGATTCAGCTGTCACAGATTGAAGATATGAAGCATAAGTCCCAGATGAAGAAAAAATATATTGAAGCTCAGGTTCCGGTTGCGCCAGGAATAATTGCATCAGATTACGAAGAATCAAAACAGTTTGTTAATAAACATGGATATCCTTTTGTTGCAAAACCTGATAACGGTGTTGGGGCTGCTAATACTTACAAGATAAATAATGATCGAGGTCTTAAAGAACTTTTTGATTCCAAGGGAAATATAATTTATTTTCTGGAAAAATTTGTTAAGGGTGTGATTCATTCATACGATGGTCTTGTTGATAAGGATGGAAATGTTGTTTTTGATGCAGCACATGTATTCGAAAATGGAATAATGGAAGTTGTAAATCAGGATCTGGATCTTTTTTATTATTCACTTAGAGATATTCCAGATACGCTGGTAGAGTTAGGAAAAAATACTTTAAAAGTATTTGATATCAGAGAGCGTTTTTTTCATCTTGAGTTTTTTCTTTCTGAGGATGGTGAATACAAAGCATTGGAAGTAAATATGCGTCCACCAGGCGGTTTAACGCTCGATATGTTTAATTATGCCAATGATATAAGTGTATACGATGGATGGGCTGAAGTTTTGATATCCAACAGGTTTAGCCAGGATTATTCAAGAAAATATCATACATGTTACTTTGGACGAAAGTTTAATAAAAACTATGCCAATTATCATGAAGAAATTCTTCAAAAATTTGGAAATTTGATGGTCTATCATAGTCCTATGAATCCAATATTTCGTACTGTAATGGGAAATTATGGATATATTTGCCGTTCCCTAGAACTGGAAGACTTAAGGAATGTGGCCCAATATGCTCAGGAACTCAGAATTTAAAGGAGAATTTTGATGAAAACTGCTTATTTTAAATTTTACAGTAAAAATTTAAACAAGGATTTTGAGTTTGAAGTATTTGGACATTCTGGTAAACCTTTTATGGTATTTCCTTGTTCTGAAGCTACTTTTTACCAATACAAGGATTCAGGGATGGTAAAATTACTTTCAAAATTTATTGAACGGGGAGATTTGCGATTGATCACCATTAGTAGCGTAGACCGCGAATCCTGGTATAAACTTCATAAAGATAAAAGCATGGGAAACCGTCATAAACAGTATGAAGATTGTGTAATGTTTGAATTAATTCCTTATATTCGAGAAAATTGTGGAATAAACGAGTGTTTTCTTGCTACGGGGACAAGCTGGGGAGCTTATCATTCTTTGAATTTTTATTTGAAATATCCTGATTATTTTGATTCTGCAGTATGTCTTAGTGGAGCATACAGTTTAAAATCTGTTATTGGAAATTATTTTGATAATAGCGTCTATTATAATGATATCCTGATGTATCTTCCTGGTATGACTGATGACAGAACACTTCAGAAATTACGTGAGAACTATCTGATCATCAGTCATGGAACCGGGGATTGGGAATTGTGGAATGATGAAGCTGCATTTGTATCTGAGAATCTTCGGAATAAAGGTATAGATCATTGGTATAGTGTTTGGAATCAAGCATATCCACATGATTGGCCTGCCTGGAAGGAACAGATGCTGCATTTTTTAAATTCCCTGAAAGATGGAGTGATTACCAAAGATGGTGTCAGGAAAATTATAGGATATAAGCGAAGAATAAAACTTTTTCCAAAATAAAAAAATTATGTCTAAAGTAATATTTATATTTCTTGATGGAGTTGGATTAGGAGAAGATTCTCCTGATAATCCATTTGTAACATCAAATTTAGGAATTCTGAGTAAATTATGTGGAAAACAGTTAATTAAAGGGATAGAAGTAAAAGAAACAAATCTTTATATAACAGGTGTTGATGCATGTTGTGGAGTTGAAGGATTGCCTCAAAGCGCAACAGGTCAGACTGCACTTTTCACTGGAATTAACGCTTCTAAAAGTATTGGATGTCATGTTTCTGCATATCCTACTAAACCATTGAGAAAAATCATTAAGGAACATAGTATTTTCAAACAATTATCTGATCTTGGTATGACAAGTACTTTTGCTAATGCATACGGCACCCAATATCATGATCTTATCAAATCAAAAAGCAGGAGACATAGCGCAAGTACCCTATGTGTAATGGCTGGAGGAATCAAATTCAGGATTGAAAATGATCTTTTGAAAGAAAATGCTGTTTTCTGGGATATTTCACATGAAGTCTCAAAGGAATCATTTGGAAGTAATTATTCTTATCGCGAACCCGTGATTGCTGGTAATATCATTGCATCGATCTCTGAAACACATGATTTTGTCATGTATGAAACATTTTTGCCGGATCTTGTGGGCCATGGAAAAAGAACTACATTAAAAGCCAAAAGACTTATTGAAGAAATTCTTGCTCCGTTTCTGGATGGAATAATAAATCATATTTCTATTGATACGACTCTGGTTATTTGTTCTGATCATGGAAACATTGAAGATATTTCGACAAAAAGACATACGAGAAATCCAGTGCCACTTATTGCTTATGGCAAGGGGAGTAAGAAATTTCATAATGCCAAATCTATTGTTGATGTTACACCTTGTATTATTGATGTTTTACGTGATGGTTATCTTTAAGTATGTCATCATAACGGGTCAGGGCACATTGAATTTTTTTGCAATGCAAAGAAAATTCAAGTCCTTCTGACCCAATCTATATTGGTATTTATCATTTTATCTTATTTCTTTTTTACTTCATGTCCTTCATGCTCTTCATGGTGAAATCTTTCTTTTCTTTAATTTTGTTAATCCTGTCTATTCTTTTTCTTCGTGTCTTCGTGGTAAAATCTTTTTCTTTTTTCCCTCTGCGTATTTGTGTCTCTGCGCGAGAATCTTCTTTTTGTGTGACTACAGGAATTATGGTATAAATAAAGTATGAAAAAGAAAGAAGATAATAATAAAAATATAATAGCATTTTTTGATTTTGATCATACGATCAGTAAAAGTGATAGTTTTTTAGATTTTTTAATCAATACTTTCACAAAACTTGAATTATTTCAGGGCTTAATATTTTTGTTTCCTGTACTTTGTTTATATAAACTGAAGTTGATTCCAAACTGGAATGCAAAAGAATCAACTCTAAAGTATTTTTTTGGTGGCTGGGCTGAAGAAAAATTCAGAGGTTGTGCATCTTTTTATTCCAAACAGATCATGCACAATATAGTTCGCTCTACTGCACTTGAAAAAGTACGAGGTCATATTATAAAAGGACATCGAGTTGTCGTGGTTTCTGCGTCATTGAGATCCTGGCTTTTTGGATGGTGCAATGATCATGGTCTGGAATTGATTTGTACTGAAGCAGTTTCTGAAGATGGTAAGATAACTGGAAAACTCAAAACAAAAAATTGCTGGGGACCAGAAAAAGTACGCAGAATCAAAGAAGTTATCAATCTTGAAGACTACAGTTATATTTATGCATATGGCGATAGTGCTGGCGATACAGAGATGTTGGAATTGGCGAATGAAGGCTATTTTAATTGGAAAAAGATCTCGCGCAGAGAACGCTGAGAACGCAGAGTAAAGAATACACAAATAGTTAAAATTGTAGGGGATGGTCTCTCTGACTGTGACACATATATTTCTAAACCAATTTTGATGGAAACAACTTATCTGGCGTAGGGGGCAAAGCAACTTTCATGAACTTGGATTTCAAGTTAACAAAAGTTCCATGTGACCCCATCTATATTGGTGTTTAACAATAATTATTTTATTATCCATTCTAATCATTATTAGTATTTGATATTGTATTATTGGACAGGCAGACTGTGTTGTAATCCATTCGTCATCCTCGGGGTTCGATGAGCCATTTGATGAACTTTGTCAATTTGAATAGATTACCAGATCAAGTCGGGTAATGACCGCAATCGCAATGCTTTTCCGGTTTTCCTTTCTTATTTTATCTTGTTAATCCTGTCTAATCTTATTTTCTCTGAGATCTCCGCGTTCTCTGCGCGAAATCTTATTTGTTTCGCTTCACTCCCCATCTTTCATGCAAAAA
>DAOVTB010000230.1 GCA_030633305.1 Candidatus Muiribacteriota bacterium
AACAATATAATAGGAGTATTCTGTTCCGTAGTCAACATCACCAGGAATATTACCTACATAATGATCGGAATTCCCAGAAAGTTTCAATTCCTTATAACTGCTATTTCCTGTTGTATAAAATAATTCAACATTACAATTTTCAAAAGAAGGATTATGTTCAGTATCAATATTTACAGATGTTGGATAAGGACCTGTATAGTTATTAGTTGAAGCTACTTTTTCATGACTGATAACTGGAAAAATATTTCCTGATCTTTCAATAAGATATAAAAGTGCTTTTACATTCTTTTCACAAATTCCATCAACAAGTGTTTCTGAAGGTACAAAAGATCTTCCCAATTCAAAAGTAAAAGCAAGGATACCAAGATCTCCATAAAGATAGTCATCACATTCGCCACTTGCAGGATAAAGATCAGCAGAGTTCTGTGCTTTATATTTAGTAAATTTTGCCATGCCTTCTGCCAGATCCTTAAAAAGAGAATTTAATGGATTTGGAACGTTATAAGCATAGCTGTAAGGCCAGAGAATCAACTGTGAATAAGAATGAAATGAAACAGATGATGTAAATTTATGCTTAATAGCAAAATCTCTTACAGCCTGTATACAAGGTTCTGAAAAAGCTGACGGACCACGGTAAGTATCTGAACCTGTATTTGAAGATGCTCCTGCTTCTCCCCAGTGATGCCCATAATTTCTGTTTGGATCAACACCAAATTTCCCGTCTCCATTGTCTCTACGGTTCTTTCTCCACATCTTGTAATTCTTCTGTGAGTATTCTAATCCATCTGGTGATACAACTGGAATACACCAGATTTCTCTGTTATTTATAAGATTTGTAAGCCTTTCATCTCCATTCTTATATCCTTCAATCAATGTATCCACCAAAGCCATTGGAACTTCAGTAGAAATCCATTCTCTGGAATGATGAAGTCCCATTATCAAAATTGCAGGTTCCTGTTCATCAACCTGTACATTATCAGAAATTTTTACAGCAATAATAGGCCTGTTTTCCCAGGTTTTTCCAATAATCTCGACTTTTACTATTTCAGGATATTTCTTCTGATAAGCATACAGTTCGCCTTTTACTTCGAGATTTGTATGATAACGTCCAGCATTATCATCAGTAATTTTATGAATCTGGTCAGAAATATTCTTATTCTTAACGGTATATGAAAATCCTTTGCTTGAAAGATCAGCTAATTGTGCTTTATCTGCAACAACTTCAACCCATTCCTTTTCAGCATCAACAATATAAACATCTGTTTTACCAAGTGCCATGCTACTTTCATAATCAGGAGTTTTAACAATTACAACTGATTGTTGGGCAAAAATCGAAATCGAAAAAACGAATGCCATCAAAATGGCCAGTGAAAAAATTCTACTCATAAAAAATACCTTCCTAATACTATTTTATATTTATTTATCATACTATTTTATCAATTAATTGAGTTTTGTCAACTGTTAATCGTCAGTTTGCCATTTGAATTGTACATTATTTTGCAATAAATATAGATTCAATCTTTATTTTATTGATCTTGGATAGCCACAACAGGCTGTGTCACAATACACTTCTATACAATATTCGGTGGAAACAACTTATCTAGCGCAAGTGTTAAAGCAACTTTCATAAACTTGGATTTCAAATTCACAAAAGTTCCATGTTACCCCATCTATATTGGTGTTTCTCTTTTTTCGTGGTATTTATCTTACAGGGTCAGGGCACATTTCATTCAGCTCGAACATCGAGCTAAACAAAAGTCCTTCTGACCCTAGCTGGTATTAACTTTTTTTTCCTCTTATTTTTAATCTATAATTACCGATACTCTTTTCATGAAACTGTACATCAGGATTCTTATTCTTTTTATATTGCTTGTTTTCTTCTCAACGCAAGTCTTTGCATTTGAAGAAGATTTTGATAAAGTCACGAGACTGGAACGGGTTGAAGCATTCCAGAGCGAAGCAACACGATCTGAAACAAGGGCTCTTGGCTATAAACATATTCCAGAATATGGGTTAAAAAGTCGGAAAAATCTTGATATAAACTCTCCAGCTTTCTTTGGATATTTGGATATTATATTTGAAGCAGATTCAAAAATTGATGACATAATCAGATATAGACCTCAAGATCCAGCTGCCTTTGAAACATACGAGGAAAGCAGATGGACCATAGTTAATACTCTGAAATTAAATGTTCTTACAATGGCTAGACCTGATGTTGAAGCTAAAGTCTCTGCTGTTGCACGATTGGAAACAATGGATATTGAAGATAATAAACGACCAGAAACAGCACAGAAAACTTCAATAAAAGATATGTATCTTGACGAAACATATGTCAAACTGTTCTTACCCAATTCTGAATTACAGGCTGGACTACTTACTTTTAACTGGGCCCTAGTAGAAGAACACAGTCCAATCGATAAAATGAATCCCGAAAATCTGTATAGATACAATACAGTGCTTCGTGATGAAAGAAAATTACCAGTCCCGGCAGCCAGTTTCCATTTTGAAGAAGAACTTTACTCATTTGATGCTTTTTTTGGATTATATCGAAGGGGAAACAGAGATCCCGATCATGATTCAGAATGGCTTCCTAATAATTTAAAAGAATCCCTTATCTGGCAAGGTCGTGGTTTAACAACAATCATTGATGACAGGCCTGAATATGCTCTTAAAAATAATATTTCAGGAGGAAGGCTTATAAGGCATGGCAATAAGTATCTTGCAGGGCTTTCATATATAAATACCTGGGATTATGATAACCAGTACATAGGAAGTGATTATCGCGTATTAACTGGAGAAAATATCCCATTATTTACACATATCAATAACGAAAAAACATCTATTGTAGGACTGTTTGCAGAAAGTTCATGGAATGAAATAGAAGTCCGTGGTGAATTCAGTTTTTACGAAAAGGCTTTTTACAAAGATAAATATAAATCTCCAGATGCTGATGATAATCTTTTACAAAAAAAGAAAATAGCTTATGTCTTTGAAGCGGCACATAACTTTGATGAAAGTTCTCGCCTACTGATCCAGTATATGCATGACTATATCATCAACTGGGATGATAGTGTTGACTATCCTGAAAGTGATCTCCGAGTCTATTATCATCTGATTCGTGAGTTACAATCAAAAAATCTGACCTTTGATCTGAGGTTTACACAAAATTTTACATTTGACGAATTTTACTTTCGTCCAAGAATAATATGGAAGCTTGGAAATATAACCTCTACTTTCGGCGCAGATTTTCTTTGGGGTGAAAGTAAGTCCAGAGGCTGGGGTCAATTTGATGATAATGACCAAGTCTCTATAAAATTCAGATACAACTTCTAATCCAGCGTCCTGAATGAGCGGAAAATAGTTAATACCGGTGCCAGATGGACTTTAATTCTTTTGGCATTTGTGAAGGAGTGGAATTCAAGTGCCCTGGCACCTTATACGCATACAACATACATTAGCATGCCTCGGTTTGTCCAAATACAGAATATTCCAACCTTCATCTCATTCAAAACGCAGAAATAGAAAAGTAATTGAAAAAATAAAATTAAGAAAAGAAAAAAATGATACTTCTTACAAGAATAATGATGAAATATGTGAGATAATAAAACAATGATGATGAAACTAGAAGTTGGAAAACCAGTTTATAACGGATATAACCTTTCATATCACAGCAACAAAACCTGTTTTGTGCGTGGAGCCATTGAAGGTGAAACCGTTCTGTGCAGTGTGACACAGGAAAAAAAGACTTATAGATTCTGCAAAACTGTGAAAGTATTAGAGGCATCAGAGCACAGAGTCTCTCCGCCATGTAAAGTTTATGGTAAATGTGGAGGCTGTCAGTTTCTTCATATCAATTATTCAGAGCAGTTAAAAATCAAACAACGAATTGCAGAAGAAATTTTCTCTTCTGTTCCTGTAACAACTATTGTTTCATGCCCAGAGCCTTTCAGGTACAGAAATAAAGCTCTTATTCCATTAAAAAAAAAGGAATTCGGTTTTTATCGCGAAAAAAGTAATAAGATCATTGAATTCGACGATTGCTTTTTACAATCCAAGAATGTAAATATACTTGTTGAAATTATTAGAAAATTTTTCCGAGATGATAAATTAGTCAAAGGCATAATAATTCGAAGCAATAGAAAAGATGAAATGCTGCTTGCTCTGATTGTAAAAGAATGTAAATCTCGTCATAAAAGGAAACTCTCAAGACTGGTATCAAAATATCCCGCTTTGATTATAAAATCATGGATAAGTGTCTCACCAGGAGAAAGTAATTATCTTCTTAATGGAGAAAATCAATTTATTATTTCATCTCAATCAGAAGATATGTATTTGCAGGAGTCACTCAAAAATAGTAGTTTTTTAATTGGAGCAACAAGTTTTTTCCAGATTAATACTTCCGTAACCGAATTATTATATTCCAGTATTCAAAATGAAATTGAGTCTAAATATTCTAATATCATTGATGCATACTGTGGCACTGGTACAATTGGAATATTTGTTATGAATAACTCTGATCATAAAATTACATTTATTGAAGATTTTCCAGCTTCAATTGATCTACTTCAAAAAAATCTGGAGAAAAATCAAATCAGGAATTATCAAATTCTGCAGAATAAGTTTGAAAATTCAATTTCAGAGCTTGAAATAAATGAAGACACTATAATGATATTAGATCCTCCAAGAGCAGGAATTCACAAGAGCGCAATGGAAAAAATTCTGGAAAGTAAATTACAAAAACTTATCTATGTTTCATGTAATCCAACTACTTTAAAACGAGATATTGATCTAATGGGTAATGCTTTCAATGTAAAGGAAATAAAAGTTTTTGATATGTTTCCGCAAACATATCATTTTGAAAGTATGGCCGTTTTAAACCGAAAAGTATAAAAATGGACCTGGATTTTATCCCCTGAGAATTTAATTTATTTCCCTTTTTTTGATTTATTAAAAAAACGTTTAAAAACAGACATATCAAAAACTTTCACTTCATATTGTGATTGATAATGTCTAATTTCATTTTTAATAATCTTATAAGGAATCAAATAATCGCCGGATCTATCAATTTCTTCTTTCAATACATCTATCTTGATAAATTTTTTCCCAGAAATTGTAATCTGAACCTTTTCATTTTTTTCTGTTTTAATCTCCATATTGAACAATGAAAAAAATGCTGTGGAATAATACTTCATGATTATTGAATTTTCAGTTTCCTCAAAATCAATCAAGCGTGCATCTGAGACTTTATCTGCAAGAATCTTTCCAGCAAAATAATTAAGGTGTTCAGCCATGGAAACATCATCTTCTTTGTCTGGAATATCAATTTTCTCTGTTTCAATTTCAGGGATTTTTACATCTATACATCTGTTCACGTAATGTACAATATATTTTTTCCGGAGAAAAAAAATAATCACAGCAGCAATAATAAAAAATAGAACGGAATTAATCATTTTTCATACCAAAGTGAACCGAAGCCTTAGTTCGAGACGAATTGGAAAACTTTATGTTTCCTTTTAAAACATCTGTCACCACCTTTATATAAGGAAAGGAATATCCTTTACCAGTTCTAAGTCCAAGATTTCTAACCTGATCCTGATCAAAAAGATCAAATAACATTTTAAGTTCATTTTGATCTTCAGGATAGGCTTTCCCGTCATCAGAAACTTCCAGAGTAAACCCTGTGGGTCCAGAATTTATACATTTTAAATCAATCACTGAATCCATAAGGGAAAAAGTAATCGATGATTCGATAAAAGAGAAAATAATATTTAACAGGATTTCTCTATCACAAGTTATTACTTCAACAGTACTTTCCATATTAATACTAAGATTTTTCCTATTCAGTAAAGTTGAAACTTTATCCTGAACCTCTGAAAAAAATTCTTTCATATTAATTGAAGAAATATTTAGTATTTTTTTTCCTGATGGATATTTGAAAATATCTAAAAACATCTCGATTTGAGCAGAAAGTTTCTTCGATGATCTCAGAGCGCTGTCAGCGTATTTTTTCTCTTTTTCTCCCTCTAACTTGTTCAACAATAATTCCAGATTACCCTGTATTCCTGTTAATGGACCTTTCAAGTCATGAGTAAAATTATAAATCATGTTTTGAATTTTATTATCTGTCATAAGTTATTTATAGAGTTCATCGAAAAGAGCCACGATTTCATCATTAAAGAAAAAATAAAGACTAACCCACTTTCCATTTGTCTTATAATAGACAAGATCAAATTTCAATGGCAAAGTATCTGTATAAAATAAAATCAGAATTCTGTAAACACGTTTGTCAATTTCCCGTACACGTATAATAGAATAATCCTGAAATTTCCCATACATTTCAGGAACTTTTTTCAGGTTATTTACAATATTGTTATATGAATCAACATTTTTAGCGAACATCCTTGCAAGTGGTCCATCTCCGGCAGTTTCCTTTAATGCTTCTTCATAAAGTCCTTTCTTTAGAAATTCCATAGACTTTGAAATGTTTTCAATAACCGGAGCTGGAAGTTTACTCTTCTCAACATCTGGATTAACACTTTGAACCCGGGTACCTTTAGACTCTTCAGGTTTCGGAACGAACTCACAAAATGCAACATTAGAAGCTAAAACAACGAGAACGAATAAAACAATAATTCCTTTTTTCATAATATACACCTCTAGATATTTTTTTACATTTTAACATCGTTTTTTCTATTTAGCAACGGAGAGAATAAATGAAAAAGAAATTGACTAGGACTATCATTTTATGATATAAATTTTATCACAGATGCCTGCCGAGGTGGTGGAACTGGTAGACACGCACGTTTGAGGGGCGTGTGGGGCAACTCGTGCGAGTTCAAGTCTC
>DAOVTB010000185.1 GCA_030633305.1 Candidatus Muiribacteriota bacterium
AGTACGCCTCGGCCTGGGCAGGTTTGAAAAATCCAAATCTCATCTCATGGAATTTCCGGGTATGATAAATAAAAAAAGAAATTACAAATTATAATTTTAGGTTATGCAGAAATAATGCTGAAAAAATCTATGAATAAGGTGATAGCAAAGATGTTGTAAGAAAACTGATGAAATATTCAGGCTAAAGTTATAAATATTTTTCCATCATTATATGTGGAATTGATACTTCTATAAATTCTTCTCCGAATTTATTATAGCCAAGTTTTTTATAAAATCCGGAAACATTTTTTCTGGCGTGCAGAATGATTTTTTGTACAGATGCTTTCTTTAAAATTGATTCTACTTCGGTTACTAGTAATTTACCCATTCCTTTTTTATGCAATTTTTCAGAAATTGCCATTTGTCTTAATTGAACGGCGTTATCTCCATTTTTTTTAATTATCAGGCAACCTATCAAGTTTGATTCATCATCTAATAAACCAAAATGATCCTGATTGATTTCATCAGATAAATCATCGTCATTAATATCAAGTCCTAATGGTTTTCTAAGAATGTTGTCTCTGAGAATAATTTCCTGTTGATAAAGGGTTGAGTTGTACTCTATCTGAATGACTTTCATAATTTTCTCCTGTTTTAAAAAGGTATATACAAAATACCAGAAAAAATTAAAAAGGGATAATCGACATTTTTGAAATCTTCTGGAAATAAGATATGAAAATAAGGTATCATAATGATTGTTCTATAACTAAAAATATTCTGGAGGACATTTTTATGAAAAAACTAGGTGTTATTATGATTTTCTGTTTATTGTTTGCTACTGTTTTAACTGCAGTGGATGCAAAGAAAGAATCAGGAATGAAGAAGTTTTTAAAAGAAGGGCGTACCCAGATGGTAAAATATTTCAAAGATGGTGATTTAAAGGCATATGAAAAAGCAGTTTTTAATTACAAAAATATTCTTGAAAATGACCCTGAAGGTAAAGATGGGGCCCTGATAATGCTTGCAAATCTTTATATGCGCAGATCAAATCAGATAATCAATGTTCTAGATAAGAAAGAATTTAAAAATAAGAGATCCCATTTTGCAGTTGGAAATCTTTTATTGACTCAACGTAAATTTAAAAAAGCTTTGAAGCATTATGATATTTGTTCAAAAGCGTTTCCAAAATGGGCCTGTCCTCTCAGACATAAGGGCGAAGCTCTTCTGGAAATTGGGGAATCTGCTGAAGCGGTAAAAGTATTAAAACATTGTGTTTCAGTAAGAGCAAAACATTTTGATGCATATGTTTATCTTGCTAGAGCTCTGGTTGCAGAAAAAGAATATAGAAAAGCTGAAAAAGTTGTTGATCAGGCAATTGAATGTTTGAAAGAGGATAAGGGCTGTGGTGATGACGGGGAAATGGAAGCTTATCCTGAAGATTGCACTAAATTATATATTGAAATCTATGAACATCTTAAGGACTATAAAAAGGTAAAATTCTATAAGGAAAAACTTCAGAAAAATAAATGAATGAAATCCCAAGAATATCTTTTACAACCAAACTGATAATAATATTGACTAATGTATTTTTTCTTGGCTTTGTTTTAAAGACGTTAAAAAAGAAATATATGGTCTCTAAATTTGCCTTGCCGTGGATTATGCTTGCTGTTGGGAACATTATATTTACAATATTTCATCGAGTCGTTTTTAAAGCGTCCTCGTTTCTGGGTTTTAGACTCCCTGTTAATTTTTATTTTTTTGTTATGAATATTTTCTTTATGTGGAGAATCTTTTCTCTTTCAGAAAAAGCATATAAATTTGAGCATTTCAGGAAGAAGACAATTCAGGAAAATTCACTAAAAAAAAATAAAAAATTAGCCACAGATGAACACAGATTAAACACGAATAAAGAATAAGTTTAAATTAAAAAAATAAATATGTTGATTATGTATGCATAGGGATAAATATGAATGAATTGTATATTATTATTCTGTGTTTTATCAGTGAAAATCTGTGGCTAAAATATTTTTGAGGTATGGAAATGGAAAAAGATGTAATTCAGAATGTAATTCATAGTATGACAGAATCCGCTGGAAAGGATTATGAATTCAATAATGAACATAATCCTTTTCTGCCGGCAGATCACTGGTTTCAAATGCCGTCTGAAGGATTTACTTTATTTTTAGTTTTATATTCCCGTGCATGTCGCTGGTCAAAATGTCTTGGATGTAATTTGCCATCAAAAGTTTCAGATGTGGAAATAAGTTTTTCAGATATTATGAAACAGATAGACTATGTCTTTGATTATTTACTGGATGATGAAAAAAAGAAAAGCCTGAAAAAAATAATTCTCTCCAACAATGGTTCTGTGCTTGATGAAGCAACATTTTCAACAACAGCCTTGATTTATTTTATTGCGAAAATGAATATTAACTGTCCGAATATTTCTGTTCTTACCCTTGAAACCAGGCCAGAATATGTAGATTGGGAAGAAATGGAAGTGATATCAAGGGCACTTAAAGAAGGACAGACTGAAACAGATCTTGAAATTGCAATTGGTTTTGAAGCTTTTGATGATACAATAAGGAATGATTATTTTTTTAAAGGCTTGCCGCTTGATACTTTTGAGGATATGGTTAAAAAAGTTGCGAAATATGGTTTCTCATTAAAAACGTATTTTATGCAGAAACCTGTCCCGTATTTATCTGAAGATGAAGCGATTGAGGACATTAAGGATGCAATTGATTATCTTGATAAGGTTTCCAGGAAAAATAAAATTTCAATTAATATGCATTTAAATCCAACTTATGTTGCTCGAGGAACCAAACTGGCTGAAGAATTTGAGGCAGGGAGATACACTCCACCTCTATTGGAAAATGTACGAAAAGCTGTTCTCCATGCAAGCGGAAAAGATATAAGTATCTATATTGGCCTGAATGATGAAGGCTTGGCTGTTGAAGGCGGTTCTTTTATTCGCCCGGAAGATAATGAAATTGTAGCTAAAATGGAAGAATTTAATAGAACTGGTGATTATAAATTTCTAAAATAGCTAATCACTTGTTTCAGGATGTTTAATTAAATGAAGAAAAATTATAGACTGACCTTTTTTCGCCATTTGCTGATTCCTTTTTCGTTGATTGCTGTTATCAGTAGCATTTTCATGAGCAATTTTTTGCTAGCTTTTCTTGTAAATAATTCTTCTGCTGTAGAAATTGCAAAAAAATCCGGTAAATCTATTTCTAGAGAAATAGATAAACTACTGATTACAGATTCTATTATTTATAGAGAAAAAAACTCTAAAGCAACTATTACTGTTTCTACAGAAAGTGGAAAAAACAGTAAGGGTCCAAAGGCAGGATTTCACATTAGAGGATCTAAAAATAGAGCATTTGTAGTAGTGGGTTGCATGATTATTCTTTTAACAACTCTATACCTATGGATACGCCCATTTCTTTTGTTCCTTCAAAGCGGAGATGAAAAATACAGGGGAAAGGCAATTTATATTTATGAAAACTTCTATAATGGAGTTTTTCTTTATATCCTGGTTAATGAAATTTTAAATCTTCTGCTGTCCTATGATATTTTTGACTTTTCAAAGATGATTTTAATTATTATTCCGTATACAATTGTAAGAATTCTGATAAATTGTTATTTCCTTTATCTTTATATTGAACCCTTGCTTTTTATATATGTTGGCAAATCAATGTATTCTGATGATGAAATTTTTAAATTCAAAAATAAAAAGACAATAACCATCTATTCAAAATTACTTTTGATGTTATTTATTTTAATTATTCTTCCAATGATTATGATCCTGATTTATATAAGCAGGGATTATTTTGTACTTGATGTTTATAAATACTCTGCAATTAGTCTGATTATTACGATGATTTTATTGATTATAGGAAATATGCAGCTTCTTTATAAATCTATTCAGGAGCCCCTTAATAGACTTGGAGAAAAAATGACCGAGCTTGCAAGTGGAAATTTTGATGATTATACAACTGTTCTATCAAACGATGAAGTTGGTGTTCTAAAAGGTAATTTTAACCTCATGGTAGATCAACTTAAAGAGCGGGAACAGATCAAAGAAACTTTCGGGAAATATGTTTCTGTCGAAATTGCTAAAAAGCTACTTGAAGAAAAAGAAATAAATCTTGGTGGTGAGAATATTGAAGCGACAGTTTTATTTTCTGACATCAGAAATTTTACTACGATGAGTGAAAGAATGACTCCAGAAGATGTGGTCAGCTTTCTGAATTCTTATTTTTCTTTTATAACCGAGCCCATCATGGAAAATAATGGAGTAATAAATAAATTTATTGGTGATGCGGTGATGGCTATATTTACTCCGCTTCTTGGTTCGGAAAATCATGTTGATGATGCAGTTAAAGCTGTTATTGGAATGCGAAAAAAATTGAAGGAATATAATGCTTCTGGAAATATGGACGTAGAAATCAGGTTTGGAGTTGGATTGAATATGGGGGTTTTAGTCGCAGGAAATATTGGGACAGATAAAAGACTCGAATACACTGTTATTGGTGATACTGTTAATGTAGCTGCCCGTCTTGAATCCGAAACGAAAAACTGCAAATGTGACATTATTATCAGTGAATCGACTTATGAAGGGCTAAGTGAAAAATTAAAAAACGATCTTATAGTCAATAAAATCAATGATCTTAAGTTAAAAGGTAAAGAGAAACCTATTATTGCTTATAAAATATGAAATTTTGCAAACGGAGGATTCGTGAAAGATATATTAGCGAGAAAGAGTATCAGAAAATATAATTCAAGAGAAATCAGTAAGGACGAAATCAAGAAGATATTAGAGGCGGCAATGGCTGCGCCTTCTGCCGGGAATCAACAGCCCTGGCATTTTATTGTTTTAACCAGAAGAGAATTACTTGATGCTGTTCCTGAGTTTCATCAATATGCAAAGATGATAAAGCAGGCGCCGTGCGCTATTCTTGTTTGTGGAGATCTAAAGCTTGAAAAATATAAGGATTTCTGGGTTCAGGATTGTTCTGCAGCAACTCAGAATATTTTGCTTGAGGTAACTTCATTGGGTCTTGGAGCTGTGTGGTTAGGGATTTATCCAAGAGTGGAACGAATAGAAGGTCTGAAAAAATTGCTGAATCTTCCAGATGAAGTAATTCCATTTTCATTGATTCCCATTGGTGGAACAGATGAGGAAATGAAAGAAACAACAAGATATAATCCTGAAAGAACCCACTATAATGAGTGGTGATTTCAGGTAGTTTTTATATTGTAAGATTTTTTTAAAAGAGTATAAAAAAGTGGAGGATAATATGAGTAGTTCGGTATTCCCAGTCCTTATTTCTGGAACCTGGCGACAGGCAGAAATGATACAGTATTTTTCTGCAATCAATCCTATGACCAAGGTGCAAATTGATGAATTTTATCCAGTAAGTTCAAAACAGGATATTTTTGAAACAATAAAAAGCGCTGCAATTGCTTCTCGGGAATTGCTGAACATTTCACCTTCAAAACGTGCTGATTTTCTTGAAAAATTTGCAGATAGAATTGAAAATAGAAAAGAAGAAATTGTTAAAATGGCTAATCAGGAGACTGGCTATGCGATTGAACCAAGACTCCTGAATGTTGAATTGCCAAGAATGACTGATCAATTAAGAAAAGTGGCTTGCGCTGTTAGAGAACATTCCTGGACTATGCCTGTGATTGATACCGGAGTTAATATTCGATCTCTTAATCAGTCCCTTGAAGGCGGAATTGCTATTTTCAGTCCTAATAATTTTCCACTTGTGTTTAATAGTGTCGGTGGAAGTGATTTTGCAGGTGCGATTGGAGCTGGAAATTCTGTTATATGTAAGGGAAATCCTTCTCATCCTGGAACTACAAGGTTATTGGCTGAGGAAGCGCATGAAGCGATTAAAGAAACTGGTATGCCTTTGAATACATTCCAACTGATTTATCATATGGAAGAATCTATAGGTCTAATTCTTGCTGGTTCTCCTGACATTGGTGCGATTGCATATACAGGCTCAAGAAAATGTGGAATGACGTTAAAGGCTTCTGCTGAAAAAACAGGAAATCCGATTTATCTGGAAATGAGTAGTGCGAATCCAGTGTTGATTTTGCCGGATGCAATAAAAAAACGTGATTCTCAGATTGCGGAAGAACTGGTGAAATCTTGTACTTTAGGAACTGGGCAATTTTGCACAAAACCTGGACTTGTACTTGTTTTCAAAGATCAATTTGCGGATGAATTTATAGATAAGGTGAAAAAACTGATGGAAGAAACGCCAGATGGTGTGCTTTTATCAGAATCTGTTATGATAAAACTGGATGAAAATGTAGGACATTTAAGGGAAGCCGGAGCTCGTCCACTAACTGGAGCATCAAGAAATGAAGCTAGTCCCGGGTATTCATATAAAAATACATTATTAACTATTGAAGGATCACAGTTTATTGAAAAATCTTCAGATTTTCAAATAGAGGCTTTTGGACCGCAAACTATGATTGTTATCATGGAAAATGTAGAGCAGGCTGAAAAAATCATAGAATTACTCGAGGGGAACCTTACTGGTACAATCTATTCTGAAACAAGTGAAGAAGATAAACTGCTTTATGAACGATTGGTTCCGCTACTGACAAGAAAAGTTGGACGTATAACAAATGATAAAATGCCAACTGACGTTGCTGTTGTTACGTCTATGAATCATGGCGGGCCCTATCCTGCAACCGGTCATCCAGCGTTTTCTTCTGTAGGAATTCCATTCTCTATGCAGCGTTTTTCCATGCGAAAGTGTTTTGATGGAGTTTCTGATGAACGTTTGCCTGTGGCTATTCAAAACGCAAATCCTGATAAAATCTGGCGAATGATAGACGCCTCCTGGACTACCGATTCCATAGAATAAAAGAAGGCCTCGCGCAGAGAACGCTGAGAATGCAGAGAAAATTAAATAATTAATATAAAAGGGGTCAGAAGTGACTTTTGTGGACTTGATGTTCAAGTTCATGAAAGTTACCCTGACCCCAGCACCAGATAAGTTAATATCATACCAAATATCTATAATGGTACAGATCAGGTAAAAATTAAATCTGACTTGATCGGTTAATCTATTTAAATTCGAATTATAAACATCATTTTACGACTAATTGTAGGGGCGGATTCCAAATTCGCCCTTTTTATTTGTGGTTGCTAATCAGAATATACTTAAAACATCAGAAAAAATATACAAAAATAATAGAAATATCAGAAATAAATCCCGAAACTCCTATTTTAATGCATGTGCAATAGCTTAATTCTGAATTGATCAGTAATAAATCATATCTCGGTTATGATTATTGTGGAAGCGAAAAACAGTATCAAAATCAATTTTTAAGGAGCAAGAAGATGAAAAAAATTTTAACAGTATGTCTTTTAGTGTTGATGAGTGTAAATGTATTCAGTAATGTAATTGATGTTAAGCATGAATGTCAGGAACTCGTTGGACAATATTGGAATATTGTAGACTATAAATATTCAGATGATATTAACGAAGAAAAACTTTGTGAAATGATGGATTCATTTAATAACAGAATTCAAATAGTTACACTTAAAGTAGCTCATGATTGTGAAGAAGTGGAAAACAGCAGTCTTTCCAGGTTTTCTGAATTTTATCAGGACTGTCCAGTTGAAGTTCGTCCAGTGTTTGACAGAGTAGTAAAGGGAATTATCGAATGCGCAAGGAATCTTGAACCTCAAAAAGATACAGGTAGATTGTTAAGAGAATATTTTCCAGGATTTGGATACAGTGATCCTGATTTTCAATATAGAAAAGGTAAAGAAACATCATCAGAATTTCTTTATGCCCGCTGGGTAGATGAAGAAAAAACTTTCAGCCAGGAAAAAGAATTTGAACTTACTGTTGAATTAAAACTTGTAGCAGAATTGAAATTAAAATTCCCCAACATTAAAGTCCTCAAGGAATTTGGAGTTGAGATCGGTGGTAACTTTGTAATGTGTGCTAAAGTACGAATCAAGACCAGCAAGACTCTGACGGTTAAAACCAAAAAGAAAATTGGGCAGTATAAAAGATGGTTTGAACTTCTTAAGGCTAAAAAAACATTCTGGTCAACACCTGTATGGAGTTTTTGCGGAAAAACATATGTACATTTTGCCGAACCAACTGGTGAAGAAGTTGCAACTGAAGTTAAAGATATATTTTAATCGTTGTTAAAAATTAAAAAAATCCAGCAGTTTAATTCTGCTGGATTTTTTTATTGAGTCAGAATCAAGAGCTAAAATCTATAAATAATTATTGTATAAGGTTGACAAAAACTGAGAACTCATTAAAATGAAATGCTAGGCAATAAAAATATAGAAAATGTCGGGAGATACGAATGAAAAAAGGTAGTAGATTAAGTATAGTTTTTATTCTTATTTGTTTTGTAAGTCTTTCGTTGCAAGTTAACCTTGCAGCTTTTAACAGTGATGATGAAAAAGTAAAAGCCTATGAAATGGCTTATGAAATTCAGGATCTTAACGCAAGACGAACATTGATTAAAAATATTGTTATAGGAAATATAACATCACTTGAACAGGTTCAGGCATACATAGACAATTTTAATAATGCTGATTCAGATAATGATTATTATAATCCAGTTGTTGGACTCAGTGGTGACTCTTTAAAAGATGGCCTTTCTATGTTGATTCGTAAGCATGTTAGTTTAGGTTATTCAGCTGCAAGAAAATTCATGTACAGAGAAATTGATAATGAAGATGGTGCTGTTGAAGGTGTTTATACAGGTCGCGTTTTTCCATATGAAAGCAGGAAAAAAATGAACTTTGTTGATACTGAAGAATTTGATGAAGCTGCCCGGGAAACAAGGTCTAAAGGTTTTCTCAATTGTGAACATACATGGCCACAGAGCTTTTTTAATAAAGCGGAACCAATGAGAAGTGATATATATCATCTTTATCCAACTGACTCAGATGCTAACAGCAGAAGAGGAAGCTATCCTTTTGGAATAGTTAAAACAGTTAAATGGCAGGAAGGTGACAGTAAACAGGGAACTGATGCAAATGGTAAAAGAGTTTTTGAACCAAGAGATTCACATAAAGGAAACGTAGCAAGAGCTATTTTCTATTTCTCTACATGTTATTCAAAAAGACTTGATTCATACCAGGAAAATGTTCTTAGAAAATGGCATGAATCAGACCCAGTTGATGATGGCGAAAGAGCAAGAAATGATTATGTTCACACTCTTCAGAAAAACAGAAATCCATATATTGATCATCCAGAATGGGTTTCAAAGATCTCAGATTTCTAGAAATCTTCAAATCAAATATGGAAAAGACCTGGAGCGTTTGCTTCAGGTCTTTTTTAGTTTCGCAGCTCTTTGATTCAGAGATGATTACTGATATACTTGTGTTATGTAATCATCTACAAG
>DAOVTB010000205.1 GCA_030633305.1 Candidatus Muiribacteriota bacterium
AGATGCTCAGAAAATAGAAAAAGAAAAAACAAAACGAATTTCATTTCTTGAAAAGATCTATACTGGTGAAATCGACTATAAGTTTGAACATATTGAGATGTTCTGGGAAACCAGGGATGTGGATTTTGAAAAAATAATGGAAAGGATTCTGGAAAAATATGATATGACCAGAGCTCTTAAATTTCTTGAATTAAGAGTAAAACTGGTAGATCGTGCAACAGAGAAAGAATTAAATAAATTACTGAAAAAGGAAAATATTGATGATCATATAGATTCAATCGAAACAAATCTTAAAAATAAGAAATCTTTATCACCAGGTATTAAAGCTGAGGAAATTATTGTTGAGTCAAACTCCCGCGAATTGGTTTCTGTTTTTAAGGGTATAGTACACCCTGTTTTATATAATTTTATAAATGGAAATCCAGCAACTAAAGAATATTGTGCATCTGTAATGCCTTTTATTGATTTTCCATTTAAAAACAGGCTTTTGCTCGGAAGCTTTATGAATACTACAGAAAATCATGTTGTTCGATATAATTCCATGTCTGCATTATTAAAGTTAAAATCAGATAAGGAAAATATTTTTCGAATACTTCATGCTTATTGTAAAGATGAAGATGTAGACAAGGACTCAAAAGCAATTGCGGTTAGGGTTATGGGTCAGATTCCCAGTAAAGATGTAAAAAAGCATCTTTTACATATTTTAGATGAAGCCGAGATTGAATTAAAAATTGCTGCCGCGCTTGCACTTGGTAATTTTTGCGAAGAAGATGTTGCTGAAAAGTTGATTGAAGCTTCAGAAGACAATGATGGCCTTATAAATGCTGTATCTGATTCACTTAAAAGAATGGAATCAGTTGATATTTCTTCTGGAATTGTTAAACAGTTTGAAAACCTTGATAATAAGATAAAGAAAACTGCTATGAAGTTGACTCAGAAGCTTTCCTTAAAGAAACTTATTCCATACGTGAGAAAACTTCTAACTAATCCTGATCTGGAATTAAAAATGCTGGCTGGTGATTTTATTCTGGATAATGATTCAGTGGATGATATTGAGCTGCTTCTGGATTATTTTAAGGAAATTGATGAATATTTGTTGGGAAAAGCAAAGAAAATCAAACCGAAAAAAAATACTTTTAATGAAAATGTTGGAAATAACGAAAAACGTGCATTTTATTTTGCTAACACTATGGATAATTTTTTTGATGAAGAAGAGTTGATTGCAAGTTCAATAGAAGCTTTTAAATCTTCCAGCAAATTTGTTAAAGCAACCTGCGTACTTAAATTGATAGATTGTGTTGATCCAAAAGGTATGGCATTGATTAATAATGCCCTTGATGATCATGACAATTATCTGGTAGATGCTGCAATTAATGCGATTTCAAAAAGAAAATCCAATGATATGGATTATTTATTAGTCAAAAAATTGAATAATGTATCAAAATATAATATTGTTAATCTTCTTAATGGGATTTGGACTAAAAAAATTACTGTCGAAGGGAATTTGCTTAATAAATTTTCTAAAACAAAAGATCAATATGTAAAATTGTTGGTCTCTAATATAAGGAAGCTAAAGACATGATGGCCGAAAGGAGAAAACCTTTTTTTCTGGTAATTGATGATGAAGAAGAGGTGGGAGTTTTTTTTCAAAACTTAGCTGATGAAAACGGGTGGGATATAGAAACTGCCCTTGATAGTATTGAAGCTATTGAAAAATTTAATAACAAGGATTTTTCAATTGTTTTTATTGATATCGTACTATTTAACGAAGATGGTATGAAATTGCTGAAGAAATTAAAACAAATCCCTAGAAAAATGTCTCTGTTTGTCATGATGACTGGAAAAGCAACTAAAGATAAGATACATGAAAGTTATAATTCCGCTGGAGCCTATACCTGCTTGTTAAAACCCTTTGACATAAAAAAACTAACATCACTTATTGAGATGATGTTGCAAATTGACCCTGTTAAGCTGGAAGAAACAACAAAAATAAAAAATAAAAAATCTGATAAAACATTATCTTATGTATTCATTTTTTTGATTACTTTTGCGGCTGCTATATTATTTCTTTCCTATGAAGTATATAATATGAAATTCTTCAATAGTATAACAGGTGAAGTTTTGCAAAAACCTCAGAAGATAGTAAAACCTGAGAATATAATAAAAAGTAGTCCTACTAATTAAAAAAATATCTATCTTGTCAAAAATATGATATAATATAATTGGTATCGTTAATTTTATTTTTTGGTATAAGGAGATTGACTTGTGTTTGGTCTTGGTTGGCAGGAACTGACTATTATTCTTGTTATTATTCTTGTTGTTTATGGCCCAAAGCGTCTTCCGCAGATTGGGAAGTCAGTCGGGAAAAGCATTCGAAATATGAAAAATGCACTTAATGGTATTGATGTTGATATTGAAGATGAAGTGGTAGTTGCAGCAGAAGATGATCCAGTAAAAGATACAACAGATATTGAAAAACTGGATTTGAGAAATAAAAATTAAAATCTGTTAACATATGAATTTTTAAAGCCGATAAGGAATATGCTATAAGAATTCAATGGTTTTTAATGGATTTTAAAAAAAGTTGATGGAAAAAAATGCAGTATAAGTCACATATCGATTTTAAAGATTATATTGATGTAATTTTCAGAAGGTACTGGATTATCATTCAGTCGGTTCTGATTTTTACCGTTGTCACAGCAGTATACAATTTCGTAATAGAACCTGTTTATAGTACGAAGTCTATGTTGATGATCCGGACTCCTGTGAGTCATGTTGGATCAGCGTCTTCATATCAGATGGACTATATTGGAATTAAAGAGAAAGCCACTTACCTTAGATTATTTAAGAGTCCTGATGTAATAAAAGGTGCTGCAAAGATAGCGCTTATAAAAGAAAATAAATCTTTGGTTCCAGATAATATTAAGAAAATGGAAAAAGAATTGACCGGTGTAATGAATAAGATTAAGTTTATTGATATCCCTCGCACAAAACTAATTCAGGTTTCTTTATCTGGTCCGAATCCGAAAAAAATCACTTCGCAGATTAATCATATCTCACAGATTGTTGTTGATTACAATTTTGAATTAAATATGAAAGCAATCACAAAATCCAGAGATTTCATACAGTCTCAATTAGAGGAAGCATCTGTAAAACTTGATGCCATAGAAACAGAAATAAAAAATTACAAAACACTTACGATGGAAGTAATCGGTGTTTCTGCAAAGATAGCTCGTTTAAACGGAATAAATTCTGGAATAGAAAGAAAGCTTGAAGGATATAGATTAAGGCTTATTGGAATAAATATAAGAATTGAAGAATATCAAAGAGAACTTTCAAACTGTTCAAAAAAGGTAGAAAACAGTGTTAGTGTTTCCAAAAATCCATTATATGAGAAATATAAACTCGATATTGGCGCAAAACGGATGGAATTTGAAGGTCTCACGGCTAATTATGGAGTTAAACATCCCAGTGTAAGAAAAGTATATTATGAACTGGCCTATCTTGAAGAAGAACTCAAGAATGAGATCAAGAAAAATGTAAAAAGTATTACAACTGAGAAGAACCCATATTATACGACTGTATATGAACAACTGGTAGCCGCTAGAATAGATAAGAATATTGTCGAAAAACAGATTTCTACTTTAGTTAAAAAAAGAAAAAACATAAAAGAAAAGCTGAAAGGATTACCGGATCAGGAATTAGCGCTTGAAAAGTTAAAACGCGAAAAAGTTGTTACTAAAGATGTATATCAGATGATGAGAAAAAAGAAATCTGAAGTAGAAATAGCTCTTAATTCCAAGGAAAAATTGCTTGAATTTGTTTCCCATGCATTGGAACCGACAGTTCCTGTCAGACCTAAAAAGGCTACCAATATTATGATAGCTTTTATAGTAGGTATTGGTTTTGGACTTGTCCTGGTTTTCGTATATGAATTCTTTGACCAATCGGTCAAGAATCCTATTGAGATCAAGGAAAATATTCCTTACAGTATGCTTGGTGTTATTCCTGAAATTACTCCTAACGATTCAAAAATTCCTGAAGGTATTACTTTTAATCCGTATTTGATTATGGGATATGATGTTAAGTCAAGTGCGAGTGAAAATATACGAGCTTTAAGGACCAACATTACGCATTTAACAGAATCAGGTGTTGTAAAAAAACGTCTGCTTATTACAAACAGTTCTAAAGGACAGGGAAAGAGTTTTGTTGTTTCAAATATTGCAATATCATTAGCTAAAATTGGCAAGAAAGTTCTTATGATCGATGTTGATCTTAGGCGTGCAAAACTTCATTTGAATTTTGGAGTTTCAAACGATTCTGGACTGACTAATATATTGCTTGGTGATGATCTGCAGAACAACATTGACCATACAGTATTTGAAAATCTGGATTTGATTACTTCCGGACCGATTCCACCTAATCCAAGTGAATTAATATCCTGTAGTAGAATGGATGAAATGCTCGATGCCCTTGATGATGTATATGATTATATACTTATTGATTCACCACCGGTTACTGCGGTAACTGATCCTCAGATTCTTGCTACTAAAGTTGATGGTGTTATTTTTCTAGTATCTCTTTATGCAGATTCGTTAAGCCAGGTATTATCTGGTGTTGATCTGATCAAAAAAGTTGATGGCGAGATACTTGGAATTGTCTGTAACAGAGTTAAGGAATCTGGATTCTATAAGAATTACTATTCATATTACCGAGACTACTACGCTTATTAGTTTGAATATTTGATGACACTAATATATGGTGCCAGGGCACTTTCATTTCAAAGCAAAATATTCAAGTAACGAAACAAAAATCCATCTGGCGCTGGGGTCAGGGTAACTTTCATGAACTTGAATATCAAGTTCACAAAACTCACTTCTGACCCCTTTTATATTAATTATTTTATCCTTTTTCTTCATGTGCTTCATGGGCCAACCTTTTTCTTATTTCTTTGTGTCTTTGTGCCTTTGTGTGAGTTATTTTTTCTTCGTCCCTTCGTGGTTAATCTATTCTTTTTCTTTGCGTTCTCTGCGCGAGATCTTCTTTTTCTTTATTCTTTTTTATTTAAAAAAAGAATCCTGCCGATAATTATATTATGAAGAAAAAAATAGTTTTCTCTTTACTGCTAGCTATACTGTTTTTTTATGAGACGTCTTTGTTGTTCCCCAATGTTCAAATAGGAAAAAACAAACTATCTCCTGAGGAATACAGGCTGATTTCAGGATATTTATATGTAAAACTTGATTTTTTCGAGAAGCTGGGTTATCAGGTAAATTATTTTGAAAACTCCAAGATTATTCTACTTTCTAAAGATAATACCGAAGTGCAGCTTAAAGTATTCAGTAATTACTGCTGGATTGATGAAGAATGCTTTATCAGTAAACTAACGGTAAAGCTGGAAGATGACATGATATGGGTGCCCGCCTATGATGTGTCAGGATGGTTGGGATATCGTGTAAAAGAAAACAGAGATAAAATTGTAAAAATCACTGATGAAGTAAAATCGGATGTAAATTTGGCATCAATTTTCTCAGGAAAAAAACATGCTCGATTGTTGAAAAATATTAAAATCATAAAGAAAAAGAAACCTGTTGCATATAAAAAACGTGCAAAATCGTATAATAAATGGAAAAGTCTTGAAAAGGGTGTAGCATATAAGAAAGTAAGTATAGGGAAAAAAAATAGGGTAGTAGCACACATTATAAGAATTGAAAGATCCAGTGGGCTAATGCCAAAGCCGGTACTTGCTAAAAACTCTATTCTTGGTAAACAGACATTATCAGAAATAATATGTGAATATGATGGCATCTGCGGGATTAACGGAAGTTACTTTGACAGGACTATGGGAATACCTCTTGGATTGTTTGTGTCTGAAGGAAAGATACTATCAACGCCGATATATAGACGTAGTGCCATAGGTTTTAATAAAAATGGCGAGATCAATATGGGTCTGCCGAAATTCCGTATAAATATCAAGATAAATGGTGAAAATCTGAAAGAATCTATTAATTGTGTGAACCAGTTTCCTGAAAAAAATGGAATTATGTTATATACCAGTGAATATGGGACTTATACTCCTGCATTGAAAGATGGTCATGAAATTGTGATCACAAACAATAATGTTATGAGCATTGGACAGGGAAAAAGCCTTATTCCTCCCGATGGATATGTTCTTGTTTTTACAGGGAAAATGAAGAAATATGTTGATAATATTAATCTATTTGATAATGTTTCGGCTGAGAATGTATTTTCTGGAGAATGGAAAGGAACTGTATTTGCAATTGGTGGTGGTCCGAGACTGGTTAAAAATGGAAAAGTAGTTAATACCGCCAAAAAAGAAAAATTCAAAAATGATATTAAAATTGGACGTGCCCCACGATCTGCAATTGGACTTTCACGTGATGGGAAAACCATTTTTCTTGTTGCCGTTGACGGTAGGCAGAAAAAGTATAGCGCTGGTTTTACACTTGATGCTTTAGCCATGTTTTTGAAAAATATCGGTTGCTATCACGCTATAAATCTTGATGGTGGTGGTTCTACATCCATTGCTTATCGAAAAAAATTATTAAATCGTCCTTCTGATCGTACGATGCGAAAGATAAGTAATGCGATTATTATTACAAGAGTTGATGAATTCAAGAAGTATGCTTATGCATATTGAAATGATAAAAAAAGAAAGATTTAACCACGAAGAACACGAAGGAAAAAGAAGACCCGATGAAATATAAAATAACTGGATTTTTTGCAGTCGCAATATTATTACTCCTATGTAATCCAATCTACTCTGTATCCGAGATAATGTCTTTTAATGATGTTATGGTGGGAAATACTGGCTATGGAAAGACTGTTTTTCATGGCGTGAAAATTGAAAAGTTTAATATCAAGATTGCGGGTAAATTTGCAAATACAAAACTGGAAAATGATTTGTTATTATCCGGTAGGGCAATACTTATCGAAATAACTGGTGAAACTGTTGAATCTTATGGTGGAATAAGTTCTGGAATGAGTGGTTCTCCAATATATATACAGGACAAGATTATTGGTGGAATTTCTGCTACCTGGAAAACCAATACAAAAGTACAATTAGCTTTGGTGACTCCGATTGAGGATATGTTGAAGATTATTGATTATCCGGTGGGTCCTCTTGGGTGCAATGATTCAGAAAAATATCACATTGATCAATCCTTTGAATTTCGAGGAAAAGTATATTCAGGGGTTAATGTTTGCAGTAATTTTGATGACCGTATGGATGAATATATGAATTTTTTGCCAGTGAATTCAATGGTTATTTCAGATATGAAAATTACAGAAACAGAAAAACGATTTATTAAAAATTCTGGTCTTTACACTGTTATCAATCCTGGCTCATTTCTGCTTTCTCCGATGAAGAATATTATTGGTAAGAGACTTGAAGAAGGATCATCATTTGGAATTCAGCTTGTTCGTGGTGATTTCAATATTACAGCGCTGGGGACGGTTACATATTTAGTCAAAGATAAAATGGTTGGTCTTGGTCATTCCATGTTAAAAAAAGGAGCAGTAAATTATTTTTTTACTTCTGCCTATATTTATAAAACTGTTCCATCTCAAACCATACCTTATCGATTAGGCGTTCCGATGGAATTGATTGGTTCCATTGTGCAGGATAGAGAAACTGCAGTACTTGGATTATTAAAAGTATTTCCAAGTGTTGTTCCTGTAAAAATTGAATGTACAGATATTGATTTGAAAAAAAACAAGACATATATAATTCAGATTGTTGATGACCCTGATGTTTTGCCAGTATATTTGAGATCTACACTTACTCAGGCTCTTGAACAGACTTCTGACAGGATTGGAAAAGGAAGTGTATTGATTGAAACAAAAATTCGATTTACTTCAAGTAAATCATCAGAAATCAAAACACTTGATGTGAAGTGGAATTATTTTGATGATGCAGATTTTACATCAAAAGGTGTAAACGGTAACATTAAACTATTGACAGATCTTCTGAAAAACAGGTTTTCTGAAATTAATATTCTGGATATTTATATTAAGACTCGAGTTCAGCGTGAAAATCGTACGATTGTATTAGATAATATAGATCTAAATGAACTTGAAAACGGAGACTTTGAAGCTGTGATCAAGCTTAGCCCATATAAAAAAATTCAAATGTTGAAAAAAATA
>DAOVTB010000011.1 GCA_030633305.1 Candidatus Muiribacteriota bacterium
ATGTTTAAGTTTGAAAAATATCAAGATGAGATAAATAGAATTTGTGAAAAATATCATGTAAAAAGCTTGATCGTTTTCGGTAGTGCACTTTCTAATGATTTTAATGAAAGTAGTGATATTGATTTTTTAATTGAATTTGACAATGCAGTCAACGGTATTAATAGATATATGAATGTAAAATTTGAACTGGAAAAGTTGTTTACGCGCGCAGTTGATCTTGTTATGCCAAAAGCTATTAAAAATGAAAGAATTCGGAATTATATTTATTCGAATATAAGAGAAATTTATGCAGCATGATTCTAATAAAAGTAATATAAAATTAGTTGATATCATTACTGGGTTAGATTTTCAATCAGAAGAAACATCTACTTATTTAAATAAAGAAACTGGTGAAGTTTTTTTTATTATGTCTCAAGCATTTAATGTTGTTGAAGAAGAGGATGATTCATATATTTCAATGTATGATTTGGATGAGAAACAAATTGAAACTGCACGAGATATTCTTAAAGATGAGGAAGGCATTAAATATATTCCGTTACCATCTGAATTTGATGTGCATGAATGGGAAATAATGAAAAATTTCTGTTATTCTGTTGAAGATGATAAAAAATCAAGATCATTATTAAAAGCTATTCACGGTAGAGGAGCATTTCGATGTTTTAAAGACTCTGTTTCTAGATTCGTGATGGATGATCAATGGTATGATTTTCGTAATTTAGAAATTAAAAAAATTGCTATAGAATGGTGTGAAGAAAACAGTATTAAGTATATCTAAGTTGTTAAAAACCCTAACATTATAGACCTGACCTCGTATGTTTTACTCAGACCCCTTTTTCACCATTTCTCAGCGCTCACTAAGTTGTCTGCGCGATATCTTAGTAGAAGAAAAATTATATTGACGTTTTAATATTCTTTTGGAAGTGATATAACTTTGGTCAGCAGATTTATTCCGGCAATAACGTCCTTAAGTTTTTTTTCTGATAACAAACCTATTTTTTCTTCAAGATCATTTTTATTTACTGTCAAAATTTGCGTTATATTTATCACACAGTCTTTTTTTATTCCGCTAGTACCTTTTTTTAACAAAACATTGCCTGGTGACTTTAATCTTTTTAGATTATTTGTACAAATACAAACGACAGTTGTTTGTATTCTTGAAGTATTAAAAACATCATTTTGGATAACAATGACAGGACGCCTGAATCCTGGTTCCGATCCTTCTGGTTCTCCTAAATCAAGCCAATAGATATCACCCTGACTAATGCTCAATTGGACTTCCTCTTTAACCTTTTCGAATAATAGCGTTTTGTTCTTTTGCACAATTGATCATCATCAGATTGATCATCTTCAGAATATGCATTATTTAAGTTGTTCAGCAATTGCTGGGCTTCATATCTATCTATAAATTCCTGCATTGCCATAGCAAACACTTTACTCCTGGAAAAAGATAATTCCTGAGCAAGTAATTCCACTTTTTCAAATAAATTATCTGGTATCGATATAGCTGTTTTCATACTATCAGTATAACATATAGTATAACTTCAGTCAATAGAGATATTGAAGATATTTTCGAAAAACCGATTGAAATCCGAAATGCCTATCATAAACGAAGAAAAATAGGGGTCTGGTCTGGATATTAGACATAATATCGAAGACCTTTGCCTAAGTCAAAACTTTCTGGTGAATATCGATCAGCAAAAAAGTTAATCGAATTTCTGAAGCCGCAGGAACTTATCGCACGAGTTGTTCAACATATTTCTGAAAGAGAGCAACAGTTGAAATAAACAATTTTCAGGAAATTCAATTGGAGCCTTCTTTTTTCTTCGTTTGCTCTGAATGTTCACCCAAAAACAACCGTGTGTAGCAAAGAGGCGTTAATGATGTCCGAGCCACGAGGGCGAGTTCCATGTACAGGATGTACCATGTAAACATTGCAAACTACGGTTGTCGAAGAAAAATTCCATGAACGAATCAAGGTGTGATGATAAAAACTCCAGATTTAATAATTTTGAATTGTAAAACATTCTATACTGCTTGAAGCATATAGGTTATTCAGTTATACTATTTGTATATTTTGATTGAAAATTAAATAAAAAATAAAAGGGAATAAAAAATGAAAATTTTAATACTTACAGAAGGAACAAGGGGTGACAATGAGCCTTATGTGGCTTTGGGACGGGGATTGATTGATCGAGGACATGATGTGTTATTGTGCAATTCTATTTTAAGACAGGCACTGAAAGATTCAAATTTTGATGATGATGACCCCAGCGATGATTCAAATTCTATTGAAAACTTTGACAACGATGTGATTGCCAAAAAAATTGGGGTTCCATTTTGTGATTATGGCACAAATGATGAACTTAAAAATGGACTTAAAAACTTTATGGAAAATTTATATATTCCACTTGAAATGGGTGAAGAATCTAAGAAAACCTGGAAGATCAGCATGGAAAACATGTATGCAGTCTGTCGCCAAACGCGCTATGGCAGGGCAAAGCAAATGTTAGAAATTGCCGAACAATTTAAACCAGATTTAATTGTACAAGGTGTTATATATTGTGATGCATTATCTATAGGTGAAAAACTTGGGATTCCTGTGGTTAGAAATCTTCTTTGGCCTGCATTACCTACAAACGAATTTCCTTTATTAAAACATGAAGCTTATGTTGATAATACAACCTGGGAAGATGCGATTAGTTCGGTAGATAATCCCATTGAAACATATGACGACAGTATTTTATGCTGGGAAAAGAATTATGAAGTACTTAATAAAAGACGAAATGAAATTTTTAAACTCAAAAGCCTTAGTGAAAAAGAATTTAGAGATTATTATCTAAAAGTTCCAACATTAATTGGATACAGCTCAAAGTTATATCCCATACCGGAAGACTGGAAAAATGCATATTTTACTGGTTTTTGGAAATTAAAAGATAAAATTGATGATAATAATTACATTGATAAAAAATTAGAAGCATTTATTGAAGATGGAGAAAAACCTGTATATATGGGATGGGGCAGTGTACCTATTCAATGGGTAGGTAGAGAGCCAAAATGGATTGCAGAATTGGTTATTCGATCTTTAATGAAAGCAAAAAAACGTGGTGTAATTTTAAAAGGAGTGTCTAATATTGATTTGTCATCCTTAATACAGGAAGAAATTCCTGATTACAATATATTGAAAGATTATGCAGATAAAAATATAATGTTTATCTCATCTGCTCCTCATACATGGTTATTTCCAAAATGTTCCGTAATAATTCATCATGGTGGAGTCGGAACCACTACAACTGCTTTAATGTCTTCTGTTCCACAACTGATAACAACAGTTTCATTTGATAATTTTATTATCGCTGCTAATATACAAAGAATTAATGCAGGCATCAAAATGCCTTTTCTTTCAGCATGTACGCCGGAGATCTTAAGCGATGCTATCATAAAAATAACCTCAGACAAAAAATTTATTGAAGGCGCAAATCTTGCTGGAGAACAAGTAACCAAAGAATGTTCTAATTCCATAAAATTAGCTGTTGACAGGATTGAAAAAATTAAAGCTGATTATCAATTTCCATGGAAGTTGAAATAATTTTAAGGTGAAAATATAATTATGAAAGTAAAAAATCTTGAAGCAAAATTAAGTTTACCTTCTTTAACAGCAATTTTTTTAAGTATAATTTTTGTGAATTACTGTTTGGACAGCTATCTGCCATCGGTTCCTTCTATCGCAAAAAGTTTAAATACAAATATTTCAAATATCCAATTTTCATTTGCTATAACAGCAGTCGGCATGGGATTTGGTACTTTAATTGCTGGAATGTTACTAACATACAGACCCAGAAAATTTTTATTTTACATCAGTTGTGTACTAGGTCTTATTGGTGAAGTTTTCTGCTTTCATCCTGTTATTTTAACAGGATTTATTATTGGTAGAATTATAACTGGAATAGCAATTGGTATGATGACTAGTGTTATTGTCACAATAGTATGTGATAAATATACAGGAATAAGACTTGCCAAAATCAATTCAATATTAATGATGCTTTTATCTTTAATTCCTGCAATATCACCTTTTGTTGGAGGTCATGTTGAAACACACATGGGATGGCAGTATAATTTTATAATACCATTGATTATGTTTTCCTTGATTACTATTATGGTGTATTTTTTTATACCAGAGACCTTTTCTTCTCAGAAAACACAAATTAAAAAAGCTAAGATAAGTTCAATAGCTAAAACTTTTTTTGAACCCCTGAAGGATATAAAAATTGTAATGATTATGTCTTGTGGTTTTATTTCAATGGGATGTGTATTATCATATTTAGCAATTGGTCCAAATCTTTTTCAAGTTAATTTAAAATTAACTCCTGTTCAATATGGGGGGTTAGCCGTCTATTCGACCATTGCGTATATATCCTCAGCAATTATTAATACAAAATTTATTAAATACGGATTTAATAAAATTATGTTTCCAGGAGCAATTCTAAGCTGTTTGGCTGCATTTGCTATGATTATATTATACATGATTGGGTATTTTAATGTTCTTGTTATTGTATTGCCTTTTACTATTTTTCTTTTTGCCATAAATCTTATTCAAATGAATACACTCCCACTTGCTATTACCATGTATGATAAAAATAAAAGTTCACCTGCTGGACTAATTATTTTTGTTCAAACTATCTTTGCTTCAATATTGGGTATCATAGCATCTTATCTGCCTGCAAAAAACCAGTTTTACTTAGGTGTATTGATGAGTATTTCGGCAATAGCATTACTGATTTTATTGAGCATAATTTTTAAGAAAGGAACTAAAATATGAAACAAAGAAGAATGTCCTGTTTTGAACATGCAAGTTATAATTATTCTGAAAGTTCTCCAAATTTTTTTGCAGGTTGTATAACAGTAGAAAAACAATTTTCTCTGGAAGAAGTAAAATTTGCACTAAAAAAATCTCAGAAAAAGTTTTATCTATCAAGATGTACCATTCAAAGAGATAAAGATAATAATCCATGGTTTATTGAAAACTGTAATTCAGAAATTCCAATAAAACATTTAACTAAAGAGAATGATGAACAGTGGCGAGATATTTGTCAACAGGAGTTATCAATTGGATTTTCTCCAAAAAACCCATTATTTAGAGTAATTTTATTAACAAATAAATCAGAGACTGATATAATTTTAGCGGGGCACCACACAATAGGAGACGGATATTGTGTTACTTCCTTTTATAGATCCATAATAGAATTTTTGGATAACCCTGATAAAGCTGTTGATCCTTATGAAATTTTTCCTCCTGTTGAAAAATTAATACCTGAAAAAACATATAATTCTTTAAAAAATAAGTGTAAAGATCAAATAGATAGTTTTTTTAATCAAATAGAAAAAATACCTGAAATCAAACTATCCAAAGTCGCAACAGGAGAAGACACGGTAATTTTTAAAGAAAAAAAATACAAAATGTTTAACTGGAAATTAGATAAAAAATTAACGAAACAGATGCTTCTAAAAATTAAAAGTGAAAAGGTTACAGTCCATCATTTTATAAGTGCTGTTTTGTTAAAAGCGTTCTATGTATCTTCAACTTGTATTGATAAATCATACGGTCTTTCTCAAAGTCCGATAAGTTTAAGGCCCTATTTCAATCAAGATGTTGGCGAGAGTTTATCATGTTATATCTCATTTATTTTTGCAAAAATATTCTGGAAAGAAAATAATGAAATTTGGGAGATGGCTAGAGAGTTAAAGAAAATTTATAAAGAAGAATTAGAAAAAGACGATATTTTCTTTCCACTTGTACAAACAAATGAAATTATAGAGTTTAATAAAGACATGGCTGATCAGAACTTAAGAAAAGGTTCAGCCATGGCGGAACAAAATGCAGAACCTGATATTGATAATAAACTACCCCCGTATGATTTTTCTCTATCTAACCTGGGTAGAATAAAATTACCTGAAAAAATAGGAACATTAAAAATTAGAAGAATCCTAGGTCCAGGGTTTAGTGCTGTTGGCAAAGAAAGAGTAATATTGATTTATACTTTTGCTGGAGAAATGCATTTTACATTTTCTGTCGATACTCGTTATTTTGATGTAAAAAAAGTTAAAGAAATAATGTCCATATCAAAAAAAATAATATCTGATACAGTTATATGTGAATAAAAATGAAACTCTTTATTCCTGTTAATTAAGCGTATTTAAAATAAAGGAAATCTATTAAAAAGAAGGAATTAAAATGAAGGATATTTATAAACTAAGCCATGCTCAAAAGCGTATTTTTTTAGAAGATCAATTAAATCCCAATACGTCAATGTGGACTATTCCATTTGTTGCAACAATTTCAAAGACCATTAATCAGGAACTTATTAAACAATCCTTTGATTATGTTGTCTCGGCGCATGAGGCTTTTCGTATAAAGTTTAGTTTTATTGATAATGAAATATGTCAATATTTAGATGACACCATGAAACATGATATTGAGTTTCTTGATTTTTCAAATAAGAATGAAAAACATTTCTGGAAAAACTGGGTAAAAAGCGAATCTCGAAAAGTGATGCCGATCCTGGACTCTAATCTATTAGAATTTAAGGTTGCTTCTCTAGGGAATGGTTATTCTGGTTTTCTTTTATTCCTGCATCATATTATTGCTGATGGAACAACTGTAGCTCTGGTTTTCAGGCAGATCATCGAATGTTATGAATCTCTGGTACAAGGGGACGCTATGCCTTCTTTAGAAAATGCTGGTTTTCTCAGCAGCCTTTCTTTAGAAAGTGATTATTTAAAATCAGAAAAATACAAGGATGATGAACGATATTGGTTGGAGAAGTTTAATGATATCCCGGAAGCGTTAGAATTTTCTTATAAACCAAAAACAGAATCTACAGTGACAGATCGATTCAAGTTATCCCTGTCTACGGAACTCAATAAAAAATTGTATAATTTTTGTCGAAAAAATCATCAATCACCTTTAAGAGTAATGATAGCAGCATTCTCTGGCCTTGCATTCCGATTGACGGGAAAAGAAAGGATTGTTATTGGATCGGGTACAGCGTGTCGCCCGGAAGGATATGAAAATACAGCTGGAATGTATGTGTCGTCTGTACCACTTTTGGTGGATGTTAAAGCTAGCAGTAGTTTCAACGATCTGGTTAATGACGTGGCAGATACATTACGTGCTGCAGTCAAACACCAGCAATATCCATATGATGTGTTGATCGCTCAGCTTCAAAAAACTCAACCAGTTCCAGATTTTATGGATGTCACCATGGTCGGATTTCTGGATATTCTCTATTCGGATGATTATGATGTAAAGGATTCTTGCAATGGATCTTCCAATAGTGCTCTGACATGTTATGTCAGTTACAACAAATCTGGCGATGAATCCAGCCATAGAGTAGATATCAATATAAATTATAAATGTGATTTGTTTGACCAGGAAAGTATCAGGCGTCTAACAGATCAATTAAAATTATTCCTGGAATCAGCCTTAAATTCACCTGATAAGTTGGTGTCAGAGCTTGATATAGTTTCCCAAGAAGAACAAAAGCAGATAATTACTGGATTTAACACAAATTTTAACAATTTTCCTAAGGATAAAAATATTCATCAGATTTTTGAAGAACAGGTTAATTCTACTCCTTCACAAAGAGCTGTATTTACATCTGAAGAAAAACTGAAGTATTACGAATTAAATGCTCGTGCGAATCAATTATGTCGCAAGTTAATCAAAGCTGGATTGAATAGAGGTGGTGTTGCCGGAATTCTAGTGGATCAGTCACCAAATATGATTGTTGCTGTGCTGGCTATTCTCAAAACTGGGGCAGCTTACATGCCTATTGATTCAAAGTATCCCCAGGAACGAGTGGAATTCATGCTTGATGATGCCAAGGCTAATGTTATAGTTACGCAATCTCATTTTCTCAGCCAATTGAATACTTCAAGAACCATTGTAAATCTTGATGATGAATTGCTTTTTTCAGGTGATTCATCTGATGTTTGTATAGAGTGCAGTCCTGATGATCTTGCGTGTTTGATTTATACCTCTGGTTCAACTGGTAAGCCCAAGGGAGTAATGCTTGAACACAAATCAATTGTCAATTTTTCATACTGGTGGATCAATCATGCAGGAATTACTGAAAAAGATCATTTTTCAAAGCACGCAAGTTTTAGTTTCGATGCATCAATTTTAGAAATATATCCATCACTTTTTGCTGGAGCGACATTATATATAGTCCCTGATCAAATAAGATTATCCCTGCATGAATTGAATGCGTTTTATGAAGAAAATAATATAACAATAGCGTTTTTCACAACTCAGTTTGCTGAACAATTTATGGATTTAATTGATAACCATTCATTACGATTTCTAGCTGCGGGAGGAGAAAAACTTCGTACTTTCAAGGAAAGAGATTATCAATTGGTCAATATTTATGGACCAACGGAAGCAACGGTTTGTGTTACTGTTTTCAATGTATCTAAAACATATGAAAACATACCGATTGGAAAACCAGTTAGTAACTGCAATATATATATCCTTGATGCTAATAATAAACCTATGCCTATTGGTGTTTCGGGGGAACTTTGTATTGGTGGAATACCACTTGCAAGAGGATATTTGAATCGTCCTGATTTGTCTGTTGAAAAATTCATAAATAGTCCATTCCATACTGATGAAAAAATGTATCGTACTGGTGATTTGGCCAGATGGTTACCAGACGGTAATATCGAACATATGGGAAGGATTGACCGTCAGGTCAAGATTCGAGGTTTCAGGATAGAACCTGGTGAAGTCGAACTGGCACTGTTAAATATAGAAGGGATTACTGAATCTGCAGTAGTGCCAAGAAAAGATGCCGGTGGACGTTTGTTTCTTTGCGGATATTTTGTTGGAAATAAAGAGATTGACTCTAAGACTGTGAAAAACAATATGGAAGAATTGTTACCACCATATATGGTTCCTCAATATTTGGTTCAACTGGAAGAAATGCCTTTAACTGGAAGTGGAAAAATAGATAGAAAGCGTCTCCCTGCTCCTGAAATCACTAAAGGCGAAAAAATTGATTATACACCTCCACAGACCGATATGCAAAAGGTTATTATTGATATCTGGCAGACTGTTCTTGATCAGGAAAAAATCGGAATTGATGATAACTTTTTTGCTTTGGGCGGCCATTCGCTAAAAGCTGTATCGATAGCTGTTCAGATTGAAAATGCAACGGGTAAACATTTTGCATTAAAGGAATTATTGGAAAATCCTACAGTCAGACAACTTTCGAGTTGCGTTGACATCATGTCTGAAGATAAAGTTGAAATTATAGCCGCTCCAGATCAGGAATTTTATCCAGTGATACCTAATCAGGCTCAACTTTATATGTTGGAAAAAGTTGGGAAAATAGGAACGTCTTATAATATTCCAATAAAACTTGAATTTTCAAAAGATCTTGATAAAAATTGTCTTGGCGAAGCTATAGACAAGATTATTGCGAGACATGATATATTTCGAACATCATTTGTTATGCAGGATGGCGAACTTGTTCAGAAAATACAAAAAACAGTCAAGTCCAAGAACAATTTTTTAGAAGCTTCAATTTCTGAATTACCTGCCATATCAAATGATTTTATCAAACCATTTGATATGAGCAAAGCACCACTTTTAAGATCACTGCTTGTAAAAACTGAAGATGATCAATACACTCTGTTTATTGATATTCATCACATTATATTTGATGGTTTTTCATTTAATCTTTTTGTATCAGAATTGATGGAATTGTATCATAATAATGCAGTTTCTGATATTGGTTTGCAGTTCAAGGATTATGCATATTGGTATAAATCACAGGTTTCAAGTGAAAAAATTCAAACTCAGGGTGAGTATTGGAAGAACACCTTAGAATCTCTCCCTGAAATTGATCTTCCAACTGATTTTCGTAGAAAATCTGAACCTGATTTTCAAGGCGATAATGTTTCATTTGTACTTGATAAGTATACAGCAGAATCATTGTATATCGCCTGTTCACAGACTGCAACAACACTCCATGCTTTTTTGATGGCTACAGTAAATACCTTGCTGGCAAAGTACACTGGTCAGGATGATATCGTTGTTGGAACTCCAACTGCTGGACGTTTACATCGTGAATCCATGGATATGCTTGGAATGTTTGTCAATACTTTTCCAATTCGAAGTTTTCCTGTGCCTGAAAAGAGTTTCCGCGATCTTGTTACCGAGGTTCGACGTCAGATGTTGAATGTAGCAAAAAATGAAGAGTATCCTATTGACAAGATTTATGAATTTGCGGCATCACGTAGTGAAGCAGGTAGAAATCCGTTGTTTGATGTAATTTTTGTTATGGAGAATATCGAATTTCCATCATTTGGACAGAATCAGGTTATTCAAGGCTGTGATTTTGTAATCGGTAAAACATCAAAATTTGATTTAAATTTTATTGTGGAAGAGATAGGTGAAGACCTGACTTTCCATATTGAATATCGCAAGTCACTTTTTCAGAGAAGTACAATTAAGAGGATGGCAGGACATTTTAGAAATGTTTTAGATGCAGTAATTAAAAATCAGGATTTACTGATAAGTGAAATTAATATGCTGAGTAGAAAAGAAGAATATTCATTATTGCATAATTACAATGATAATACTGCAAAATGGCCCCAAGAAAAAACAATACATGATTTATTTGAAGAACAAGTTTATTCTACTCCTTTACAAATAGCTGTATTTACATCTGAAGAAAAACTGAGTTATTACGAGTTAAATGCTCGTGCGAATCAACTATGTCGTAAGTTAATCAATGCAGGTCTAAGCAGAGGCGGTGTTGCCGGAATTCTAGTGGATCAGTCACCAAATATGATTGTTGCTGTACTGGCTATTCTCAAAACTGGTGCTGCTTACATGCCTATTGATTCAAAGTATCCCCAGGAACGAGTTGAATTCATGCTTGAGGATGCCAAGGCTAAAGTTATAGTTACGCAATCTCATTTTCTTAACCAGTTGAATACTTCAAGAACCATTGTAAATCTTGATGATGAGTTGCTTTTTTCAGGTGATGCATCTGATGTTCGTGTCACTTGCAGTCCTGATGATCTTGCATGTTTGATTTATACCTCTGGCTCTACTGGTAAGCCCAAGGGAGTAATGCTTGAACATAAATCAATTGTCAATTTTTCATACTGGTGGATCGATCATGCAGGAATTACTGAAAAAGATCATTTTTCAAAGCACGCAAGTTTTAGTTTTGACGCGTCAATTTTAGAAATATATCCATCACTTTTTGCTGGAGCGACATTATATATAGTACCTGATCAAATAAGATTATCCCTGCATGAATTGAATGCGTATTATGAAGAAAATAATATAACAATAGCATTTTTCACAACTCAGTTTGCGGAACAATTTATGAATTTAATTGATAACCATTCATTACGATTTCTCGTTGCCGGAGGAGAAAAACTTCGTATTTTCAAGGAAAGAGATTATCAATTGGTCAATATTTATGGCCCAACGGAAGCAACTGTTTGTGTTACTGCGTTCAATGTATCTAAAACTTATGAAAACATACCGATTGGAAAACCAGTTAGTAACTGTAATATATACATCCTTGATGCTAATAATAAACCTATGCCCATTGGTGTTTCTGGAGAACTGTGTATTGGTAGCGTACCACTTGCAAGAGGATATTTGAATCGTCCTGAATTGTCTGATGAAAAATTCACTAATAGTCCATTCCATACTGATGAAAAAATGTATCGTACTGGTGATTTGGCTCGATGGTTACCGGATGGTAATATCGAACATATGGGAAGGATTGACCGTCAGGTCAAGATTCGAGGTTTAAGGATTGAACCTGGTGAAGTCGAACTGGCAATGTTAAATATAGAAGGGATTACTGAATCTGCAGTAGTGCCAAGAAAAGATGCTGGTGGACGTTTATTTCTTTGCGGATATTTTGTTGGAAAGCGAGAGATTGACTGTAAGAAGATGAAGAACAATATGGAAGAACTTCTACCACCATATATGGTTCCTCAATATCTGGTTCAGCTGGAAGAAATGCCTTTAACTGGAAGTGGAAAAATAGATAGAAAGCTTCTCCCTGTTCCTGAAATCACTAAAGGGGAAAGAATTGAATATATTCCTCCACAGACAGATTTGCAAAAGGTTATTATTGATATCTGGCAGACTGCTCTTGATCAGGAAAAAATCGGAATTGATGACAATTTTTTTGCTTTGGGTGGCCATTCGCTAAAAGCTGTATCGATAGCTGTTCAGATTGAAAATGCAACGGGTAAACATTTTGCATTAAAGGAATTATTTGAAAATCCTACAGTCAGACAACTTTCTAGTTGTATTGATAGCATTTCTGAAGAAAAAGTTGAAATTATAGCTGCTCCAGATCAGGATTTTTATCCAGTGGTACCTAATCAAGCTCAACTTTATATGTTGGAACAAATGGGGAAAATAGGAACGGCTTATAATATTCCAATAAAATTTGAATTTTCAAAAGACCTTGATACAAATCGACTTGGCGAAGCTATAGATAAGATTATTGCGAGACATGATATATTTCGAACATCATTTATTATGCAGGATGGTGAACTTGTTCAGAAAATACAAAAAACTGTCAAAATGAAGCGCAATTTTTTAGAAGCCTCAATTGGGGATTTGCCAGCCATATCAAATGAATTTGTAAAACCTTTTGATATGGGAAAAGCTCCACTTTTAAGAGCATTGCTTGTCAAGACTGAAGATGATAAATATACTCTGTTTATTGATATTCATCACATTATATTTGATGGTTTTTCATTTAGTATTTTTGTATCAGAATTGATGGAATTGTATCATCATAATGAAGTTTCTGATATTGGTTTGCAGTTCAAGGATTATGCATATTGGTATAAATCACAGGTTTCAAATGAAAAAATTCTAACTCAGGGTGAGTATTGGAAGAATACCTTAAAATCTCTTCCTGTAATTGATCTTCCAACCGATTTTCGTAGGCTTTCTGAACCTGATTTTGAGGGAGACCATGTTTCATTTGTACTTGATAAGTATACAGCAGAATCATTGTATATAGCCTGTTCACAGACTGCAACAACACTCCATGCTTTTTTGATGGCAGCAGTAAATACCTTGCTGGCTAAGTATACAGGTCAGGATGATATCGTTGTTGGAACTCCAACCGCTGGACGTTTACATCGCGAATCCATGGAGATGCTGGGAATGTTTGTCAATACTTTTCCCATTCGAAGTTTTCCTCTGCCTGAAAAGAGTTTTCGCGATCTTGTTACCGAGGTGCGACGTCAGATGTTGAATGTAGCAAAAAATGAAGAGTATCCTATTGATAAAATTTATGAATTTGCTGCATCACGTCGTGAAGCAGGCAGAAACCCTTTGTTTGATGTCCTTTTTGTTATGGAAAATATCGAATTCCCATCGTTTGGACAGGATCAGGTTATTCAACGCTGTGATTTTATAATCGATAAAACATCAAAATTTGATTTAAATTTTACTGTGGAAGAGACAGGTGAAGATCTGACTTTTCATATTGAATATAGGAAGTCACTTTTTCAGGAAAGTACGATTAACAGGATGGTAGGACATTTAAGAAATATTTTAGATGCAGTCAGTAAAAATCAGGATTTACTGATAAGTGAAATTAATATGCTGAGTAGAAAAGAAGAATATTCATTATTGCATAAATACAATAATACTGCTGCAAAATGGCCCCGTGAAAAAACAATACAGGATTTATTTGAAGAAAAAGTTGATCAATTTCCGGAAAATATTGCGGTAGAATATGGGGAAACTAGACTTACATATCTCGAATTGGATCAAAAATCTAATAATCTTGCTGCTAAACTTAGGAATTGCGGAGTTGAATCAGACCGTATTGTCGGTATTTTTCTGGATCGGGGTGTCGAGATGGTAATTGCGGCTTTGGGGATTCTTAAAGCTGGAGGTGCATATTTGCCGGTTATTCCTGATTATCCTGCTGATAGAATAAATTATATATTTTCGGATAGTGGTGCTGATATTGTTGTATCTACTTCTGAATTAGCCAAAAATCTTGATTTTGCTGGAAAAGTCTTTGATGTTAATGATTCAGATACCTTTGAAGGGCCTGGAGATCGACTTATTAACAAAACCAGACCATCAGATATGGCTTATATAATTTATACATCTGGTTCTACCGGAAAGCCCAAGGGTGTAATGGTTGAACATCACAATGTTATTCGCTTAATGAGGAATGACAAGTTTTACTTTGATTTTGATGAGAATGATACCTGGTCACTTTTCCATTCCTTTTCATTTGATTTCTCAGTATGGGAGATGTATGGAGCCCTTTTGTTTGGCGGACGACTCATCATTGTTCCAAAGGATGCAGCACAAAGTCCAGAGCTTTTTCGAGACTTACTGGTTGAAAAGAAAGTAACGATTTTGAATCAAACTCCGGGAGCATTTTACAATCTAATCGATGAAGATACCCAACATGAACGTCAGGAATTAGCTTTCCGCTTTGTCATTTTTGGCGGAGAAGCACTTAAACCAATAATGCTTAAACCTTTTTATAAACGTTATCCAGATACAAAATTGATAAATATGTATGGAATCACAGAGACAACAGTCCATGTGACATATAAAGAAATTACATCCAAAGAAATTGACTTTAACATCAGCAATATTGGTCTTCCGATACCAACTCTTTCAACATATATTTTCGATGAACAGAAACATCTAGTTCCAATTGGTGTTGCTGGTGAACTTTGTGTTGGTGGTGATGGTGTTACTCGAGGATATCTTAATAAAGAAGAATTGACTGCTGAGCGTTTCTTTGATAATCCATATATACATGGAGAACGGATATACAAATCAGGTGATCTGGTCAAGCGGAGGTCAGATGGGGAAATTGAATATCTTGGACGTATTGATTTCCAGGTGCAATTACATGGATTCAGAGTTGAATTAGGTGAGATAGAAAACGAGTTGATCAAACATGAAGCAGTAGAGAAAACAGTAGTTCTGGCCAAAGAGGATAAGAATCATGTACAGTTTCTATGTGCCTACTATCTGGCTGATAAGGATATAACAGTAAACGAATTCAGGTCTTTTCTCTCGGAGAGTTTACCAGATTATATGATACCATCGTATTTTATTCACATGGCTTCACTTCCTCTTACTTCAAATGGAAAAATTGATCGGCGTGCACTCCCTGAGCCTGGAAGTGCAGTTGTTACTGGAACTGAATATGTTGCTCCAGAGGACAAACGTCAACAACTTATTATTGATATCTGGAATGAAGTATTAGAAATTGATAAAATTGGGATAAAAGATGACTTTTTTGCCTTGGGAGGTCATTCCCTTAAAGCAGTTGCACTTACAGCAAAATTACAGAATCATTTTAAAGTCAGCGTTAATGACATATTTAGTTATCCAACTGTTGAAAAGTTGGCTGAGAACATTACTGATATTGAAGGCGGTATTAAAAGCAGGTTATTTAAAGTCCGTCAGTCTTTTGATTTAGTTACGAACGAATCTGATCCTGAGTTGAATGCAAATTATCTAAAATATCTTGAAAAATGTAAAGTATATGATGATCTTGACGCGAAGGAAAAAACTGAATTTAATAAAGTGTTTCTTACAGGTAGCACGGGTTACCTGGGAGTTTACCTTTTGCGGGAACTTTTAGAAAATGGAATCAAAGTTGTTACCATTGTACGAGGCGATTCAGATGAACATTCTGCTAAAAGATTGAGGGAAAAATATGAGTTTTATTTTGGAAAAGAAAAGCCAAATATTATAGAAAATGTTGACGTATTTTGTGGTGATCTTCAAAAGGATAAATTGGGATTATCTCTTGAAAACTATGAAAAAATTGCAGAAGAAACAGATTGTATTATTCATTCTGCTGCAATTGTAAGGCATTTTGGACATTATGATGAGTTTTATTCAGCAAATGTACAGGCAACAATCAACCTGCTGACTCTTGCAGAAACAAACAAACCAAAGTTATTTAATCATATTTCAACCTGTTCGGTTGCACACGGTACAATTCCTGACACAGATGAAATCATTTTTACCGAGTTTGACCATGATCTTGGTCAAAAGAGTGATAATATCTATGTAAAAACAAAATTACTTGCGGAAAATGAAGTTCTGGATTTTCAGAAACGTGGGGGTAAAGCACGGATTTTTCGTCTGGGAAATATTGCATTTGATTCTGATACTGGATATTTCCAGCAGAATAACGAAGAAAATGCATTCTTTCAGCAGGTAAAAACGTATCTAAATCTTGGATTGGTTCCTGAACAAAGCGATGATCGGGATTTATCCTATGTCAATCAATGTGCTGATGCTATTGTATCACTTTGTAGATGTCCTTCTCTGGATAATGAAACTTTTCACATTGAGAATCCATATAGGGTAAAGCTATCAGAAATCCTGATAAAGAGTGAATTAGAACTTAATATTGAAAAGGTTCCATTTCATGAATTCATAGATTATCTGATTTTGAAACATGATCAAGTTTTTTTCAAGGAATATGTTGAAAACATTATGTTACATATGGGATGGATGGAAGAAGAAAGTTCAAAAACAGCTTGTCAATTTTATATGGACAAGAGTGTAAGGGTATTGGAAAAACTTGGATTTAAATGGACTAATCCTGATCCCAAAAGATTTGAGATTATTATCTCCAAAGCTTTAGCCGCTAGAAGAAAAATGTTGAAAGAAATGAATTTGATTTCAGAATTACCAGATGAATTGGTGGAATACCTTTGTAAACGTTCAAAACTTGAAAGTTTTAGCGATGAACAGTACCTGTTCTGGGAAGGCGAAGTCAATGACAGTATATATCTTATTATTGACGGAAATATAGCTATTAGTCGCAAGTCAAAGGCTGGTTGGTTTGGTACTTTAGCGATTGTTGGACCAAAAAATACTCTGGGAGAAGAAAATATTGGAGAAACAAAACCTTCATCAACCACAGTTGAAGCTGTACTGGGAGAGGTGACTGTTCTGAAATTTCCATCAGGAGAATTCAAAGTATTATTTGATAAGTATCCAGAATTAGCGCTTAAATTTATTCAACAACTCAATGAAAAAGTTGATTCACTTCAGAAGCTGATAATAAGTTTTGGATAGCAATAAAACAATACCTGAATCGCCTGATTCAGGTATTATATTATTGGATTATAACTAGTACTGATTCCAGAAGGACTATTATCAATTTGAATACTCATTTTCTCTTCACCTGAAATCATTTGATAGTCGAATTTTTAGTAAAATACAATGCTGTCGTCATGTGTTCAGTTTTAGGGGTAGTGTCTTGTATGGCTAATACAAGTTATGCTATCATTAAGCACAAAGTAAATAATGTGAAAGTGAAACTTGAAAAAACTATGAAAAAAATCGGTAAGATCCTTATTTTTATTCTTATTATTAATGTTATTTCAGTTGTTCATTTATATCCTGCAGCGTCTGAAGCAAAGGGTTTTGTACTTGGAATCTTGCCATTTTTATTGGCAAGAACCAGCTATGATAAAAATTCCAGTAATTCACAAAGTGATATGTGGGCCAAATTCTCAACAGGTTTTATCCTTAGTGGTATTGCTACACTAGTCGTAGTCCTCAATTCTACAAATGATGAAAGAGATAAAGTTATTGGCGGTTGGGCGGCTGGTGGATTAATGGGTTACATTACTATTTTTCAGCTAAAATGGTAATTCGACTTTCAAGATCGATATTTAAAGTGAGGTTTAAGGTGAGAAAACTATTTATTATTATACTTGTTTTTGCTGTTATAAATTCTGGTTTTGTATTTTGTGCAGATCTCCAAACCAGATATTTTACTGCAGAAGGTTATTATCATAATAAGATGTTTGAGAAAGCGCTGGAAATGTATCAGGAAATACTTTCAGAATGTGGGAAAAATTTCAAATATCATAAGCAGGTTATGGAAAGAATCATAACTATAATGAACAATCAAAACAGGAGTAAGAACATATTAAAGGAATACTGCTTTTTGTATAAGACATTATATCCCAATGACGAATTTACAAAGATAGTTTCCGGAATTATAAGTCAAAGAATTGCAAAAACTAAGAAAATAGAAAAAAAACCTGTTAAGGTAGTCAAAGTAAAAAAATCAGTTTCGGTAGTAAAAGTAAAGAAGATTGAAGAATCGGAATTTTCTGCGGAACATTTCAGAAAAATGGATTCTGTAATAAGCCGTTTTCAAGAAGGCTACTGGGTAACATATGAAATAGATAATCTTCAGAAATTTGAAATTCGTGGAAATTATGATAAGTTGACCTATGCGATTATTGAATCCAATGTTGTTGGTTCTAAAGTAAATTGTAAATTACTTGTTCTGTTCGAAGGCCCTTTCAAAAAACTACAGCTTATTTATACTGTTAGTTTCAAAGAAATCGATGATTATTACATTAAGGATGTTTCAGTAAAAGTACCTGGTGAAAGAACCAAAACAGTGGATGGTAGCCAATATGAACATAAATTACCACTAATTGCGGCCTCGCATAAGGATCTTATGAAGGATGGCACAAAAGTAAAAAGCGGATACCGGAATGTAAAAGTTAAGAATCTTAAATTTGTGGAATTCAAATACAATATTGATCCTTCCAATAAGGGATATGTTATATACTCGCCGCAGGTCCCAATCTCTGGAGTGATAGATCTTAAAGGGAAGAACCCGACGACCTTTTCAGATTATTATTTTAAACTTATTGATTACGGATACACTGGTGGTAAATCTTTTGTCAAATAAAATACGCGTAGTTATTGTTATGTTGATTATGTTAAATATCCCGATGATTTGTAATGCTTATTATATGAAAAATTCATATAACAGACATGAATTCCACCAGAAATATAGACGTTTTTATCCGAAAACATGGAAAGAAAACGAGCCTTCTGAAGACAAATTACTGGAAAATAAATTTATTCAGAAATCAGATAATATTTATACATTCAATAATGAAAAAATTGTAGTGCTTGAGTCTAAATCTAAACGAAAGATAAAGAAGAGAAAGTATGAAAAACTTATCAAATTAAGATTTGAAAAAGATAATGGAAAGACCGTAACAGTTAAACGTTTCTGGGAAGTATCCGTTGCATTGCCAATGAAGCGTGGATATAATTGGAATATCAGTTTAATTGATAAAAATCGTGTTAAATTTCTTTTTAGATATCCAATAGTCAATGAAGAGGAACAGACTGTGAACTATCACTTTTATATTAAGGAAGACGGGAATACTTTATTGAAATTTATTCAAATTTACAACGGTGCGGGTTCCGAAATAATAGGTAAAGAAAGGCCATTAAGGAAATTTAGGGTAAGGTTTAATATACAGTGATTATGTTAGAATAGCAGTAAGGAATGTGATTTGTTCAAAAAAAAGTGGATATTTTTAATAATATTTTTTAGTCTGATATTTTGTTGTTTTGCGCAAAATTATGATATCGGGCAACTTGCTGATTATTCGGATTATGAAGAAGATCGGGCAACTGACTATTCTGATATTGATTACAGGGCAAGTAATACTCCTGACTATGCCGAAAAAACGCTGAAAGATCTCAGTTTATATCTTATCCGCAATGCATCAAGTGAACGAGAGAAAGCTCGCGTGATATTCAAATGGATCACAGAAAATGTATCATATGATTATGACAAATTAAGTAGTAATGAATGGCGAAGAAAAGGTAATCTGACAGCAGTGGAAGTTCTTGAAGAACGGAAAGCTGTATGCGGTGGATATGCTAATCTGTACAAGTCATTGGCTGATCTGGCTGGATTGAATTGTGTCAGGCTTACTGGTAAAGCCAGAGGATTTATTTTCAGTAAGGATACAGATACTTTAGGTCATGCGTGGAACTCTGTAAAGATCGATGGAAAGTGGAGACTGCTTGATTCAACATGGGGGGCAGGGCATAAGGATGTCACAACTGGATATTTCAAAAAGAAGTTTCAACCATATTACTTTTTGACTCCTGCAAGTCGAATGATCTATACACATCTTCCGAAGGATGATAATTGGCAGTTGCTAAATGAAAAAGTAAGCAAAGAAGAGTTCTATAATAAAGCCTCACTCAAGTCAGGTTTTTTTGAATTTGGCTTCAATCCAGACACTATCAGTCATAAAGATGCTGAAATTGAGGTGGATGATAAAGTCAAACTCGAATTTTACGGTGACTCTGATGTATTTATGATGGCGCATATTAAAAAGGATGGAGTTCAGATTCCAGCAAGAACTTCTATAGAAGGTGTCAAAGGAAATTATACTGTAACAGCTTTTTTTCCAGATGAAGGAGATTATAATCTTCATATTTTTGCTCGTCGAGGAAGCAGAACAGGATCGTATTCCCAGTTCATACATTATAAAGTTCATGCCGACTCTGGGGTAGACATTGAAGAGGTCCAGAGTGTAAGTCCTGTTAAACCCACAGATGCATTTTTTAATCATGGTTTTACTCTGGATTCACTTAGTCACAGGAATTACAGGAATGAGGTGGATGAACAGTTTGTATTTACCCTTGACGGTCGTGATGACCTGATGTTACTTGTTAAATTGTCTCAAAATGGTTCCGAAATAGAAGAACATACAATGATTGAATCTGATAATGGTAGTTATGAGATAACTGTTGATTTTCCTTCAAGCGGAATTTACCAGTTGGATATTTATGGCAAAAACAAAAGTAGTAATGGTCAGTATCCTCATTATTTTAAATATCTAGTGGATGCATCTGATTTTTACAGAGAAGGACGTTCCGGCTTTCCTGTTTTTTACACCACATATTTTTCTAATAATTGCAGACTTTTGGAGCCAAAGAAAAAATATCTTATAGAAGGGGAGAACTATGATTTTGAAATCTATGTCCCTGAAGCTGAAAAAGTAGCTGTTGTGATTGGCAAAAAGTGGAATCAATTAGATTCTGATGGAAGTGATACTTTTACAGGTTCCGTTGAAATAAATGATTCAAAAATATGTATATATGCAAAGTTTTCCTCAGGTAGTAACTACTCAGGTCTTGTTAAATTTGAATTGGAATAATTAATTGCTCACTTTCCTGCAAAAACAGAAATTTCTGTTATAATTATATAATAGATAAAAAAAGTATTATTAAATTTATATAAAAAGAGGAAAAGGCTTATGTCTAAAAGGTTATTGCTATTGATTTCAATTTCATTTGTACTTTTTTCCTGTACTTTGTCATTTGCAGGGGAATTAAAATACGGTGCAATTCTTAAAAATAACGGTGTTGAATTCAGGATTTATTCCGAAAATGCTGAAAAAGTCATGTTATGCCTTTTTGAGAGGTCGCATGAAGGTGTACCTGTTAAAAATTTTGAAATGAAAAAAACAGGAAAGGGTGATTGGTCCATATTCTTACCTGACATCAGACCTGGATCATACTATGGCTATAGAGCATGGGGACCAAACTGGCCATATGATAAAAACTGGAAACCGGGTACAGAAATTGGATTTATTAGTGATGTTGATAAGGACGGAAACAGATTTAATCCTAATAAACTCTTGTTGGATCCATATGCAAAGGTCATAAGTCATGACCCAATTGGTGATGGTCGAGTTTTTGCATCAGGACCGGGAAATCGAAAGATAGATAGCGCTACAAAAGCACCAAAAGGAATTGTAATAAGTGATAAATTTGATTGGCAGGGTGATAAAAACATCATTTATCCAATTAATAAATCCGTAGTGTATGAAGTGCATCCACGAGGATTTACTCAGAATCCTAATTCTGGTATAAGTAAGAATTTAAGAGGAACTTATCGCGGATTGGTCAAAATGATACCGTATCTTAAAAGATTGAATATCGATGCCGTAGAGCTTCTGCCTATACAAGAAACTGTAAACGATCAGAACTCGGATGCTAATTATGGAGATGATAATTACTGGGGTTATATGACATTGAATTATTTTTCTCCTGATAGAAGATATTCTTCAGATAAATCATTTGATGGTCCTGTAAAAGAATTCAAATACATGGTCAGAGAACTTCATAAAGCTGGAATTAAGGTGATACTGGATGTTGTATATAATCATACTGGTGAAGGCGGAATCTGGAGAATAGATGGTGAAGAAGACCCTGATATTTGCAATCTTTTGAGTTTCAGAGGAATTGATAATCAAACTTATTACCAGCTTTGTAATGATAAAAGATATTATTATGACTGTACTGGCTGTGGTGGGAATGTACGTGTCACTCATCCTTATACTCAGAAATTCATTGTTGATTCCTTACGGTATTGGATAGAAGAAATGCATGTTGATGGTTTCAGATTTGATCTTGCATCTGTTCTTGGAAACAAGATAGATCATAACGGTTATGATTTTGACAAATTTCATCCTTTGCTTAAAAAGATAGTTGATCTTAAAAAAGGTATTCCTATGATTGCAGAGCCTTGGGCCGCTGGCGGAAGCAACAGTTATCAAGTTGGTGGGTTTCCAATGGAATGGTTTGAATGGAATGGTATCTTCAGAGATACTATGAGAGAAGCAATATGCATGAAAAAGAATACAATTGGACGCCTTGGTTCTGCGTTATGCGGAAGTCATGATCTATATGGTGATGATGGACGTACTGCCGGGCACAGTTTAAATTTTATTACAGCCCATGACGGGATGACACTTTATGATCTTACTAGATTTGATCATAAGGTTAATAATCAGTCATATCCATATGGACCTTCTGATGGTGGGCATGATCATGAAGTAAGTAAGGATTGGGGTACTGAGGCTTTGAGACATCAGCAGGTAAGAAACTATGGCACACTTCTTCTTCTTTCACGTGGAACACCAATGATCCTTGGTGGAGATGAATTTGCAAGAACTAAAAAGGGAAATAATAATACTTATAATCTTGATACAGTTTGTAACTGGTTTGATTGGGATTTGATGAAAAAGAACAAGCATCTGGTTGCATTTTATGGTGAACTTATAAAGCTTAGAAGAACTCATCCGGTGCTTTATACAGAAAGATTTCCAATTGGGGAAGACCATGGTGATGCAGATAAGTTACCAGACATTCAGTGGTCAGGATCAAATTTTTTGAAACCTGACTGGAGTGAAAATTCACACACTCTGGCTTACAGATTGGATGGTAGTAAAGAAGAAACTGGTGCAAAGAAAGATGATAATGATTTTTTCATTGCTATAAATTTATGGAGTGATAAAATCAATTTTCAACTTCCTCCAAATCATAAAGGAAAAAAATGGTATCGAGTTCTTGATACAGATAAATGGGCAGAAAAATCTACTAAGATTGCAAATAATATTCATCCATCAGGAAAAGAAACTCCTGTCAGCGATGGCGCATGGTTAGATTTAAATGCAGGATCATTTGAAGGAAATGAATCTTATAATTATGGTGTTAATGGACATTCCATAGTTGTTCTTATTGAAAAATAAGAAAAGAAGAGATCGCTGAGGATGCTGAGAAAAAAAGAAGACATCGCGCAGAGATCGCTGAGAACGCAGAGAAAATAAGAATATTTTTATTAAAAGAAACGATAACAAAAAAAATAGAGGGAGGGTCTGTATGATCCTCTCGTTTTAATTAATAAATAAAAAATATTGAATATCGATAATGGATTCTAAAATTCCTTTTAGTTCTATCTATATTAGTATTTGGATTTGATTATAGTTTTGGACAGGAATGCTGTTTCACAATGTACTTCTATGCAATATTTGGTGGAAACTACTTATCTGGCGCAGGGGTCAAAGCAACATTTCATGAAGCATGAATTTTCTTCATGACCTTCGTGTGCTTCGTGGTGAATCTTTTTTTGTTTTTTATATTGGACAGCCAAGGGCTGTCCCTACATTATTTTACGATTATTTTCTCTGCGACCTCAGCAATCTCTGCGCGAGATCTTTTTTATTTTTGTGATTCCTTCTTAATTTTCTCTGCATTCTCAGCGATCTCTGCGCGAAAATCTTTCTTCTTTTCTTTGTTTTATTGACATTCTAAAATAGTATGATATACTTACTGTATATCCCCTGTGGGGGGATAGGGGATATAAGGAGAAACACATGGGAAAACATCATGATATTAATAATCAGGACCTTATACACAGGATAAACAGGCTTGTAGGGCATTTGCAGGGCGTAGGGCGCATGATAAATGATAACAGATCATGTGCTGAAGTAATTCATCAATTATCAGCTTGTGAAGCTGCTACAGCAAAGTTGAAAAGAGCAATTGCAGATGATCATATAAAAAATTGTCTGCTGAGTGGCATAGGGGATAAGGAAGATGAAATCAAAGAGGAGCTTTTCAGTTTATTAAAAAAATACTGAAATTGGCAATACTATGCTTTTACAAATATTAAAAGTACTTTTGACAGCAATCATCATAGTGCTTATCTCATGGATTTCAAAAAAACATTCACTTGTAGCGGCATTATTTGCTTCTCTTCCGTTGACATCAATCCTTGCTTTTGTATGGATTTATGCTGAAACTGGTGATACTGAAAAAATTTCAAAGATGTCTTCTGACATTATATGGCTTGTAATACCGTCAATTCTTTTTTTTATTATGCTTCCAGTCTTTCTGAAGAAATTTTCAATGAGATTTCCAGCAGCAATGGGATTATCAATTCTGATTTCTGCTATGGCTTATGCCGTATTTTTCCAACTTTTAAAATTTTCAAAATAATTTAATTAAAAAATAAGGAATAGGAGTAAGTATGATATTGGATATACTTAAGAATGCAGATCTTTATTTAAATCTGAATGATGGATTTGAAAAAGCTTTTGAATTTCTGCAGCGTTCAGATTTAGATAAATTAAAAGCAGATAGATATGAAATCGATGGTGATCGAGTTTTTGCTATGGTATCTAAAGAACAAGGGCGTAATAAATCTGATGCAAAGCTTGAAACACATGTGAAATATATTGATATTCAGATGGTGTTATCAGGTGTAGACAACATGGGGTGGAGACCAAAGATAGATTGTAATCATCAATCTACAGAATATGACGTTGAAAAAGATATCCAGTTTTTTAATGATGATCCTTCTGCATGGATTTCTGTCGAAAGTGGAGTTTTTGCTATTTTCTTTCCTCATGATGCCCATCTTCCCTTAATATCTTCAGAAAAAATTCACAAAGTTGTGGTCAAGATTGCAATAGATCAAACCATGTAAATTTCTCATTTCATAATTTTCCCTCCAAATTTTTTTGGAAGTTCTCTTTTTTTAAAATTATATATTTTTTGGCAGGGCTTGGAAAACCAATAACCAACTGTGTTTATAATTTAAAATGTCAGAAAACTCTTTTGTAAAAGGTGGTTTCCGGTTGTGGTAGTTCAAAAGAATATAGAGACAACTGTTTTGGAATATATACTTAATACTTAATTTTATTCGTAATGTCAACAATCCCAATCTTGACAGTGCATTTGACATTGTAAAGAAAAGTTCCTAGAATATAGTCATATATATATAAGAGGGTGTAGAGAATGGGAGATATTTTACGATTTAAGAGAAAATTTAATTTTCATGCCCCGTGTTCTGAAATAGACATTGTAAACATTGAAGATGATCTTGCTATAAAATTACCCGACGAACTAAAAAAAATATTACTTGAAACTAATGGTGTCGAGGACGAATATGGTTGCGAGCTTGTTTGGAACTGTGGGGATTTGATTCAGAAGAACAGATGTTTAAGAGAGTATGAGGAAAACAAAGGCTTGTTTATGTCATTTGATTCCTGTCTGATGTTTGGAGAGGATGGAAATGGAGACCAGTTTTTCTTTCCGGTTTTACCAAATGGAGAAATTAAATCAGAAATTCTTATCTGGAATCATGAAACAGATGAAAGAGTATTTCATTCCTGTGATTTTGAACAATTGTTTAAACGTGTTATAAAGGAAAATTCTGAATAACACTGTTTACAAAATAAAAAAAGAGCATTCAAATTGAATGCTCTTTTTTTATATGAAAAGTATTTTCTTGTTTTAAATAAGTTTTCTAGCCCATTTTGCAAAAAAACCAAGTATTTTAAGTTTCTTAAGTAATGATTCATCACAATGCTGAGCAGGTCCATATATCACTTTTATTTTTCCATCAGGTTGAACTTTGATCTTATATTCGACTGAAGAAGTTTTAACATCATTCATAATACTTGCAGTAACTTCTTTTGCAAAAATATTTGAATTAACAGTTGTTACGACTTCAGAATTGATATCTTGACTAATGTAATCCATATTGTATGTACCAACGATACTAACTTGACCATCAAAAACAAATACTTTTGCATGAAGTTTATTAGCATTCTTCATTACGAAAATTCTCATATTTGGCATTTCTTTTAAAAGTTTCATCCAATCTCTGAGGAAGATTGCCTGCGTTACAAGGCTGTCAGAAGATACAGGTGAATTTGTATGAATGAATATCTTGACTCCTCTGTCATTAGCTCTTTTCAGTGCTGCATGTGCCAGATCAGTTATAACAACATAAGGATTTTGAATGATGATTTCTTTTTTACAGGCATCCATAAGCTTAACCAGATTATTAGAAATATCATCTCTGTTGTTACCAACTGCTGAGTGTTTATCAAGTATTTTAACAGGATAAATATATTTTGTATCAGACTGATAATTGAAATATTCAAAGAATTTTTTTGTGTATTCCTTCATTTTGCATAGTCTTGGATATTTCCTGATTTCTTTACACATTTCATCAAGAAGTTCATTATCTTTGATCATTGAAGGAACTTTTTCAGGATTAACCATAAAAGTTTCCATGATTTTACGTGCGAAATCAAGTTCTTCTTTTCTGGAAATGATATTTCCAAAAAGATCTTTAGTGATTTTATAATTTTTCATAGAGTTGAATTCTTCATCAAAAGCAATTTTACTGATCTTACCAATTTTATTACTATTGACTACAACATCTGTATCTCTGAAAACCGTTCCATCATCCTTAGGTGAAGCAAAGTAATTTTTTGATATATTTCTTCCACCGATAATAACCCATTTTCCGTCAACAATGATTATTTTATCGTGATTTGAAGCCAGCAATGCTTTGATTCCTTTTATTAGGATCATAGGAAGATTTTTTAATAAAGGATTATAAGCACGTATTTGAACATTAGGAAATTGTACCAATTCCTGCATCAAATCACTTCCCATAAAAGATCTGATAAAACCTTTTGTACCTCTGGCATCAGCCATGATTCGAATTTTGACTCCCTTGGCGGCTTTTTTCAAAAGAAGACCCATGAGAGATTTTCCAAAAATATCTTTATTATAAATAAAATAGGTAATATCGATGGATTTTTTTGCATTAGCAAGAATGATCCAACGAGCATACCAGGCTTCCATATTTTTTGTGAGTAACATTACTCTGGCACGAGTTTGAGCATCAAATTTTATACTGGAGTTGATTTTTGAAGCTGCTGGAATTGCATCAAAAACCTCTGTGAGGCTTAAACACTGGACCGCATAACTTAAAACGAAAACAAATAATGCTAAAAATAATAACTTTTTAATCATAAATTTCCTCCATCTAATTTTATTTAGTATCTATTAATAGTATTTACTATACATTATAGTGGATAAACAATTTTTTGACAATCGTATAATTATAGTTTTATATTGTTTATTGTGAAGATGAAGCAATATATTAAAAAAATTATATTTCTCTGGCATATTTTACCTATTTTTGGACCAGTTCCTATTGGTTTTAATAAGGTAGATAAATATATGTATAAGTATGTTTTTATTTCAAACTCACATCGCCAGTCTTTAATTATAAGAGCCGTTCTTATGCTTTGTGCTCCTGTTTTATGGTGGTTTAAATCTCTATATTACATTTTTATAGAGTTCAAGTTGAATGGTTCAAGAGTTAGAACCGAATACAATCTCTCAGGAAGCACGCAAATTATTTCTATGATAAAACTGGCTTATTTAAAGAATAGTCACCCTGGTTATTACTATTATCTTGAATTATTCAAAAGAAGTGGATTTGAGATTGGAAACGATTATTTGATTAATAACCATATTCTTGCACTATGGAGATATTTTGATAATCAAGATAGAAGCAATATTTTAAGGAATAAGATAAGATTTGATGAGTATTTCAGAAAATATATTTCACAGCTTCCTGATCTGTTTTTTACAATTGAACTGGGAGAAAATAATGCGATTGAAATTATTTCAAATCAAGATTTTTTTGTAAAGCCAGCTGTGGGGAGAAGTGGTGAAAATTGTTTTGTTGTAAGGTGTCAAGTTGGTGATATGTATAAAATTGACAGAAATGATATTACAATGACACAAGATGAACTAAAAAAGTACCTTATAGATTTAGAATTAAAAGATGGAATTCTTGTTCAAGAATTATTAAGAAATCATCAGGAGATGAAATCTCTTTCAAATGGAAATATCACAACAATAAGAATAAATACATTTTTGAATATGGATGGAGAAGTATCTGTTCTTTTTTGTATGTTATTGATGCCAACAGGAGGCATGACGCTGAGTAATGCAAATCATGAGGGAATAATTTCATCGGTTGATTTACAGACAGGTAAATTGGGGATTGCAATAAATTTCAATAGGCCTTTTGAAAAAATAAGGGTTCATCCTGATGGGGGTGGCGTTATACCTGGTGCAAGGCTTCCAGACTTTGATGATGCAATGGAAATTTGTAGAAAAGCACATAACCATTTATTGGAATTTCCTTTCATAGGATGGGATATTGCATTAACAGATAAAGGGCCAATTTTATTAGAAGGAAATCTGGGCTGGAGTATCGAAGCATGGGAATTGACACATCAGGAGAGTTTTGATGCTAATAGAATTAAAACTCTTATTACTTATCATTTAAAGAATAGGATTAAATCTTTTTAGGATTAAACAAGCATTCTGACCGCCAAAACCCATTGAATTTTTCATTGCAATGTTAATTTTCTCATGTCTTGCAGAATTTGGAACATAGTCAAGATCACAATCAGGATCAGGCTTTTTTAGATTGATAGTCGGTGCAATAAAATTATCTCTGAACATTGCGAGGATACCTGCAATTTCTACAGCTCCGCTTGCTCCTATCAGATGACCTATCATGGATTTTAATGAACTTACGGGTATTTTATATGCCTGTTCACCAAACACTTTTTTTATTGCAAGAGTTTCCGTACTATCATTTAATGGTGTACCCGTTCCATGTGCATTAACATAATCGATTTCCTGAGAAGAAACCCTGGCGTCCTTTAATGCTCCATTCATAGCAGCAATGACACCTAGTGCATCCACATCAGGCTTTGATAATTTATATGCATCAAAAGAAGATGAATATCCAATGATTTCTGCATAAATATGAGCATTTCGTTCAATTGCAGAATCAAGTTCTTCAAGGAGAAAAATCGCTGCGCCTTCTCCAAGAATAGTGCCTTTTCGTCTGATGTCAAATGGTCTGATAGATTCTGTTCCAAGGTCATTTTCGGTATTCAATGCACCAAGTACGGAAAATCCTCCAAGCCCAAGCGGATTAAGCATAGAATCCAGCCCTCCGGTAATTATTCTCTTATAACGACCGTCACTGATCATATTAAATGAATGTCCAATTGCCTGTGTGCTTGCAGTACAAGCAGAGCAGTTAAGGAAATTTGGGCCAAGTATTTTAAATTTGTTCAACAGAAAATTACCAAAAAAATCAAGTGGATTTTGTAAATAAGGTTTTTGTTTTCTCTTATCAATGACATTCCTGATGTAAGTATCAATATTGAACTTATCTGGTGAATATTCAAATAACTTCTGGATATAGAAACTTTCAAGTGATGTCCCTAAATTTATTGCACAGTCATGAATCAGATCATATTTTCCATTAAATGCTTCACAAAATGCCTGCATTCCGAGAATTACCTTATTATCATCAATATTTTTAAATTCAGGGAATCTATTCAGTATAGTTTCTTTATTAAGTCCTTTTGCCTGTCCCACAATTCTGCACAGAAACTTTTCAGCATTAAAATATGATATTTCACCAAGACCAGATCTGCCTTGCTGTAAAGCCATTGAAAATTCATTGAAGTCTGCACCATTTGGTGCAATGACTCCGACTTCTGTTATTACAACTCGTTTCAAATTTTCCATTATTTGTCCTGGACAGACACATAGGTCTGTATCACAATCCATCTGTCATCCTGTGGTTTGACCACAGGATCCATCTTTCAGTTTTTTAAAATTTGAATAGATACTGCGACCTAAGATCGCAGTATGACTGCATAACTATAATTGCTTGTTTTTCTATTATCTCCTTGTTCTTCGTGCCCTTTGTGGTTCAAATTTTTCTTTGTGCCTCCGTGCTTTGTGTGAAATATTTCTCCAATATGATACTGAAATTTTCGCTTCCGATAGGAAAGGAATTTATCATGATTGTATTTAGTTTTCTACCATATATTTTTAAGTCATTTTTTAATAAAAATGATCCAATTGCAAGGTTTATAAAACCTGCTGCTGCAAATGTATTTCCGATTATTTTCTTTGGCGAAACCCTTGGAATAGATGGAAACATTTTTTCATAAACCTGATTTTCAATATTATCGTTTTTTGTATTCCCGTCATTGGAATCAATGATGAGATCGATTACAGAAGGTTTAATTTCAGAAGCTCTAAGTGATTCTTCGAATAAGTTATTAACAAGATCTCCAGTTACATTGTAGTTTACGTTGTTATTTGAATAAGATATATTTGATAGACCTTTTACCATGCAGTAGATTTCAGCATTTCTTTCGTTTGCTTTTTCTGGATTTTCAAGACATAGATGAGAGCTTCCTTCTCCAAGTATTATTCCACCATTATTAAGCAATCCATATTCAGAAAAATTTAAAAAGGCATCAGAATGAGTCTTATTGTCAGAACCTCCACAATAAACAACATTTTCTCTTCCCGATTTTATTTCATAAAAAGCTTCTTGAAAAGCAAGTAAAGCCGAACCTTCCCATGGGTTGAAAATTAAATTTCTGCCTTTGATTCCATTGTGTATTACTGCAACTGATGGCGGCATATTCGGAAGGATTTTAAAAGAAATAAGCGGGTTTAAACGTCCAAGACCGACTTCTCCAAATTTTACAGGATCAAAATCACCATTTTCATATGAATTATCAAGCATAGTACGGATTTCATCGAGATCAATTCCGCTACTTCCGGTTCCTGAAAATAGACTGATTTCATTTTCATCGTATGTATCATTTATTCTGATATTGCTATCCTCAATACAGAATTTTAGTGAACATACTGCAAGTTGTGTTTCTCTGGACATAAATCGAACTGCACGTTTTGGCTTGATGTAATCTCTGGGATTAAATGTATCAATTTTTGAAACCATCATATCTTTGAAACATTTGGAATTAAATTGTACACTGGAAAAACAGTTTTGGTTGTTCATAATTTTTGAAACTGTATCATGAATATTCAATCCAAGTGGATTGATAGTTGATATTCCAGTTATTACAGGATTATTATACATTTCTTTTTATTTTTCCTTTTTTCTTCATGCTCTTCGTGTAAAATCTTATTTGTTTTATTTTGGATAGGCACAGGGGCCTGTCCCTACATTATTTTGTTTTTTTCTTATCTTGTTAATCCTGTCTAATTTTTTTCTTCATGTCCTTCACGATTTCCATAGTTCCAGTAACCTGTTTCTATCCCGTTTCAGGAATTCATCTTCGATATCCTGAAAAACAAATGTAAACGAAGTTGAAACGATTACTTTATCTGATTTATATGCTTTAACACTTACTTTTCCACCAAGTTCATTAAATGCTTTTACTTCAGCTTGATATATAAGCTGATCACCAGGTTTACATATTTCTTTGAATTTGGTTTTATCTATCATGGTCATGATTGCTTTTTTTTCAATTTTTATTTCTGTTTTTGCAGTTTCTTCAAGAAAAATTCCACCAAGCTGTGCCATGCCTTCAAGGATTAAAACTCCTGGCATTATCGGCATTCTCGGAAAATGATCATCAAAAAAGTCCTCTGATAAAGAGATGTTTTTGATTGCACGAGCAATTTTTCCAGGTTCCCATTCAATAATTCTGTCGATTAAAAAAAATCTCATTTCTTACCTCGATACAAATTATTATATGTACATATTGGATAGAATTTACCATCTGATTTAGGATAAATGGTACAGCATCTTCTAGCGCGGGATAGATCAAAAGTATCGGCATCCATGAAGTGATGTATGTATATAGACTTAATTTTTCTTCCAGCTTTTTTAAAAGCATTTTTTGAAGAAAAGCCTTCCTTCTGAACATCTTTTATAATTCCCTTGATGCTGGTTAATGCTTTGGTATGAATATCTTTCATACAATCACAAATCTCACCATCTTCTGCCCATAGTTCAAATATCAGGTCTTTTATCTGGTTGAAACTATGCTCATCAGTTCCAAAAAGAGATTTATTTTTTATAATATCAATGTATCGTTCCTGATCGATGAATTTCTTTAAAGGAATGTATTGGCCATCACCAATCTGCAGTAAATGAACAAGTGAAAAACAATTGGCGTTGCAGCACGGAAGAGGCATGAAATCTTCTTTAGCAATATTTGTATTACTCGCGCGTGATACAAGTTCAATAACATCTGGAATCGTAACTCTGTCCATGACGTTATACTGAGCTTTATAATCATTACTGTATGTCAGGGGATGGAACATAAGGGAAAGGAAGTTTTCATTTTTAAGAAAAGTTTCATAGACGTATCGCACATTTTCGACATCATCATTTATTCCTTTTGCAACAGTCATGATAACTGAGCAGTCTGTATCAGTTGAAATAAGTTTTTCAAGAATTGCTTTTTTTGTATCTGCAAGTTTTTTTCCACGAAGTTTTAAATAAATTTCGTCTGAATTACCGTCGAGTTGGAGTGAAATAATAACTGATTTTTCATGGTGAAAATCCAGGAAATCATCATCAAGAAATTTAATGCCATTGGTTGAAACAGAGACTTTAGTAATCCCATTTACACTCGTCAAATATTCAATAATATTTTTGTAATCTGGATGAATAGTAGGTTCTCCGCCACTGAGATTTAAAACATCGATTTTTCCTTCTGATTCTAAAAGATTTTTTACGATTACTTTGATTTCCTCAAGTGTCATATTTGGACGTTTATTTTCATCAGCAATACAAATTGGGCAGTCCAGATTGCAGTTTCCAGTAATTTCGATTACCGGCATACATATATGCTGTTCATGATCTGGACATAAACCACAATCCTCTGGACATCCTTTTGATTTTTCACCAAAATATTTATTCTGTAGCTGCCCATGTTTAATATATAGATGAGAATCCTTATAATAATCGTAATCGCTTGATATTAACGCCGTATTTTTGCCATGTTTAAGGCAGTATTTTTCAAGGTAGACTTTATTATTTTCAGCATAAACTTTTGCATCAACAAGCTTTTCGCATATAGGGCAGATGCCCCTTGTGGTATTTACAAATATTTTATTCATTAGTCACCCAGAACCTTTCATCTTTCATCCTGTAAAAAAGATTATAAGCACATGCTGGAATCAGTTTTTCTCCATCAACTGGAACTAAATCTGTACAACAGACAATCCTGGAAATATCAAAATTATCTTCATCCATGTGTGCATGAATATAAACAGTCAATATAGAATCTTCAGCTATTCTCTGCCTTTCATAAGGAGTGATTTTGCCTTGAACAGGATACATTTTTTTCAGTAGTTTTTTTACAAATTCCAGGAGTTCCGGATTTAAATCCTCAGACCAGCTTTCGGCAATTGCTTCATTGAATTTTTCATTAAATTTTTCATCGGGGTGCATTATGTAATTTGTTCCAATGAGTTCGATTAAGTCCTGGATTGAAAGAAGGTCAGTAAAACTCCTTAGAGTTTCTTCATCGCGAAAGAAATACCCGATACTGTAGCAGAGAGGATGGTTTGAAGGAAGAGGAAAGAAATTATCACTTTGGATCATTCCGTCAGATGTTTCCTGAATTATTCTCATGGCCATATCAAGAGTCAATCTCTCATAAGATTTAAAATCAGCACCGCCTTGTCCAGTAAACGTCATATTTTGAATTGTTATACTTCGAATATTTTTATACTTGGTTGAGAGGTTTATGATATCAAATATTTCGTGATCATTTACACCTTTAATCATGACATTCAAAAGAGTCACACCAATATCATATTTTTGCAGTATATCGAGTGCTTTGAATTTTGCTTCAACGATGTCTTTACCATGTATTTTAACAGAGGTTTCACTATTTAATGTGTCAAATGAAAGAATAATATAAACGCCAAGATCTTTAAGCTGTTTTACAAGTTCTTCATCTTCAGCAATTTTTAATCCATTGCTATTTACAGTAATTCTCCCGATTCCATCCCTTTTTGCAATTTTCAGAAGCTCAATTAAATTTGGATGAAGTGTTGGTTCGCCACCAGTTATATTTATCAGGTCATAGCTATCATTATTTTCCATAAGGAAATCTACTGTTTTTTTCATTTCAGCAACTGACATGAAATATATTTCATCCTCGCGATTGAAAGTAAAGCAGATAGGGCATCTTAAATTACAGGCATTTGTAATAGAGAAAACAGGCAGATTAGGTCGATTTTCATGCCAGGGGCATAAACCACAATCATATGGACAACCGTCTTTTCTGGGTATGTTTACTTTTTTTGGAGTTTGCAGTTTAATCGGAAAGTTAAGATTTTTGAAGTACCATTCCTTATCTTCAGCAATCAGAGTTTTGACATTACCACAATCAGGACACATGTTTTCCTGATAAACTTTATCATCTTGTATAAAAATTCTCGAGTCGATGATCTTTCGACATTTTCGACACATGCCTCTGGTCATCCTGTAAAAAGAATAATCCCTTAATTTTGGTTCCATTTTGTCCTCTTTTCTTCGTGTTCTTCATGTCCTTCTTGGTAAATTTTTTTCTTGCCCGTCGTTATGGGTATATGGTGCCAGGATAACTTTCATTCAACCAAGTATTCATTTTAAGTATCGTTGAACAAAAGTTCCATCTGGCACCGGTATTAACTATTTTGTCCTTTTGTTTTTTTCCTTCATGCGCTTCATGGTAAAATCTTTTTTTCTTCGTTTTCATGAGGGATATACAATCTATCAAACAACATTGAATATTTTTCGGGATTTATCAGCTTTTCTATATCGATAAGCTTTGCCACACAACCTTTACCTTCAATTACCAGTTTTTCTCCGACAAAACCGACCCCATCAAGCATCACCTGATCTTCGATGATACTCTTAATACGGACTGTCAAATTTATTACATCACCAGCTTTAACAGGAGTGGGAAAATGAATTTTTCTAAACATGACTAGAAGACCAAGTTTTGAGGGAAAACTTTTAAATATCAGGAAATTTGCAAGTTGAAAAAGCGTTTCACATGCAAGTGTTGGTGGAAACAAATTTTTGATTCCGTGAGGTCGATGCAGAAAATATTCTTCGAGCGAAACAGTTTTAACGCCTTTTATGAATTTGTTTTCCTGATAATCTGTAATCCTGTCAACTAGTCTGAATTTCATAAAATATCCGGATTTAAATTCCGCCATCTACGTGGATAATTTGTCCATTAATGTACGAAGCCCTTGAACTGGCTAAAAATAAAATCAGATCAGAAACTTCTCTGGGTTCTCCAAGTCTTTTCAAAGTACAGAATTCAATATATTGAGCCTTCTGTTTATCAGGAGTATTTTGACCGACTCCGCCATTTATAAGACCGGGTACAACGCAGTTTACCCTGATATTGTATCTGGAAAGTTCTTTTGCAAGAGAAAGAGTAAATCCAGTGATTGCAGCTTTGCTCGTAGCATAATGCACAGGAACTTCCATAATTCTTTCACCTGCAAGTGAACCAAGGTTGATGATAGTTCCCTGTTTTTTCTTAATCATAAATCGAACGAGTTCTTTTGTTACAAGAAATGTTCCTTTGACATTTATATCCATAAGTTCATCCCATTCTTCCTCTTCTATAAGCGGAAGTGGAAGAACCTGAGCTATAGCAGCATTATTTACAAGGATATCTATTGCGCCAAATCTGTCAAATACTTCTTTCGCGGTCTTTTTTAAGCCTTCCTTATCAAGCACAGAAATTTTATAAGCTACACAGTTTTCGCTACCTAGTTTTTTAACAAGATCTTCTGCTTTTTTATCAGCTCTGTTATAAGTGAAGGCAACTTTTGCACCCTCTAGTACAAATGATTTTACTATTTCATTTCCAATATCACCAGTGCCACCTGTTATGAATACAACTTTTCCAGTTAATCCTAAATCCATTTGCTTATTTTTTATCTGAAAAACTCCAGATATTGACTCCTTTTATTTATTTAATTTATCAAAGACTAGTCTAGTGAAAACATCAATGTTAAGAAGTCTTGGGATATCATTTTGCCTTAGACCATACTTAATTTTTTCAGGTGGTATTTCAGGTATGTTTTTCTTTAACTCAGCCAACGCCAAATTACTGATATTCCCATTTTCATCGGTCATGTCATCTTCTTTAAGCGTATTGCTCGTATTTGCACTTAATTCGTTTCCTCCGATTTTTGTACCAAATTCTTCTTCAATATTGAAGGTCAAATCCAGCAAATCGAGTGAATCCAGGTCATAATCATCTATAAGTGATTTTGTAGTGTCAAGTTCAAGTTCTTCATCTTCCAGTATATCCTTGACAATATCAATAAGTTTTAATTTGATATCTTCTTTTCCGATCGACATGTATGCCTCCTAATTTATAAACTCAGCTATTTTATTAAATTTTTTCCGTTCTGGAGTATCAGGCTTTTTATCGTAATATCCCATACACAAAAATGATGAAATTGAATATTTTCCGGGTATTTTTACAGTTTTTTTAATTCTATCTGCTGCAATAAGTGGCGCTGTCATCATCAGAGTTCCAATATTCTCAGCTTCAGAAAGAAGCATGATATTTCCAACTGCAAGGGTTGTACTGATAAGTTCACCGGTAAAGTGCCTATTGGTATCATCAATATCAAATAATCGAAAATTGAATTTATTAGGTTTAAGATGGCAGGCGATAAGCAGGACAGGAGCATTTTTGAAAATAAGGAAATTAGCTCTGTATGATTTCATTACATCATCAATAACTTCACTTTTTCCGGTAATCTGATCAAGTTCACTTTCAACATCAGAGATTATCTGTTCTTTAATATATTTGTTTGTAATGATATAGAATTTCCAGCCCTGACGATTATTGTTTGACGGGGCCAAAACAGCAGATTCAATTATTTTTTCAATAATTTCAGGTTTTACAGTTTCATTGCGGAATGTTCTGATACTTCGTCTGGACCTGATTATTTCTGCAAGTGATTCAAATCTATTCATAACTTGTAGTACTTTCTTGCTTATTGGATATCATATCACCGGAATTATAACATTAATGCGTATATAAATACCAAGTATAATTATTATAGGAGTAGGACTTGACAGTAATAACAGCACAAAGAAAAATTTATTACGAAGGAAAACAATTAATACCAAATACTGATATAGATTGGGTAAGAAGTACTTGAATTTTATTTGATGTTCAAAAAAATTCATAGTACCCTGACCCGTTATGAATACATATACTAAATTCATAATAAGTAATATTGCTTAGTGCGAAACATATGAACCGTATGATTATCTAATACTTGATTTGTTCAAGTTCTGTAATAACTTTTCCTGGACCTGATTGAGTATCAAATGAAAGCTCACTTTTTAACATGACATATGGTTTTTTGGTGTTCAGGTATATAGTCATCAAAACTTTATTGTTACCTGGTGGAATAAGGCTGGCTTTATATGCTGTATACATTGTATTTTTAATTTTGAGTTTAGTTTTCTCAATTACTTTTAATTCCAGATCTTTTAATTCACTGGTTTGAAATTCAAATAGCTGAAATTGTTTACTGTAATTAAGCTCAAGTGGTAAAGCTGAAATAATAATATCTACTCCTGAACCATCAGCAATAACAGGTTTTAAAAGTTCTTTTCTTATTTTGTGTATTTTTCCACTTCCTTTTATAGTTCCTAGTATCAGGTTATCACTATATTCAAGATCAATATCATAATTACCTTGATCGATTATTCTTTTCAATGGGGAAAGTGTAAATTTATCAATGAAGAATGTGTCAACAGTTTTTCCAGTAGGATTATTAGTTACGGTAACGATTTTTAATGCTTTTTTCTTTTTGTAACTGACTCTTTTTATATTTCTGTTCATTGTATATTCAAAAGTATTTCCGGCGAGGTCAGCATGAACAATATATTTGAGTTTCATTGGAACTATTCTTTCAGAAATGAATTCTGATGTATCAGTTGTTTTTTCCAGTTTGGTTATATCTGCTTTACAACAATGAGTTTCATCAGTTGGAAACAGATTTGAATGGCATAAAATGGAAACAATTGCGAATATTAAGATGAATTTCTTCAATATAATTACCAGATTTTGTTTTTTTTATTATATCAAATTATTTATGGAGAATACAAAAATAAACAGTAAATATGATATAATTACCAAAAAATTGGAGGTTATATTTATGAATAAAACGAAAGTTATTATATTTATTAGCATTTTAATGATGGTGATTCCTGCGTTTGCTGCAAAAGATCATGACATGCTTACTTTAAAGAGTAAGATAACATCTTATATCCAAGCACATTCAGGGAAACTGGTCATGAAGGATATAAGAACTCTCAAAAATCTTTCCATACTTAGTAACATTGTTATAGAAAATGCGAAAGTAAAAATAAGTCCTAAAAAATCCGACTTGTTGTTTATTAGTGGTAAAGGATATATTAATAAGAGTTTTTATGACCTTAAAAAGAAAAAATCAGAAATGGTGGTTGCAATTTCTTCAAATGTGACTAATTATAGTTCCAAAGACTTGAAATGGAGTATCGGATGGTTTTTTAAGAACTGGAGCTTTCTGGATAAAAAGCACATTAAGTTTTCCAGGACGACATTTTTCTGGTCAAATAGTTCAAATTCATATGCGAAGTCTGATATTCCAAAAGATATTCGTTCAAAGTATGAAAAACTTTTTAAAAATACTGGTAATGTAATCAGGTTAAGGAAGCAGGGGAATTTGTTTGGTATCCTGAATATTTCTGACTATACAGCTTTTAAAATTATAAAAAAATTGATTCCTGCCTTTAAAACAAGCTATAACATGCTACTTACCGGATATTTAACATGGCCTCTAAACGAACTCGAATTGAGGACGTCTCCATTATCGGAGATTGAGGTCAAATTACCAAAGGGCATTACTGCATATCCGCCGACACTTTTTATGACATTACCCGGTAAAGGTAAGAAACTGTTGATGGGAATTGAGTTAAAAGCCACAGCTAAACTTCCGCCTCATCACACTCCAATGGATTTGACAGGGAAGATATCTTTTCCATTTAAACCTTCTGTAAATAAAGGAATAAAGTTTGCTTTGATGCTTGGTGATAAGGGCGAAAGTTGGAAAGATGCATGCAATATTAAGGGCCTGGACATAGAGGAATTAGTATTTGAAGTCGAAGCGTTTCCTGAAGAAGTCATGTTTGGATTTCGTGGAGTTGTAGAGATTGGAAGTAGAAAAATTGATGTAGCTGCAACCATACCTGCAGAAATTGAAGATTTATCTAAGATGTCATTTAGTGGAAAGATAAACGAGATTAATCTTAATGATCTGTTTTTTTTCATGAAAAAATCGCATCCTGATAAACGTAAGAGTAAAATTACTCTGGCTCTGAAGAAGATAAAGTACAAGGATGCACAGATGACATTTTCAAGTATCACCGACAGGGAACTAAATCTTTCTGAAGGGATTGTCGTTACAGGTACCTTGAATATATTCGGAAAAGATATTGAAAAAGATGAACTCCGGACCTGGAAAGTGAAGGGACTTCAACATTACATCATTGATGGATATACTAAAAAATCATGGATTCATAAGTTGAAGCTTGGAGCATTTGAACTTACAGGAAAGGGGTTTGATGGTAAATTTAATACACATGATGATGGCCCAACATATGAATTGAAAATGACACTTTTTGACCAGGGATTTATGATAAGTGGTCTTACTAAACTTTTTGATTCACTAATCGATATTGAAATATCACTTGATCTTACTGGTGGAAAAGCTCGTTTTGAGGGAAAGATACAGAAGATTCTGGATGCAGTGTTGGATTTTAGTTATAATATTAACTGGAAAGCTCCGTATGTCCAATTAAAAGGGTCTTTTGATGCAGATTTCAGTTCATATCTATCAAAAAAAGCGAGAAAATTACTTTCTACAGCAAAAGATGCAATGGATAAAGATATAAAAGGAGCCAAACATAAATTAGATAAAGCTCAGGATAAAGTTAATACTCTTAAAGGCAAGATAGATAAAGAAAAAAAGGCATTTAATAAAACAAAGAATCATGTAGAAAAAAAGTTGCGTGATGCATCTAGAAAAGTTTCTTCACTTAAGAAAAAAATAAGGCATGCTGAACATGTATATAAACATTGTCACTGGTATGAAAAGGGATACTATTGGGGTAAGGTTAAAGTATTGAAAGCTGCCAGGGCAACAGCAGATGAAGCACTAAAAATTGCAAAAAAAGCTGTTAATATTGCACCGTTGGAATCCGATCCCAAATATGATGCTCTGGTGGCTTCATATAAGACTGCAACATTTGCATTAAAAACAGCTAAGAAAGTTATGGATGGAGTAAAAACAGTTGCTGATCATTCTCTGGATCTTGGTAAGGAATTATCCAAAAAGACAGAGGATCTGCTTGTTGTGAAAAATGCCCATTTCAAACTAAACTATACTGATAGACATTATGCTCAAAAAACCAAGATGTTTCTTGAGTCTAATCTTGGTAAAGGAAAACAGAAGATTAAAAATTTTGTTTTTGATATGACAAAATTCAAAAAATTCTCTGTTAAACTGGTAAAAGAGATTTTCAAAAAAGCAGGTGGTTGTTTTGAACATGCTCTTGATTATATTAAACATATAACAGAAATATAGAATTTAAATTTAAGTAAAAAAATGGACTGTATGCAATAAAATACAGTCCATTTTTTTTGCAATCTGTTTTAATAACAATTTAGAAGAAGTGACTAAGTTGGCACAGGGGTCAAATCACTTTCGTGTTGCTCGGATTTCGAGCAATACAAAAGTCCATGTGGCCCCATCTATATTGATATTTAGTATTAATTATGACCTGCTTTTATTTAATTTTTTCTTCGTGGTAAAATTTTCTCTGCGTTCACAGCGTTCTCAGCGCGAAAATCTTTTTTATATTTTATCTTTCTTTTTCTTTGTGCCTTTGCACCTTTGTGTGATTCCCATCTTCATTATTTTTAATACTAATGCCGATAAATGTAATATTAATATTTAAAAATTACAATATTTGGAGATTTGAATGAGAAAAGTAGTTATTTTAACGTTGTTCATGACTATATGTCTTATTGGTTCGGGATGCGTACTCGAAAAATGGGTTGGTAAGGATGAAGGCTATTCGCCAACTCCTGTAAGTGAAGTCAGTATTGAGGGAATCGTTAATATTCCTGATGATGGTCTTGCTGCAAAAGTTTCTGGAAAATTGATGTTTAAAGTTAAAAGTGGCGTTACTGTTTACCTTCTTGAAGGGAATTTAAGTTACAAAGATCTTCTGAGTTTTAATTCAAAATTTATAAAATCAACAGTTACAGATAAAAATGGAAAGTACCGTTTTTCCGGGCTTACTTCAGGAAGCACATATCATCTTGTTTTTGATATAGATAACGATGGAATCATAGATGATGTTCAATCAAATGTTGTGGTTGGATCGGCCATGAATATTGAAACTTTCGTCCGAAAATTGAATCCTGCAACAACTAATACTGTTATTCTTGCTCTTTCAAACGGAAGTGAATTCAGTCAGGGGCAAACAATAACAATAAGTTTGAAAGGTTATGTGTCTTCTGAGAAAAAAGTCCGAGTAGTTATCTGGAATGAAAAAACTACTGGTAAACTTATGTGGGAAAGTCCTGAAAGGACCGTAAATGGAGATGTCAGCGAAAGTTTTAACCAAACAATCCCATTGACATGGCCTTCCTCTGGTTCTCAATCTGGAGCTGATTACAAGATTTTTGCAATGATAGATGATGATTTTTTCACCAGTAGTGAATTTATATTAGCTGGAACACTCGAGGGAGATTCAACTGCTCCTGTAGTTGCAGTAACAACATTTACATTTGGAATAGTTAATTCAACAAGTGCGATTTTGAACTGGACAAAGGCGTCTGACGAATCAAGTGATGTGACCAATCTCCAGTATCAGGTGTTTTCATCGACTTCGAACAACATTGATACAATTGAAAATATCGAAAAAAATGGAACAAAACTGGGGATTTATACAAAAGATATTGCAACATTGACTATTGCTGACCTATCTCCGGATACAACATATTATTTCAATGTAATTGTAATGGATGAAGCTGGTAATAAGACTGCATATACATCTGGATCAACGAAAACTGCAACTTCGGCTGTTCCGGTTATCAGTTCATGTACTCTTGCTGGAAATAACTCCTATATTGATGTTGTTTTTAACAAAGCTCTATACAATACTTCAGTCGCAACAGGTGCTCTTGAAGTAACTGATTTTACAATGACTTTTGTTCAGAATGGAGATCTTATAACCAATGTAGCAATAAGTTCTATAAAGAAAGATGATAATATAATTGAAGGATCAGCTTTAGCTCTAAGTGGAGGAGAATCCACGATACGTTTTTTTCTTGATATAACAAATCAACCATCAAATGGTTTGGCTACAGTTGAAATCAAACCTGTTGATTCGACTTCTATTTATGATGTAGATGGAGTTGGAATGCTTGATACTCAAACAACAGGTGCCAATTTAATGAATGATAATGCTATTTTTGGAATTGTAAGCGGAACTCTGGATTCTGATAATACCTACATTGAACTTGATCTAACTGAAGGTGGCTACAATACAAATGCTGGTGGAGCAATTGAATTAAATGACTTCACTATTTCCTTTGTTAAGGGAAGTGATGTTGTTACTGGTGTAGCGGTTTTATCGGTAAAAGATAAAGATGGAAATGCATTGGCAGGTGGTGAAACAACAATCAAGGTATTTCTAAATATTACAGGAGGTCCTTCAAATGGAAATGGAACAATTGAGGTAAAACCGTTTGATAATAGTTCAATATATACATTTGGTGGAAGTGTAATGGCGATTTCCAAGACCACAGGGATCAAAACTTTGAATGATCTTAAGACTCCACTTATATCAAGTGGCACAATTTCGTCAGATAATAGCTACATTGATATTGTACTGGATGAAGCATGCTACAATACAGATGGTGAAAGTGGAGCTCTTGAAGCAAGTGATTTTGACTTGGCATTTCTTCAGGTGGGAGATGATGTAACCAATGTTGAAATAAGATCAATTAAACAGAACGATAGCGCTGTTGAAGGATCAGCAACTGCGCTTCTTGGCAGTGAAACAACAATCAGAGCATTTTTGACAGTTACAACTGGTCCCTCCTCTGGTCATGCGACAATTGAGATAACGCCTAAGGATGGAACATCGATTTATGATGCTGCTGGAAATGCAATGGCTATAACTCAAACTACTTCGGCTCAGCCTTTAAAAGATCTAAAAACTCCGCTTATTATTTCAAGCGGTACTGTCTCTGATGCTAACACTTATGTTGACATTATTTTTAGTGAAGGTGGTTTTAATGCAAGTGGTGGAGCACTGGAAGTTGATGATTTTTCTCTTACATTTGTTCAAGGTGATGATGATGTTACAAATGTAATGGTTTTGTCTGTTGTAAATAAGGAAAATGGAGATGCATTGGTAGGTGGTGAATCGGCAGTCAGAGTATTTTTAGCGGTTACAGATGGTCCTTCTACGGGTGATGGAACAATTGAGATTAAACCTGTTGACGGATCTTCAATCTATGACACTGTCGGAAATGTGATGGAAGCGACGCAGTCGACTGGAGTGAAATACTTGAAAGATCTTAAACTTGCTACAATTACAAGCGCTTCTGTAGCAGTAGATAACAGTTACATTGATATTATATTTTCAGAAGGAATTTTTGGTGATATCAATCAGAGTACAGCTATAAATAGTCTTGATTTTCTTATAACTCATAACTTGATTGGAGATAATGTTACAGATGTTACAATTAGTTCTGCAAAACAGAATGACAAGACTGTTGAAGGGGAAGCAGCAGATTTAATTGGTGGCGAGTCTGTTATTAGAGTTTTTTTAACAATCGACAATCCTCCATCTAATGGATCAGGTAAATTTGAAATAAAGCCTGCAAACGGTACATCTATTTATGATAGTGGTGGAAATGCAACACTGGCAACTGAAACAACAGGCGAAAAAACGTTTACTGTAACAGAAGGAGCAAATATTACTTCAGGAATACTAGCTTTGGATAACTCATTTATAGTAATAACATTTGACGATGCCGTATATAATACAAACGGTGGAGCTGGAGCTCTGGAATCAGGTGATTTTGGAATTACTTTTACTCAGGGTGATGGTTCTGCTACAAATGTTGCTATTGTAAGTGTTTCTCAAGAGGATGAGACCGTACTGGAAGGAGGAGAAACCAAGATCAGAGTGAATCTTACAGTTACCGGAACTCCAAATGCTGTTGAAACCATTAATATAAAACCTGCTGACGGAAGTTCGATATACAACGCTGCGGGAAATCCTGCTGCTATAACTGAAACTACAGGTGATCTGACTTTAAATGATCCTGGTTTTGAAGGATATGCTGGTGTTAGTTACTCACCTTGGACTGAAATAGAAACATCTGGGGATGTTGTAGTAGATACAGTGATTGTTAGAAGTGGTTCGCAAAGCTGTCGTTTACAAAATCCTACGGGCGGATATGATAGAGGAATGAAGTCAATCAAGATTCCGATTCTGGGAAATCAATCCTATACGTATTCAGTATGGGGATATGCTAATGATGAAGGAGGTAGTGCTGCTGATTTAAAAATCAGTTTTAGATTAGAATATAGTAATTCCGATGGTACATCCCAAACGGGTGCATCGTTTGTATCATTTGCAACTTGGAAAGAGTTTACATGGACTAAGGATTCACCGGCAGACGCGACTTGGGTTGAGATATCCATTCGCGCAAAAGAAACTACTACTAAAGATCAAGATATTATTATTGATGATGTAGCGATCACTAAAAATTGATTCTATTTACCCCAGGAGCTTCCACCACCACGGAAGGATGATGATTTGTAGCCTCCGTAACTGCTTCCAGAGCTGCTACTGTATCCACCGCTGTTATAGCTATTATAACTGCTGGCATAACGATTTATGTATCGCGGACTTCTTTTGAATCGAATCTGATTCCTTTTTGAACGTGTCAGAAATCGATCCTGTTCGGAATCAAAGCTGGAATTGTTATAGCCTTCTGGAATTTCAACTCTACTTCCATAAATTTTATTGGCAATATCGCATCCCAGTACAATGATTACAGTATTTTCTGAAGCAGCGATCTTTACTTTCTTTTTGAATTTTTCCTTTTCCTTGATAACCACAGTAGCATTTTTAAAAATAATGACTTTATCACCATTATATAAAGTCTCAGGTTTAAAAAGCGGTAGGCATTTATTAATAAGATTTTTTGCAACTGCATCATGATAGAATTGACTGGAGTATATAATGCAGGATTGATCTTTAATCTTAACTTCACCGCAAAAATCAAAAGTATCAGAAATGTATTGTACTACATTATTATTTTTTTTAGCGTTAGTTTTTTCAATGAATTTATTTGCTTTTTCCTTTAATTTCTCAATGGGAAATTTCTTAATCAGACCATTTTTACTTCTGTCTTTTGGAGCATTAACTACACAATAATAAAGAAAATTTTTGAGGTCACTGGAAGCATCCAGAAATTTCCATTGCTTGATTTTTTTAAGACCTGATACATAATATTCCTCAAACGTTTTTACTTTTCGATTTTGACTTTTGATAGCCTCAGGGGAAACGTCTGTAACATTTGTATAACATCCGATATTGTATAGCATATTTTCAGCAGAGGGATGGCGTATTTCAGTTTTCAAGAATCTGGTCAACATTTCATGACTTTCCTTGTATTTTTCACTATTAAAATGAATTACTCCCAACTTGAAATATACGATATTATTTTTTTTATCTTTTGCTTTTTTCGGCTCTTTTTCAATGAATGTTCTAAAATCCTGAAGAGCTTTATCGAATTTAGACATCCTGAAATTAGCATATCCTTTAATAAGATATGCGTCATATAATGTACTATTTATTTTCAGAGCCTCGTTTGCAAGATTTACAGCTTTTTCAGATTGAAGCTGGGCATATGCCAGATCAGCAAGAAACAGTTTATCTTTTGCTTTATCTTCAATTGATTTTGAAGCAGCAATTGAATTATTGATATTAACTGTTATTATAACAATTATTACAAATGCTACAATAATTCCTGCTGTAACAACAGGTTTTTCTATTGCTTTTTTAATAATAAACTTTGCTGATTTTTTAATAAATAAAGTATCTGCTTTAAATAAAATCCTACTATATTTTCTTGCTTCAATTGCTAGATTTATCCTTCTTGGATCATCGACTTTCTTCTTTTCCTCATGATAGAAAACTTTTAAATGTGTACTTAACCTGTAGAGTAAAAACAGAGCATATATTACTATAAAATAAAAGATGAAGCTAAACATATTGTAATTATATCATAATTTTATCTTTTAATTTCCTTTGCGTACATAAGTGTATGAAAGTTTTGCGTGAAAGATTCTTTTGTGTAGGTTGCTTTTTTTTTCTGTATTTTCTATAATCGAATCAATTATAAAAAATATAAAAAAACAGGAGAATTGAGAAAAAATGAAAAAAAAGAGAGCAAGAAATATAACTGCTGAAGACCTATATGAATTTAAAATATTAAGTTCCTGTGAATTATCTCCAGACGGAAAAACGGTGGCCTACAGCGTAAATCGGGTTGAAAAAAAGACGGAAGAAAAATATTGTAATGTATGGATTACTGATGTACGTTCTTCAAGGACATTTCAGTTTACACATGGTGAGCATATAGATTGTAATCCGGTTTGGTCTCCAGATGGAAAATATATCGCTTTTGTTTCAAATCGAAAAGATGAAGATCAGTTTCAACTTTATATAATCCCATTTAGGGGTGGAGAAGCTCATCCGGTTACAGAGCTTAAAGGATTATTTGGTGGTCTGGTCTGGTCTCCAGATTCAAAAAAGATCATGTTCCAGTTTCAAAAAACTGATAAACATATTATTGAAATGGAAAAAGATGAAGAGGCAAAAAAACTTGGAATTGTTGAAAGACATGTAAAACGAGTCTTTTTTAAGGAAGATGGTTGTGGCTATAATCCAGAAGAAAGATGGCATATCTGGACTACTGGCTTAAACAGCCTTAAATCAAAACAGATAACAAAGGATAATAGATTTGAAGAGGGATTTCCTGTTTGGTCACCTGATGGAAAGGAAATAGCTTTCCTTTCAAATCGTACAGATGATCCAGATATGAAGCCTTATGATGAAGGAGTTTTTACAATTCCAGCATCAGGTGGAGAGATAAAACAGCTTAAAACTCCACGTGGAATGAAGATGTTTCTATCATATTCTCCAGATGGTAAAAACATTGCATATTATGGTGCTAATGGCGTCGACAGATGGTGGTTCGACATGAATCTCTGGAAGATCCAGCTTTCTAAAAAGGGAAAAACAATAAATTTAACTAAAGACTATGATTTCAATATTGACAGTTTGACTTGTGCAGATATGAGTGATGCTGAAATGACTCCTCCAGTATGGTCAAATGATTCAAGCCAAATTTATTTTCAGGTTTCAAAATTAGGTCGTGTTAAATTGAAAAAATTAGATGTATCCACTAAAAAAATTGTAGATCTTATAGATGAAGAAGCTGTTGTTGGAAAATTCAGTTTGGATGAATCTGAAAATCATCTGGCATATTACAGAGGAACTCAGTTTGATCCTACACAGATATGGATAATGAATATGAAAACTGGCTCAAAAAAGCAATTGACAGATCTTAATAAGAAATTATTCTTGCAACTTCGGAGTTGTACCATAGAGGAAGTGTGGATTAAAAGTCGTGATAAAACAGATATTCAGGGATGGATTTTAAAACCACCCGGATTTAAAAAAGATAAAAAATATCCGTCAATATTACAAATACATGGTGGACCACATATGCAGTTTGGATTTCATTATATGCAGGAATTTTTCTATCTTGCCTCAAAAGGTTATGTAGTTTATTACTGTAATCCTAGAGGAAGCGATGGATATGGTGAAGAATTTAAAAAATCCATAGAGAATAAAACTGGAACAGTCGATTATACCGATGTGATGGATTGGGCGAATTATGTTTGTAAAAAACCATATATCGATAAAAAAAGACGTGGTGTAACTGGTGGAAGTTATGGTGGATTCATGACAAACTGGATCATTGGTAAAACAGATGAATTTAAAGCAGCTGTTACACAGCGTTCAGTAAGTAACAATGTAAGTTTCTGGGGATCTTCTGATTTTAACTGGTCATTCCAATGTGAATATGGTGACAAAACTCCTTGGGAAGATCATGATTCATATTGGAATCAATCTCCGATGAAGTACATGGGAAATGCTAAAACTCCAACACTTGTTATTCATAGTGAACATGATTATAGATGTGATATCGAACAGGGAGAACAGGTTTTCGTTGCATTAAAATACCTTGGTGTTGATACTGAGATGATTCGTTATCCTGATGAATCCCATGGTTTATCAAGAATTGGAAGAACAGATAGAAGAATCAGCAGGTTGAAACATATTGCAAGGTGGTTTGATAAATACTTATAAAAATCTTCCAATAATAAGCGGTAAAGCCATTGTTCCAATACCTATTAGAATCATCTGTAACGGATCTGTGACAACATAAGGGTAAACCATCAGTATTATCCCGGCAATTAAAGGGCCGGGACGATTCTGTTTTTTCCCATACATGAAATAACCCATACCGATCATTCCGAAGAAAAATGCTATTATCAAATAGGTTGGATCCATGCTCATACTTGATTATTTCCAGTATATTCAACGGTTTCACCAAATGTAGTATCTGCTTTTATTTCAGCTGGAAGTGCAAGGCATATTCCATGTTTTTGAAATGTTTGAAGTATTTCAATGAAAACTTCCTGCCTGACATTTAAGTAATCACGCCATACTGTTGTTGCAGCAAAGTAATAAATCATGATGTTATGAGAGTACTCATCAATATTATTGTAGAAAATATAAT
>DAOVTB010000196.1 GCA_030633305.1 Candidatus Muiribacteriota bacterium
CCCATTCAAAGATATTACTATTACAAGTAATTCAGAAGTTGATCCCTGGGTATCATTAGGAATCTACTGGCTATACAGATAAAAATAAATCACACAAAGGCACTAAGGCACAAAGAAAACAAAAAATATTGTATGGACAATCCATCACCTACCTGTACCCAAAAATGGAATTCTTGTTCAATAAAAAATAATAGTGCATGCTTATACCAAAGTTGTTAACTATAAAGAAAAGTTATTTATATCCATGAGAACAGTAATACAAAGAGTTTCATACGCAAATGTTTCAGTTGATGGGAAACTGATTTCATCAATTAAAACTGGTCTTCTGATTTTACTCGGAGTCCATCGCGAAGATACACTAAAAGATGTTCAATATATTGTAAAAAAATTATCTGGACTCAGAATAATGGAAGACTCTGACGGAAAAACTAATATCTCTGTAAACCCTGATATTGACGAACTTCTTGTTGTTTCACAATTCACATTGTATGGTAATTGTAAAAAAGGTCGACGGCCTTCATTTTCTACAAGTGCTACGAGTTCTGATGGACAGGAATTGTACGAACAAGTTGTAAAACAATTAAAAAATCAAAATTTCAAAGTTAAAACTGGTGTTTTCGGTGCCTATATGGAAGTCGAATTAAAAAATACCGGACCTTACACTATTTTACTTGATTCTAAAGATATGATTTCTTTTTAAAGAAATTCAGCCACAGATCAAATCTTTCTTTTATCTTTTTTTGTTTTTGTTTTTTTTTAAATTTATAACCTATTCTCCTGCGTTCTGAATGGGATGAAGGTTGGAATATTCAGTATCAGGGCAAACCGAGGCGCACTGCCGTGCGTTGAGGTTTGAACTGGTGCTTAATATTTCAAGATTCGCCCATTCAGGACGCAGGGTACTTCATTTGGGACATGAATGACACTAGTGGAAGAAACAATGACACAACAATAGTACCAATAGTTACACCAAGAAAAATAATAATAACAGGTTCTATAAGTCCTGTTAGCAACGCGATATTATTTTCAAATTCATCATAATAATATTCATACGCATTTTCAAATATTTCTGTCAGCCTACCTGTTTTTTCACCAACTCTTAATAAACCAACAAAAATATCAGGAAAAATACTTTCTGCTGCAAGAAGAGCTGTAAATGAATTTCCAGCAGTTATTCCCCGATGAATTGTAATCAATTTCTTTTTCAGCATTTCAGGAAATCCTGAGGCAATATGATCAATAGCATCAACAAGCTGTACTCCGCCTTTTAAAAGAATTTTTACGGCAAGTGAAAAAACCAGAAGGTAATAATTTCTTACAAAATTTGATATAAATGGAATATACAAACAAATATTAATAAATGAAGATTTATTTTTCCTTGCAAACGTGATGAAAAAAAGAATTATAATAATAATTGCAGGAAAAATAATTATTCCATTTGCTGAAATAAAACTGGAAAGAGAAAAAATGAATTTTGTAAGAGGAGGAACATCAGCATTGAGTTCAGTAAAAACTAAGCGGAATCTAGGAATAATATACATGGAAATAAAAGTCATCATTACAATAACCATGAAAATAACTATAGTCGGATAGGCTGCTACTGCGGTAGCTTTATTAAAAAGCATTACTTTTTTCTTCTGAAATTCTAATAATCCATCAAGCACTTCTGAAAGATTTCCGCTTTTTTCTCCTACTTTAATAAGATTACAATAAATAGGATCAAAATAATCACCATGTACGGCTAGTGCATCTGATAATGATACTCCACTTACTATCTGCTTTCTTATATCGTTAAGAACACTTGAAAAATTTGGATCAAAATCAGTACTTTGTTGAATGACTTCTAGTGCATCATCCATTATAGCGCCTGATTTAACCAATATTTGCAATTGATTAGTAAAAATATAGAGTGATTTATTTTTACTTGATCTTCTGAACTCTATTTTTTTTCTGTAACTGATCAACATCAATCCATCAGATTCTACTTTCTGCTTTAATTCTGGAATACTGCCAGCCTGCATTATCCTGTTTTTAATCTGTCCATCACTGCCAGCGATCCTACATTTATATGATGCCATAAGTCAGTCCTTTTCGGCTAAAACAAGAAATTCTTGTATATTTTTCTTTATTATATCAGGTTTCTTCTTAAAATATCCAACTATTGAACTACCACTTCCAGTCATAAGTGCAAACTCTGCACCAGAACAACGCAAAATTTCTTTTGCAGTATTAACTTTATTTAATTGATTTTGATCAAGTATCCTTTCAAAATCATTATAACCCAGTCTGGGATATTCTTTTGAAACATTTGCATAATCAGCAATAATATCAAAATTGTTAAATGCGTCTGGAGTAGAAATACTCGAATTTTCGGGAATAAGTATAACAAAATGACCTTTCAATGGTTCTTGAAGATCAATTTTATCTCCAATACCCTCTATTTTTCCACTAATTCGTCTTTTATAATCATTCCATTCTCTGACTGCTAAAAAACAGAATGGAACATCCGCACCTATTTTTCCTGCAATTTCTAATATCTTCTTATCTTCTAAACCAAATTCCTTCTGAAGTACGTAAAGAACCGCTCCGGCATCAGAACTTCCAGCACCTAATCCAGTACCAGGAAATACTACTTTTTGAATTTTAATATCTAATCCACCTGAATAAGATGTACAATTATCAATTACTAATTTTGCAGCTTTAAAAACAGTATTTTTATTATCAACCGGAACTTCCGGAAGATTACAACTTATTTTAATACCTTTTTCTTCAGTCAAATCAACTTGTATCTCATCAAATATCCTGATCGAATGAAAAAGAGATCGGAGTTCATGGTATCCATTCTTGAGTTTACCTACAATCTTTAACGATAAGTTAACTTTTAATGGGGCTTCAATTAACATATTTTACCTTATTTTTCTTTTCAAACTACTAACCTGCGTTCTGAATGGGATGAAGGTTGGATTTATTTGTATTTGGATTAACCGAGGCGCACTACCGTGCGTCGCAGGTTTAAACGAATGCAAATAAATTCAAGATTCGCCCATTCAGCACGCAGGTTAGTTTACGTTAAATATGTCTCGCTGCATCGTCAATATTACTTCTGAAAATATCAAATCTTCTGGAGTTGTCAGCTTTATATTAAAATAATCACCTTCAATGATTTTAACCCGGAATTTTGAAGCTTTCAGCACAGCAGAATCATCTGTTGGTTTAAAACCAAGTTTTATAGCTTCTTTATAGCATGTATAAAGGATATCGAGTTTAAAAAACTGCGGGGTCTGAACTGCTATCAATTTATCTCTATCCAGACAGCTATCCACATAAGCATTCTCGTCTGTCGTTTTTATTGTATCTTTTAATTTAACCCCAGTAATTACACCAACCTCTTCCTCAAGAAGTTTTATACCATTACTAATGCTTCCTTCACTAAAAAAAGGTCTTGCCCCATCATGAATGATCACATTAGCGGTATTATCATTTCTGTTGTCACCTTTGCACGCTTTCAATGCTGCAAATACAGAATCGAATCGCATTTTCCCTCCGGGAATAATCTTTCTTAGTTTCCCGGACTTCTTCAAATATTTTTCCACTATTTCACTATTAAAATATTCCATTTCATCAGGATTAATAGCTATATATATATCCGTTATATCAGGAATCGATTGAAAACGCCTTATTGTTCTAACAATAACTGGTAATCCTCCTAGCATAATATACTGTTTATTAACAGAATGTTTCATCCTGGTTCCCCTACCAGCTGCAGCAATAATAACAATATTTTTCATCACTTTTTCCTTTCTACTAAATAATCTATTATCCCCTCAAGTATATCGCAATATTCATTATCAGGAAAATCTTTAAGACAAGCTTTGGCATCTATTACATAAGACTTTAAAATTTCCTTGGTTTTTTTTATACCAATTATTCTTGGATAAGTAGCTTTTTCAAGGTATTCATCTCTACCAACCGTTTTCCCAAGTTCTTCCGTATTTCCTTCTACATCAAGAATATCATCCGTTATCTGAAATATCATACCAAGTAAAGATGAATACCTTTGTAATGAAAGAAAAACTCCCCTTGAATTATCAATACTCGTAAAGACCGCCGGGACATTTATGCAAGTTTCAATCAATCTGCCAGTTTTATTCCTATGAATCTTTTCAAGTGCTTTCAAATCTATAGGTTTTCTCTCGCTTTCAAGATCAAATACCTGACCAATAACCATACCCATTATCCCAATTTTATTTCCAATTATTTCACCAGCGCGTACAATTTTTTCAGGATCAACACCTGCATTCAGGCTTTCACCCAAAAATACAGTAAAAGCATGTGTCAAAAGTGCATCTCCAGCAAGCAAAGCCATGCTTTCTCCAAATTTAATATGATTAGATGGTTTTCCTCGCCTTAGATCGTCATCATCCATACATGGAAGATCATCATGAATAAGACTATAAGTATGTATCATCTCAACACATGCACAAAAAGGAAGAATCTTCTCATAATCCTCACTGAACATCTTATATACCGTCATTGCGAGGATTGGTCTAAATCTTTTTCCACCAGCAAATAAACTATATCGCATAGCACTGTATAAACTTTGAGGTTCTTCACTTTCAGCGGGTAAAACTGAATCCATATAATCATCAATCAGTTTCAGATTCTTTTTAAAATATTCTTTGAGTTTCATTATTATTTCCTTTAAAAGGGTAATTTATCACCTTGATCTTTCTTGGAATCACTTTTTTTACTGTATCTGAGTTTTTCGTTAAAGATTTCTTCATCATAATCTTTTTCTTCAATAGAACCATCACTTTTTTTCAAAAGAATCTTTATTTTATTTTCTGCTTTATCGAGCAGTTCAGTACACCTTTTTGATATTGTAATCCCATCTTCAAATAATTTCAAAGCATGCTCCAATTCAACATCATCTCCTTCAAGTTCATCTAAAATAATTTCCAGCTTATTTACAGCTTCTTCGAATTTAAGTTCTTTCTTTTTGGGCATATTTACTCTCCTTCTATTCTATCAAGTTAAGGCACATGCAGACTGTGTCACAATCCAATTTGTCATCCTGTGATCTTAGGCCGCAGGATCCATATTTTAGTTTTCCAATTTTAATAGATACTGCGATCAAGTCGCAGTATGACATTGTAATTACATTTTCTTGTTTTTCATTTCATTCATGTTCTTCGTGCCCTTCGTGGTAAAATCTTTTTGTTTTATATTTATTCTTTCTTTTAATCCATACTTGATCTTAATTTTGGACAGCCACAAGGTCCTGACCCTACAGTATTTTAATAATTTTTTCTATTTTCTTTGTGCCTTAGTGCCTTTGTGTGAATCATTTCTTCTTTTCCGTAACAGCAATCACTTCACCATCAGAAACCTGGAGCTTAAATTTCCCACTCTCTTTAAAATCTTTCCTTTTTCTAAGTAATTTTCCATTATCAATATCCCATGCCAGACAGTATCCGCGATCCAGAATACCAAGCGGAGACAGAATTTCAAGCATCTTTCTTAACTTCGATACAAGATTTCTTCTCTTTTCAATAATATTATCCATACTCCTGATCAAATTATTCTGATAAAGATTTACAAGGCGACGATCTTCTAAAATATTTTTCATCCTTATTGAAGGTAATCTTTTTATATAATCATCTAAATGTGAAAATTTGAATTTTTTTTCAGAAAAGATTTTCTCTATAATATTAATTAAACACATTTTTAATTCATCGAGATGTTGACTGTTACAATTAACAAGGTTACTAACAATAGAACTAAGTCGCATTTTTTTGTCATTTATCGTTAGAATCAGATTATTCCTGTCTGGAACAGCGATTTCCGCTGCAGCTGATGGCGTTGGAGCACGAAGATCAGCAGTAAAATCAGCGATTGAAAAATCAATTTCATGCCCGATACCTGTTAAAACAGGTATTTCAGATTTGAAAATTGCTTCTGCAACAGTCTCAGTATTAAATACCCATAATTCCTCGAGCGAACCTCCACCCCTGGCAAGAATTATAATATCAACTTTCCTTTGCATTTCATTTAGTAATTTGATTGCGTTTACAACCGATTTTGAAGCCTCTTCTCCACCTTGAACCTTAGCTGGAACAATATAAAGATCAACAATAGTATATCTCTTATTAATAACATTAAGAATGTCATGAAGTGCAGCACCTGAAATAGATGTTATTATTCCTATACTTGCCGGCATTGATGGAAGTTTCTTCTTTTTGTCAGAATCAAAATAACCTAGTTTTTTTAGTTTTTCCCTGGTCTGGAGAAATCTCAAGTAAAGTTCGCCCTGACCAAATGGTTTTACATTAAAACCATAAAACTGGTATTGTCCCCTTTGAGGGTAAATTCTTACTGAGCCATATATCAGAATTTTATCACCATCAGAAAATCTATAATTGATATTCCTAGTATACATCTTAAATATAACAACTTTAATCTCAGCATCAGAATCTTTTAATGTAAAATAGTAGTGACCCGACGAATGCCTGATCAGATTAGATACTTCTCCACAAATCCATATATTTTTGAGTTTTGGGCTGGACTGTATTATTTGTTGAATAGATTTTGTAATATCTTTAACTGATACATATTTGATTTCTTCAGGACTTAAATTTTTCTCCATCTTTCAACCTTTTCATTATATCTGGATTATACCGAAATACCATGTTTTCAAAAAAAGTAAACAACCATTGATCCTGAATAATGCTATCTATAACTTTTTCCTCATTATTCACTCGTATTATCCGATTCAAACATATTTGATGCATCTGATTGTAAAATGAAAAAACAGCTCCTAAAAGAACAACAAAAGATATTGTTGAAATAATAACCATTAACGGAATCAAAGAATTAGAAGCTCCTGAACTATCAACTAGACTTAATATTATAACTGGACACACAAAAAGCACTGGGACTGCAATATAGATCAATTTCATCAAGATCTTGATAGTCTCAATACTAGTCCTCATTTTTGCATTGTTTTCATCGTGTATTCTGGACAATTTTCTGTAGACCGCTTCACTACGTTTTCGATTCTTCTCAAGTTCAGAAGCACGGATTTTATCAAACTCCATTTTAGTGATATACTCTTCTTTATGCTTTACAAGACCAAGTTTTTCCATCTCAACTTTTCTGATATTATCCCTGAATTCATCAGCAGCATTTTGCTTTTTTTCTTCTAGTTTCTTTTTCTCAGATTCTGATTTTCTTTTTGCTACACTTTTCTTATATTCCTGAGCTTTAAGCTTTTCTGCTTCTTTTCTTCGTTTTATCTCTTCGAGTTTTCGAACCTCTTCTAATCGAATTTTTTCTCGATCATCTGAACTTAACAGTTTTTCAATTATAGTCTTTCTTTCAAGCTCAATTTCCTGTTTTTTACGTTCTGCAGCTAGTTGCATTTTCTTTTCAGAAACAAGTGCCTGAAGTTTTTTTAATCCTTTTTCAGCTTCGACCTGAATAACAAAATTATTATCACTCTTTAAATTTTCAAGTAATGGAATATCAGATTCAATTCCATATATAGACAAATCTTTAATACCATCTATCTTCTGATCGGTATCATCCGAATTGATCTTTTCAATGGCTGAATTTCTATCAGCGTTATCCATTTTACCCAGTTATATTTAAATAATCAGATTTTTCAATAATATAATTTGTTGAAAAAGTACCCTTCATAAATTCACTTTCAGAAAGAATCTTTATATGCAACGGAATAGTTGTCTTAATACCTTCAATTGTAAATTCCTCCAGAGCTCGAATCATTCTGATTCTTGATTCTTCCCTGTCTTTTCCCCAGGAAATAAGTTTTGCAATCATTGAATCATAATAAGGAGAAATTTCAGCACCCTCATGAACGTGTGTATCCACTCGAATCCATGGTCCGCCTGGAAGTATAAATTTCTTTAAAGTTCCACATGAGGGCATAAAATTCTTTTCAGGATTTTCAGCATTAATTCTACATTCTATTGCATGTCCTCTTAAAAAACGATCCCTAGGAACAAATGAAATACTCTCACCTGATGCAATCCTGATCTGTTCCTTCACAAGGTCAACTCCTGTGACACTTTCAGTAACGGGATGCTCAACCTGAAGCCTGGTATTCATCTCTATGAAATAAAAATTTTTAGCCTTATCTACAACGAATTCAACAGTTCCGGCGTTTTCATACTTAATAGCCCTTGCAACTTTTACTGCAATATCACCAAGTTTTTCTCGTAATTCATCATCTACAAAAGGTGATGGTGATTCTTCAATCAATTTCTGGTGTCTTCGCTGTATAGTACATTCTCTTTCTCCAAGATGAATCACACGTCCTTTTTTATCTGCAAGTATCTGTACTTCAATATGTTTAGGATTAACTATGTATTTTTCAATATAAACAGAACCATCGCTAAATGCAGCTTCTGCTTCACTGCTGGCCATTCTAATAGCCATTGCAAGTTCTTTTTCATTGTGAACTACACGCATTCCCTTACCACCACCGCCATAAGCAGCTTTAATCAATACCGGATATCCTACTTCATTAGCAATAGCTTTTGCTGTTTTAAGATCTTTAACAATATCGTCTGATCCCGGCACCAGTGGAACACCGCTTTTCTTCATAATTTTTCTGGCCATGTTCTTATCACCCATTTCAAGAATATTCTTTACCTTGGGGCCAATAAAAACTATTCCATATTCATGACAGATCTGTGCAAAATTATGGTTTTCA
>DAOVTB010000227.1 GCA_030633305.1 Candidatus Muiribacteriota bacterium
AATAAAAAAAGGCCTTTAATTCCCCATGGCCAATCCCAATGACATTTCGGTCTTATTCCAACTTCGAGGGCATTGATCATTGCCTGTTTCCAGCCCTTTGTAACAATATCTGCCGCAAAAGCAGTAACACTTTTTCCAACAAAATTTACAAGCCAGGTTGTTAGTGGCATCACTGCATAACTAGGATTTGGAAATAGACTATTAAGACTTCCAAGACTAGCGCTTAGATCACCATTTGTAACAGAAAAACGATTTGACCTTTGTCGCATTACTAAAGGTATCCCTGTATTTCTAAATGGATTCATAGTTCCTGAATCAGATTTTCCACCAAACCATGGGATGTTGACAATATGTTCTTTTGTTCCATTCACACGAATAAGTCCTGGAAGTTCTAGATTTTTATTGTATATTGCTGGATCAGTACCAGTATTAAATTGATTAGTTGCAATACTTTTCAAAAAATTAAAACTCATGTTGTTTACATAAAACTGCGGAAAATTTTGTTTCCCGACAGCAATTGCTTCATCTTCAGGTTCAATGATGGCCTGTGTTCTTGAAGTATCATATGGATCTTTGAATCCACCATTAAAACAAATTTTTCTATCTAATTTATTGTTTACAAAAAAAGAGTACATTGAAGCTACAGGCTGAATATCACTTACATGAAAAGGTAACTTTCCACTAGCTGTAGCTTTATATATTTTTCCTGTTTCAGATCTATATTTTATTTCAGCCTCCATGAATAATTTGCCATATTTTTCAATATGATTATTGGCAAAATCTGATTCATAATCTACAGGTATACTTCCAAGAGGATATTGATTATCAGCCGTAGGAAAAGGAGGAGTTCCTGATGCTACTTTTATAGGAATTGTATGGGGAAGCTGAAAACCCAAAAAACTGAAGATAGGATTCAATAGTGCATTCATATCCAGTTTATTGCCAGTTCCAATTCCAAATGCATCTAAAATACCACTTGCAGTTAACAATGGAGTTAGATTAAAAGGAAATGTAATGCCTGCATACCCCACATTAACAGTTATTTTAATCGCAAAAGGTGGAAATGTTAACGTAATAGCTGGTATTTCTCCATTACTCCACAAAACATCAAGGCTGGGATTAACAAATCTCTTTGCTGTAACATCAAGAGTTTTGTGGGTCACATCTTTTGGCTCTAAAGAAAAAACATCTGCAACACCAGAAGTACTGGAATATTTTACTGCAATCTTAAAATCAACTATTTTTCCACCCATTTCATCAATTAATGGTTGTAAATTAATCTCTGCTGCGGAAAATTCCTTAATTGGAACGTTCGGGTCAGATGTAGCCAAAACCTTATCAAATCCCAGCTTATCAATACCAGATTTCATTTCGGGAATAGCTTTTTTTAAAGGCTTTCGCATAACGTAAAACAAATGGTTCTTTCTTTCACCCGAAAAATTCATATAATCATCATAATCGTTTCCATTTGTAACACAATCACGCATTGCAAGTTTTAATCCTGAAAGTAATAGATTATGTATTTTCACATCCTCAAGTGATGTTTTTGTTGCTCGACGTTCATTTACTGACATCTGACTTACCATAAAAGCCATTATCATCATAACAACAAGAATTCCAAGTATGATAAATAATGCCACACCTCGATTATTCATATTATCCACTTCCTTTTATCAGAATTTTCTTTAAACTATCATATACTTTATTAATTTCTTTTTTCTTAATTCCAAACTTTCTCAACTTTTTTAACACCGTAGCCTCTTTTTCTTTCTGAACCAGCGCCATAGCATATAGAACCTTGCTAAAATCTGATGCATATGAATTAAGCTGACTAATTGATCGAGATTTTCCTCCAATCATAGTAGGAATCTTCACATCTTTTAGCTTTTTCACCAGTTGTTTTAATTCTTTCAATTTTTCTTTATTCCCAGTTTGAGTATAAAGAGTATAGATATCAGTCAAAACTTCAATTGCAATATAATCATTTTCAAGATTTTCACTGAGAATTTGTCTGTATAATATTTCAGCTTTATTATATGCTTTATTTGACATAAGAAAGCGAGCATATCTTATTCTTGTATTCTTAGCTGCATGACAGGCGTCATTTTTCTTGTCATCAAAACTATTATAATATTGCTTATCAATGTCATTAATAAAAGCTCCACTTAATCTTGCATATCCTTGAATCATAGCAGGATTTCCCTTTTTTATATAGGTAAACTTTTTAGGGACTTTTACAGTTACTTCACGCCCATCAGCTGTTTTTATGGTCGTCACTTCATTTCTCATCTTGCCTATTTCCTTAGACTCAGACACCATAGTCTGATCCCATGAAAACTGGTGAAATGCAAAAAACAAAAGCAGACATGATACTAAAATACAAACTGAGCCAATAACAACTTGCGGGCTTTTCAATTTCTTTTTGAGTAACTCTCGATCATAGGTTTTTATTACCTGTCTAGCATAATTCTGTTCATATCCCTTCATATGTCCCATAGCACTTCTTAGAAGTTCTATACTTTCAGGAGTCTTAATATTGTTTATCGAAAAAATAGCACTTTTTTGTATATTTGTATCTTTACTGGTAAGCATTTCACTAAGAACCAGATAAACTTTAGCTGCAGAAAACTTCCATACAGCCTTACTAGCATTTGCTCTTACACGAGCACTTGAATCCCCCAGCAAAGGCACAATATGTTGAAGAATCCGTTCTGTTCCAATTGTATACAAACCTTCAATAGTATTCGCTTTTACTCTGTCATCTCCATCATTAAGATGTTTTACAAGACATGGAATTGCATACTCGTTTTTGTAATTCCCAATCTGTTTAACAACGGTTGCTTTAACAAAAGGATTTTTTTCTGCTTCAAGATCAGCTATTATAGGAGCAATTTTTTCACAAAATTCATGCCATTGCGGAGTGTTCTCATTTACTGGTATCCCAATAATGGACTTTCTTACATCATTCTTAACTTTTTCTCTTGCAATCAGATTTTTTTCAAGATGATCTGCTGCTTCTGCACAAAGCTCAATAAGATTTGGATCATCCATCGTAAGCTGATAGGTTTTTAGAACAACAATTGCATCACTATCATAGATATGCTTGATCAGACTGATTCCCTTTGATTTTGAAAAGAAATCATCCTTATCCAGTAACTGTTTAGCTTTAATTATATCAGTTCGCATATTTTTCCTCTGAACATCCAGTATAATTATTTATAGCAATGCTGTTTTTGTCAACTTAATAGTAATACGGGAACTTATAATATCATATAAGGGAGTCTAATGTATATGCAATATCTTTAAGCAATATGAAGATTAGTCGCTACACTCTTTGAATTTGATATTTCCTGATCAAGCAATCGATGATTCTCAATCAATAAAAGTGATATTTCATCTTTATAGAGCTGGTTCAAATTCTTTGATTCCACAAGTTCACGTCTAATTCCAAAAAGTTCACGATTTGAATTTTCAAGCATTTTCAAAAGTTGATGAGGTTCACATTGCTTCACACCTACGGGATTCCTGTTTACAAGTTCAGACACTTTCTGCTTTACAAAACTTCCCTTTAATGATAGATATTTTTTTATCATTGAAACTGCTTTTTCAGATAAATATAACTGCTTGTAACGGGTTCTGGTACATCCTTTGATATGATTTCTTATCTCTCCAATTACAATCAAGATATCTTCGGGAGATACTTTTAGTAGTTCTACAAGATTTTCAAGAGAAACATATTTCATTTTTCACTCCATACTTAATACTTACAGTGTTTTTATCGGTAATAAGCTGGAAATTTGCAACATAATTCTCAAAATGATATAAATAATGTTATGAAATTTATTGAATGGAAACAATTCAAAAAAGTTATTGAGAAATATAACCATAATAATTTCGAATTTTTTAAAGATTTAAATGGAAATTCAATCAGTCATCTGAAAAAAAATGCTAGAAGATTATATTCAACGCTGCTTTTTTTTAATCAATATTCTAAACAATCTTCAAGATTATGCGATTTTGGTACTTTTCCAGGAACACTTTTCAAATTGATCAAGAACTTTTATCCAAAATTTGATCTGACAGCAACTGGAATATTTGAAACCAGTGAATATGTTCAAATGCTAGAAAATAATAATATCAATTTCCTTACAGCAGATTTTGATCCAGTTTTCTTAGAAGGTTATTCTCAAACTAAAGATTCTTTTCTTCCTCTTCCAGCAAAAACTGAACCATTTGACATAATAATTGCTTCTGAAATCCTTGAGCATCTTCTAAATCCAATGTATATGTTAAGAACTGCTTTTAACTGGCTGAAACCTGGTGGCACTTTAATAATAACAACCCCTAATATGGCCTGGATAAGATACAGGCTCATGCTTCTAAAAGGTTTATCACCTAATCCTGAGATTCAAAGCAGCGTTATCAACCCCACAGGATCAGGAAGATGGCGTCCACATCTCAGACTTTACACTACAAAAGAAATTTGGGAAATGTTAAGTGCTATCGGTTTTCAAAAAGACCAGGAAAAATTTATTGATTTAAGAAAACAGGATGATAATACCTTCCTGAAAGATATTGTATATGCGATTCCAGCATTTCGTCATGGTATATTATTGTCTGCAACAAAGATAATCCACGTTAATTCACATCTCCAAGATAAACCGGCGAATCAACTGGAATCCCATTCTTGAATACCTTTTTCAATATTGAAGGATAAATCCTGAATTCCATAAGTCTGGATAATTCTAACCATTCAACTCCATTCTGGTAAATATCAGGATTTATACCCATTTCCGGGTTATAATCACCTTTCAAACAACATGAAAACATATACTCGATCTGATGTACTTCAGGCTCTAAATCTGCAAATTCATGGTTTTTGGCAATATATTCACGAACCAGCAATAAATTTCCGATTGTAATTGAAGCTTTAGTTTCCTCATAAACTTCTCGTATCAGTGCCTGATGTATAGTCTCTCCAGAATTCTGTCCACCGCCAGGAAGAAGATACCAATTGCCTTCATCATCAAAATTCCTTGTCATTAAAATACTATTATTTTTAATAATTATTGCTTTTGCTGAATTTCTTATTGGATTCATTAAATATTCCTTTCCTGATATACACATATTTTACCACGAAGGTAATGAAGAACACGAAGGTAAATTTTAATTATGTTATACTTTAATCATGAAAATAAAAATATTCAGCGTTATAATAGCTCTCACTCTTTTATCATGTGCATATTCTCTGAGGATAAAAAAATATCCTCTTCTATACAATCAAAAGGTTCCTTCTGGATCACTTACAGTTAATGTTTCCAATTGTAAAAATTCTCATGGAACAGTTAAAATATGTATTTACAACACCCTTAAAACTTATGTCCTGCAAAGATTTCCTTTTCGAGAAAGAAGTTCTTTAATAAAAAATCAAAGTGCTTCATTTAAGTTTAAATATCTTCCTCATGGCGATTATGCGATTATCACATTTCATGATAGAAACCAAAACAGCAAACTCGACTATGATGCACTTGGAATGCCAAAAGAAAGATATGGATATTCAAATAATCTGGATGTTTTTTACGGTCGGGCGGGTTATGGTGCTGCTAAATTCCACTTCAGTGGCGAAGCAATTACTCTTGATATTATTCAAAAATAAAGATTCTGACATGATTAACAAAATAAAAAAGATTAAAAAATATCGATATTCTTCTTTTTCAAAATTTTCGTATACAATGTATGGAAATTATTCTTTTAACTCGCGTTGAAGTGATTTTACCAGATTCCACCTCTGTCCCCTCAAAATGTCTATACTTCCGTCAAGATGAGCCTGATAAAGAAATCTCATAAATTTCCCCAATTCATTTTTATCCATACCCTGTTTTATGCACCAGGAATAATACTCATAAGGAATATTAACAAGATATCTTCCGCCATATCTGCCAAAAGGCATCTTCATCTGAAGCATATTGTACAATTCTGTTTTACTAAGACCATCAATCTGTTCCAAAATGTTTCCATCCAGTTTTAATATTTTTCACATAACTTCTTTAAATTAAAAAATTATATTATTGTATCTTTTACTACCCTATTCGAAATTATTTTAAATGTATTTCCAGCCAATATAACAAAAAATGTCATCATCGCAAAGTGGTAACGATTCAATCCAGGTGCAATTATATGCGCCATTACAGTAGTAATGAAATAAATATATAGAGTTGAAAGCATGTAAAAATATTTTTTGGAAATATTTTTTAATTGCGTCAACATACTCAGTAATGAACAAAAAACTATCATAAAGTAGAAAAGCCAATTTGTTGACTGAAGTATATCAATAATCCAAGTATTGTAGGCATATTCGTTTTTTTGATGATATTGATTACGTTTAACACTTAAAAAAATAATATCATTATCAAAAATAAAGATAGAACCAATTCCCCTTCTTAACATCATAAACCAGTTTATAACTCCCTGACTAAATGCTTCGGTGATATTGTGTAATGCCATTTCATATCCTTTTTTATTTTTTGAAAATTCATCTTTAATACTATTCCATTCAAACCAATTCTTTTTCCAGTTCTTAGATGGTTCAAATTTACCATCTATATGCCGAAAAGTATGTCTTGCAAGAAAATCGCCAACACTTGTGCAAATTAATACTGGCTTTCCAAACAAAAAATAATTTCTAATAGTCCATGGAGATACGACAATTATCAACACTATAGTAAAAATAGCAAAACTACTTATAGCTGTTTTAAGTTTATTCAAATTAACAACTAGATAACCAAACACAGAACCAAGCAAAATTAACAGAATAGGTCTAGTCAACACAGTTAATCCACCAAAGATACCACTTAAAATAAGATATTTATTTGAAATTTCATTATCCAAAAAAATCATTTGTAACATTCTTATTGTAAGT
>DAOVTB010000061.1 GCA_030633305.1 Candidatus Muiribacteriota bacterium
CCCCTCTATAAAAAACTTAAACCCCCTCGTGTCTGACTTTAATTTATAAGGGATTTTCTTTTCATCCTCTTTAAAAACTACTTTTAACAAAACTTTTACAAAAAAAATAGTTTTCAAAGTGAGTTTTGAGTCGTCAGTGGTAAATTTTTCTGTATAATTATATCCGCCAATTCTTACTGTAAGTTCATATTCACTTGATTTGTCTAGACCAGTTACTGAATATAATCCATTAGTGACTTTACGTATTTCCTTCCCATTCACTGTATTGCATCCATTTATCCATAACTTTACAGGTTGAATCATAGTGCTTGACGACTTCTTAATTTTCAAAGCAAAACGAACAGTATGGTCTCCACTAGTTTCAAGATCATTTTCTGGAAGTGATTTCATAATAGGTTTTTCTATAATCTTTTCACGAGCTGAACTTTTTGTTTTTTTTCTATTAACTGAAATCTTTCCAAACCTCTTAATTTTGGCACTTTCTCCAGCATTTACAAATTCTTCCTTTTGAGGAAGTATTACACCAATTTTACTCATTCCAGATTTTGCAATAAACCTCACTTTTCCACTTATTACATTAAGACTTGATAATTTTGTTTTTCTATCATAAGCCACTTCAAATTCTGTTCCTTCTACTCCGGAAACAGAATTAAATGTCTCTACTGCATAACCGTTTTTCTTTTTCCCCTTGAATAACGATAATAATCTTCCAAATGCAAGTCTTATACCACTGCATTTTACGACTTTTACTTTTCTGATAAGTCTTATTTTAGTATTCTTTTCAAGTTTTATATCTGTTTCTGTATCAGAGAATGTCAAACGAAGTAATGCTTCTGTCTTTTCGCTAGTCCTAATATAATCACCAAAAGAAATAATTGCATCCTCTGTTATCAACTCACCAGTCTCTGATTTTGTGCGCGATTTATAAAGCTTGTTTTCACCTGAAATTGAAATTACTTTTCCTAATGATTCACAAAACAATACGTTACTTAACATAATCATAAAGAATATTGACAGAAACAATTTTTTCATCTTTTGTTTACTTTTTATCCTCTTCATTTTTCTTCGTGTCCTTCCTCTATTGATACCGTGTATCGACAGGTAATAGTTTAAAATAATTTTTAAAATCGGTACCAAACCTTTTGGAAATTGGACCTATTAAATCTCGAATATCCTGATTTTCCGGATCAATATGATATGCAGAACAAAGATATTGCAACACAGGATACAAATCATCTATAGCAGGATTGCCAGACTGTTTTGCCCGTTTTATAAACATTTCAGTATAGTTACAAAGTCCAGGAATAAACGCTTCAGACATACCACATGTTTTTTTGAATTTCTCAATAGCAACATCTAAATCCCCCTGTTTTATATATAGTAATCCAAGATTGTTCAATGCCAAAAGCGAGGTTGGATTGATTTTCAATTCTTTTTCATAAAATTCTTGAGCCTTATCATAATTTTCAGTATCGTCTTCATTACAATCCCCTAGCAATTCATAACACAAGCCAAGATCCCTGCAAATCCCATGATACAAAGGATTATCTATATGTAATTTTTCCAGTACTTCAATTGCCAGGTCATAGTTTCCATCAATACGAAATCTAAATGCTTTTTCACGAATTGCACTGGGTTCAAGAAATCCTTTTCCATTTATAACGAGAAAAGGTGAAAGAGATTGATAATCAACCAACACTATATCGTAGTTTCCATTACATGCATTCAATCCCTTCAAAAATTTCTCCATATTATCAAAAATATTAATACTGTTAACTTGTAAAGGTTTAGCAAGGCACACATTATAGATTGAAAAACCGGAAGAACAATTCAGCCTTAATATTGGATCCTGAACCAGAGCCTGTGGAATATTTTCTGTAAAATAGCAATTGACATTGTTCCCTTTAAACTGTGTCCTAAGCTCATGAATATTTTCACTATTAGAAAACATGGCTATTACAGGAACTGGTGAAACCCTTCTATCCCAGATAAAGTCAGTAACAACAAGATTTTCATAACCTTCATACTGCAATTCAAGGCCTGTTACAAATGAATCAGACGGATTATACCTTTCCTTAAATTTATCAAAATCCTTGAATATTTCTTTAACAATTGTAAAAGTTGCACTCCTGAAATATTCAGTTTCAGGATCAAAAAGACCTTTGGATCTTTCCTCATTCTCTATTGTATTCATTAATCTTCCAAAAGCCGTTCCCAATGATTTTATGGCTCTTCCAGTCAATTGTATGATCGAATCATTTGATTCACAAGAAGTACCGGATGCTTTTTTTTCAGCACGTATATCTACTGCATCTTTTTGAGCCGTCAAAAGAACATTTTTTGCTACTTCATTATCCAATTCCAGTGCATTACATATTCCACGCAGAATGCGTTTCTCCTGTATCGTTAGAACACCGTCTTCAAAAGCCTTTAATGCTGCTTTATACAAAAATTCCTCCCTTGAGAAATCCCTGTCAAAATTCTTTTTCTTCTGCTGTTTTATCTTTGTGGCTGTTGCAGCAAAGATATTCTGGTAATGAAGAGGACTTATGCGTATAAACTCTTTGAGTCTTTTCAAAATAACCTGCTCTTCACTTGATATTTTAAGATCTCCAAAAACTTCTTCAAAGGCAATTTTAAAGGCTGTTTCTGGGGTCAATTCTTCCAATTTATCGGGTTTATTGGCACTTGAGATAGAATACATTTCCTTAAGTTTCAAAATAAATTTATCGTCAGAAGAATATTTATCTAATATTCCATTTAATTTTTCAATTCCATCATGCCGACTGATAATAAATGAATTTTTCAATCTACTGAAAATAGCCAGTAATGGCTGAAACAATTCGTTTTGTTCAGGAATTTCACTGCGCAGGCATAGAATAAGATCTGTCAATTCAAAAAAACATATTGCCCGTTTATTGATACAGAAATTCATAAGGTCATAGAAAAAATCTTTGATCTGTTCTTCTATATAGCTTTCGTGTCCAGGTAACTTACACCAGCTACCAAAAGATTCAGATTTTATAATAGCCTGTAATCCATTTAAATAATACATGTAAAGGATAGAGTTATCAACAAGTTCTCCTGCATTGTAATAGGTTATTGTAAGATACCCATTCATCCTGAAAAAATCTGAAATACTGTATCCTATACTTTTGAAATGTCCATATTTTGAATGGAAACTAACGAACAGGTCCAGACATGAACAAAACACTTCTGGGACCAGATTCTGGAGACTTCCAGCAAGAGTCTGACTATATAGCAGAGAAACTTCTTCAATTTCTTTTTCAGAAAGATTCAAATCCGCCAGGTTGAATTCCTGTAATCCGCCAGTATATTCGACAACATCTGATGCAGTCCATGGATTTAATGAATCCTGAAGTGCGATAATCAGATTTTCAAATTTTTTTTCCATTATTACAATTTATATCCAATCTGACGTAAAAAATCTTTTCTCCATTTTTTATCATCATCGCCTTCAGCTCCTTTTGGACTGAAACCATCAATTACACCAATTATACCTCTTCCATTTTCTTTCTCTACAATCAACACATCGGTTGGATTTGCAGTTGCACAGAAAATACGACATACTTCAGGAACCTTTTTGATATCATTTAAAATATTAATTGGAAAAAAACCATCGCCAAGAAAAATTATGAAACTATGGCCTGCACCGATTGCAAGCGAATTCTTTTCAGCCATTTTTATCAATTCTTCATCTGTTCCAGTTGTTCTGACAAGACATTTTCCTGACGCTTCACTGAAAGCAAGACCAAATTTAATCCCAGGAACTGAAGTGATCAATGCCTCATGTATATCTTCAACCGTTTTTATAAAATGTGACTGCCCCAGAATAAAATTAGTCATTTCAGGTTTTTCTATTTTTACTGTTTTTATTTCCATTTCAATACCTCAACTATTAATATATAAATGAAGTATAGAACCATTCCCATATCATTGTCAAACATAACATTGATGAAAAGGCCATTAAAACTTAGCTGCATGCAAATGCCATTTTTTGACTTCGATAATTATGATAAAAGGTATTATCAATTTGTTCAAAAATAAAAAATATTCTACTTATACTTGTAGTTTTAGGATTTATTAAAACCAGCACTTAAGAGTAAGAAACAACCAGTCAAAAACCTTGCCTTCCGACAGTTTTTGTTTCTTTATTATCGAAAGAAGTTTATACGCACCCCAACGAAGATCTTTATCCTGCAGGGCAAGGAGAAGTTGTCTTTCGATTTGATCCCCAAATGAAAGTATTGTTTCATATAAGAATTCAGAAATTTCATTATTCTTTTCATTGAGACATTTTATAAGAAGCGTCAAAGACTCCGGACTATTAAGTTTTTTCAAGCTGGTAATAATGTTTTTTCTTACAATGATTGATGAATCATTCAGATGCTTTTCAAGTAATTTTATACATTCAACTGATTCTATATCTCCAAGAGCATAAATAGCAGAAGCACGCATCATTGCGCTTTCACTCTGAAGCATTTCCTCAATTTTTTCAATTCTGTAAAATTTACCAAGTTTCCACAGCGCAGTCATAACATTTGCACGAACTCTGTTATTTGAATCATCGATAAGTGGAAAAAGATCAATAATATCATCCTTTGTTCCAATTTTCTGAAGAGTTTCTACAGCATTAGCCCTTACCCTGTCATCATCAAATTTAAGATGTTCCTTAACAACATCGATCATATCCGCAATTTTTCTTTCTCCGATAATAGCAATAATTGAGGCACGTATTTTTACCGATTTTTCATTTTTTAACATTTTTAAAAAATTCTTAAGCGTTAACGCATCATCATTTTTTCTCAAAGTCTCAATACAGGAAATTCTTAAATATACATCAGTATTTTTCACCAATTCGTTGATCTTTGAAATTATTGCCGGACTATGAAGTAAAGATTGATTCCATTTTATAGCATCCACAATCAAAATTGAATTTTCAACATCACCCTGCTCAAGAAATTCAAGTATCTCCTGCTGTGAATATTCATCCATCATCTTTCCATGAATTTCAGGGATTATAACTGTTTTTTCTTCAATAATTGTTCTAACCCAGGATGCGTAGCTACTCTTCTCGTAATTACCAAACTGCTTTCGCGCTTCTTCAAGTGCTATCCGCTCATTATCACCTTCCAACTCATAAGATACCTGAAAAATTTTATCAGAAACTGGTGGTTTATTCTCATTGTAATAAAAAAGCACTTTATACTTCGTCATAGTTTTTTTATCGGCACTTACAACAATATACTATAACGAATAACACTTAAAAAATTAACTCTGATACTTTTTCATTTTTTAGTATTCATAACTAATCCGGATATTTCATGAGATGAGATTTGGATTTTTACCAGATAAAATCTTTAGCATACTTCCTTACAGCAGGAGTACTCAGAATATGAAATACTCTTATCTGTTTAAGGCTTTGTGGACTAAGTTGACCAATCGGAATATAGTGAATTTTCTTTCCAAGTCTCCCTGCCAGGGTTTTAAAATATGATCTTGGAGGTTTTGCAGCAACATAAATAACATATTTCTCCAGACTATAATCAAGTGCGGCAAGCAAAAGAACTTCGGCTTTAGATTTTGCAATATGATATACAGGATCAGACCAGACATCAAACATCCTCATCGGCGGATACACTAAAGCAAATCCCCCGTGTTCACAACGAGCAACACCAGGCCCTACTATTTTTGAATAAATTGACGTAGAATAAAAAGCCATATCTGATTCCTGATTGTGTTCTCCTAACCATGTCATTTTCCAAGGATATTTCAAATCATCAGGATCTTCATCAAAAATGACAACTACAGAATCAGCTCCGCCGCCTACTCTTTTAATTTCTTTTACGTAAAGTTTTTTTTCAAACCAGTTTCGGACAGTCGTCCTCATGTCAACACCATCTAAAAGCGTTGTTGTAAATGGTTCAATTTTTGTATTTAAATCTGAAAGATGATTGATTGATTTCTTTTTTAAAAAATCTCCATATTTTTCAAGCACAATATCCTCTTTGGGATACGAACAGATATATTCATCAGTAAAGCTTCTTTCCCAATCACCAGGATTTTTCTCATTTTTTCGCCCTTTTGCAATAATTTTATGTAATCGTTCTTTTCTGGGAAACTTTCTCCTGAACCTGATTTTTCTGGTTCCCTGCCATAAAGTATCTCCAGAAACCTTGATTTTTACATATTTGGAATCATCATCAAACCAGGGATAATAACTTCCAAGATCCCAGAATTCATAAGCATAATTATCATCAGCTACACTTCTTGCGGCAACTATAAGATCAAAAAATGATGGCACCAGTCTTCCTGTTACAAGCGCACAATTACGTGAAAACTTTAATAATACACGCCGCTGCCATTTTTTTATTTCTTCACCTGTATTTTCAAAATAAAATTTTTCTGACTGCTTAATCAACTCGTAATTTATTCTGATCCGATCTAAAAATTGATCAGTTTTTTTATCATGCAAAGTTTTAATCAACTCAAGAATTTCACTTCTCCTGTCAGAGGACATCCTGAATTTTCTAACATTCATTTTCGGCTTCGCTTGTTGCTCTGTTTTAAACATTCTCTCAGGAAACCATAATTCCGGATCTAATTCAGCATCAGTCAAATCTACACTTCCTTTAAATGATGATAGAATTTTTTTTATTAATTTTGATATATCAGGATGTAATTTAGGGGATTCTGGTTTTTCTTCAATTGGAATTATCTCAGTTTTCACATCTTCAGTTTTTTTTGATTTCAGACGTTCTGAAAGATCTATAACTTTCTTTGCTTTTTTTTCTTCTTCTTTTATTCTGGAATTATATACTTCAATATCCCTTGCAGCTTCATATGCAGACATCAGAAAAGGCATTTCAGAGGAAACTTCACGAACAGATTCTTCATGAAGATCACATATCCTGATTTCCTCTTTTTTTGCAGACTTTACAAATGGCATTGCGGCATTCTGTAATTCACGAAGAATGGGTTTATAATGAAACATGCCACAGATCACCAGTATTTTTTTATTATCATCAATCAAATTATTGATCCTGTATGCCATATATCTGTCCCTGTTGTCTGAAGATATTTCAACAGTCTCAGTACAAGTCGTAACATATTCTTTATAACCAATCTGGGTTATCGAATAGTGATCAGGTAAAACATCATTATGTTGAGGATAACCTTCTACATCAAGATCAATAAATTCAAGAGGAATTTCCTTTTCCTGCGCTGTTCTCACTGCTTCACTAAACGGATCTGTCGGCTCAATGGGTAAATAATATGTTTCACCAGAAGTCTGATAGAGTATTATAGAAATTACAGGTAAACGTAAAACAGCAGTTTTATATACTTCGCCTAATGATTCAGGTAACTCGATTGCTATACAATCAGGTTGAACTTCCTTAACAGCTTGTCTTATTACTTCAGCAAACTCCATTGAATAATGACAGATCGGAACAAAATACAATCCGTTATCGTGTTGAAATGAAAATTTAAATTTGTTATCACTCATAATTCATCAATACTTTTTTTTAAGTTACTTAATACAATCAATCTAATTTTTTTCACTTTTAGTCAGCGTAAATAAGCGCTTCTGGAGATAATATTTTTTCGATTGAAGATTTCAATGCATTTTTTCTATCCAGTTTCACAGAAGATATCAATTTAGAAGCAAATCTGGCTATGTTAATTCCATCTCTTGCAGTATACCGCTCATCTTTAAGGTGCGCTCTCTGTAAAAACCTTACAACATATGATAATATTTCCTCTTTCACAAAAGGGAGGTTTTCCTTGAGTATAAGTTTTTCATCTTCTGCATCAGGAAAATCAATATATATTTTAGGCTGAACACGCGAATCAATATATTCTGGGATTTCAAAAGTACTTGCATCATCATTCATCGTTGCACAAAACCTGAAATCTGGGTGAGCTTTGATTTTAACTCCTGCGATTATAGATTCTATGTACCGCCTGTTATCAAGTAATGGCGCAAGTGAAGCCCAGCTTTTCTCACTCATTCTATTCCCTTCATCAAGAATACAAACACCGCCTCTTATCATTGCAGTAACAAGTGAGCTCGCAACATACTTAATTTCCTGAACTGATGAAATTACTGGTGTAACAAGTAAATCTTCTGGCCTGGTATCCATCGTTGCCTGAAAAATATAGATTTCGCGGGATATTTTTTTGGCAGCGGCATAAGCAAGTGTTGTTTTTCCAACTCCCGGTTTTCCAAGCAATCTAGGATTTAGCGGAATATCTTTTTCATCAATTACATGCCATGATGCCAGTAATTGAGAAATCAGATCTGCTTGACCAACCCAATTTATATCTAATGTATCTGGATGACTAAGGTGTAAGGTAACCCCATCTATTGTATGCGTTTCATTGTTCATTTCTATATCTCCATAAATCTATAACCTGAGCTGAGCGATTGTTTGGAATTCATATGTGCAGATGTTTTCAAACTATCACTCATCTCAGGTATTATTCTGATCAACTTTATTTCGCCAATTGTACCAATAAAACAGGATTGAATCAATGATCATGAAATCTTGAAATATGCTATGATGGTACAATAATATCATTCAGGAGAATATCATGAAAAAATATGCACTCATACTTTGCCTCGTTTTTGGTTTCTGTTTCATTTTAAATGCAAATACAACGATTTCTGAAAATTTTCTTGGTACTTATAAATTCATTGGTGATGCAGAAGAAAAAAAAGAATTAAACAATGCACTCAACAGATTTATACACCAGATTCCTTTTTTCGTAAGACCATTTTATAGATCTCAGATCAAAAGCGGTTTCACCATCCCAAAGGAAATCAAAATAATCAGTAATAAAAAAGGATGGTTTTCAATAGATGCAAGCTTGGAAAAGCCAGTATTTACTGATCTTAAAAAAACTCTAGTTACCTATAAAAAACCAGATGGAAAGAAAACAAAAGTCCAACGATCACTGACAGGTTCAAAAATACTGGAAAAATTCACTGATGGTAGAGGCGTTAGACTTAACAGCTATAAATTATCTTCTGATGGGCATAAATTAATCTATACAGTAAAATTCACAAGCGCTAGACTCAGAAAACCTTTATGGTTTCGATTAAGTTTTGTAAAAAAAGATTAAAGGAAAAAGAAACGAGGAACCACTCAGCTATGGACACTCAGGAAAACAATGACTTTCAGCCTAACGTCAGGGAAATAGATCCTTTACAACCACAACTGTCCATCGAGGATTGGGAAACTTCTAAACCAGATCCTCAAACCATCAAACTGGATCTTGAGACCTTGCTTGAAATCTGGTTTTTTCAAATCTTGCTCGTTGCCGGAATTCTCCTTACACTTATCCTAGTCGCCGCATTCCAGCATGACTCGCCCTCAATGGGCAGTGCAACAGTACTGATGGGTATTATTGCATTCTTCTTTATTCTATCCAAAGGAACAGATAACTATTACCTGATCGATCTTCAAAAACAACAGGTTTTATACAATTTTAATTTTCTTTCTATTCAAAAGCAATCTGTAAAAATGACTTTAGATTGCCTGACAGGAATTGCTGTTGGATGCAAATTATTATCAACAAACAACAAAAATTTTCCCGCCTACGCAATATTCCTGATTGATTACAAGGGTCAATCTTTGCGGATGACTAACTGGAAAGATATTCCAGTAGAAAATGCAAACCTGTTCGCAGATTGGTTGGGAAAAAACCTGAATTGCCCGGTCTTCCCTGGCGAAACCGAAAAGACCTTTGAGGTCAGCAACATTGGAGGCATCAAAGTCGAATACCTACCGGTTAGCATTAACTATTTCAAAGTCCTTCAAATTTTCCTGATCGCAGGTGCAGGTGCAGCAATAGTATTATTCATGTTCTACCTAAAATTCAAATAAAGATAAAGACACGTAACGAGAAAGGCTGTAGAATTGTGAAGAGAAGCGCTTCAAATATACACTTGCTCAAAAGTGTACATTTGTAATAACCTTATACAAAAATTATTATGAATTGAGAAAAAAATGAGAATTATTTATTGTGATAATGTACTGGATACCCAAGTCATCGAATCGGATTATGAAGAAGAGAAAAAATCAGCCATCAAGGCCGGCTTTGATGTTTCGCTGATCAGTTTCAAAGAATTGACCGCTGGAAATATAGGAAAAGCAACAAGATTTGTAAGAGAGCCAAAAACGATGGAACTTGGAATCTATCGTGGCTGGATGTTGACCTTTAAGCAGTATCAAGGATTTTTTGCGGAATTACTGAAAAAGAATATTAAACTGATAAATGCGCCTATACAATATGCTCACTGCCATTATTTACCGGACTCTTACGATAAAATCAAGTCAAAAACGCCAAAATCTAATTGGACAGCAATCATCGATCCTACGATTATAAGCCTCTTAGCTGCTGAATTTGGAACCAACCCGATCATCGTCAAGGACTTTGTGAAATCTGAAAAACATCATTGGGAAGAAGCTTGTTTTATTCCCAATGCCTCTGACCAGAAACAAATCAAGTCAGTCGTCAATCGGTTCCTGGAATTAAGAGGAGAATCCTTAAATAAAGGGATCGTCTTTCGCCAATTCGAAGAACTTGAATTTTTGACCAAACATTCAAAAAGCGGTATCCCATTGACCATGGAATTCAGGCTTTTTTTCGCAAACAAGAAATTGATCGAAGTGTACAATTATTGGGATGAAGGCGAATATGGAGACACAAAACCCGAACTTGAAGAATTCCTCCAAATCGCACAAGAAATTGAAAGCACTTTTTTTACCATGGATATCGCTCAAAAGCAGAGCGGCGAATGGATCATTATGGAACTTGGTGATGCCCAGGTCGCAGGGTTACCAGCGAATGCAGATAAAGACGAATTCTATAAAAAACTAAAGGAAAATGCACACTCCAAGGCTTGTAAGAGTGACCAAACAAATCAATTCAGTAAAAGTTATTGATTTTTTCTCCATCATTCTCCGACTTGATCCGAATGCATCCCACGGGGAATCCGTCTTATTTTCTTCTCCGTCATTCTCCGACTTGGTCGGGGAATCCATCTTATCTTATGTTTGCTTGAATAAGCATAAAAAGTAAGCATAAAAAGGGTCAGGTCTTTGATCTTAGAGTTTTTCATTTCGATTCACGATCCCACTTATTGTTGTGTAATGTAAACCAAGATAATCAGCAACTTCACATTGATAATAACAAAAGTCACGTACAGCTAATTTTATCACCCTGTCTCTTTTCAATCGATCTCCTTTCCCTACTTGAGAAAAAAGACCCTCAAGAGATGGGCGATTTAACATTCTCTGATCTTTTATAATTTCAGGAATTTTCCCAATCCCTGCTAAATAATCTTCAAATTCAGCTATGAAGTCATCTGTTCCGAGCATACACTGCGCTTTTACTTCATTCATTATTGACTCTTTTCCTATTCCGTCTAAAACAAATTCAACATAATTTTCCATTGCTTTCTTTTTTTGCTTGGAGAAGCAACCAAGTATCCATTCAGGTTTTAAGCACTTATGTTGTTTATTTAAACCTGCTGTGCCATTATAGCTGCTCCATTTCCAATTTTCAGGCAATTGGACCATTTTAGCACGCACTGGATTCAATACCACATATCTGCATACTTCCAAAAAATGGCTATCTTTTTGAATTAATATTGATTTGTATCTTCCCTGAAAAATATGACCCGTTCTCTTCCATTTTCTGTTGAAATACTGAGTATATACTCCATTCAAATGTCGCATCCCTTTTGATAGATTTCCATCAAGGGTTTCAACTAATAAGTGATAATGATTATCCATTAGGCAATAGCCAGAACATAACCAATTGAATCTTTCATTTACTACGTTAAGTAACTCCAAAAATTTATTTCGTTCTTCATTATTTCGAAATATTTTCTGTTTATCATTGCCCCGACTGGTTATATGATATATCGCACCTGGATATTCTATTCTAATTGGTCTAGCCATGCTAATACTATATCAAAATTGTTTATTTAAATATAGTTTATTCTAAAATCAAAGACCTGACCCCATTTTTCTTGTGACCCCATTTTTCTGTGCATTTTTCCATGTGACCCCATTTTTCCATGACAAAAATAGGGGAAATGAGAGTCTGGAAATAAACAATTCCTCAGAAATTCAATTGGTGCCTTCCTTTTCTTTCGTGAACCTGCTTATGCATCTCAAAACAACCGTGTGAAGCAAATAGGCATCAAAGATGTCTGAGACACGATGTCGAGTTTCTTGTACAAGATGTACTCTATGATCGTTGCGAACTACGGGTGTCGAAAAAATAAGGACAAAAACCAATTTGGCGATTTTAATGACGGAATTTCTGTGGAATTCGTTTATTCAGGCTTCTTTAACATTATCTTTTAAAACGGATTATCCGTGGGCACATTCGGATCAAGTCGGGTAATTACCGAAAATAAGAATAGAAAAGTAAATAACATTTGTTCAGAGTTTAAGCTATAATAGGTTGAAGTCTTATAATAAAATAGTCATGAAAGGGAATTAAGATGAGTATAAAATGTCCAAGATGTAATCAATTACTGGTCAACGGTGAATATGCGGATATCCCCCTTAAAATGTGTGAAGAATGCGATGGTATTATCCTTCCTCAGCCTAAACTTGTTAAATTTCTTGAAGCATTTGCAGAAGATACTCTTTCGGATGTAGATATCGATATGAAGATCCCTGAAACAGAAATAATCTCTACTCCAGTAAAATGCCCTGCCTGCAATATGATGATGGAAAATTATGGATATATGGGATCTAATGATGTAAAAATCGACAGTTGCTTCAGGTGTCAGCATCTCTGGCTGGATAGTCATGATCTTGATGTGATGGCCACCCTCTATGCCAGGGCAAATCTACGTCAGGATACGGAAAGAAAAAAACGTGAGGACCAAAATCGTAAAGAAGCAGAGATAAAATATGAAGCTTCAAAAAATGTCAGAAAGTGGATCAAAAAAAGAAAGCGTAGAAGATACAACTAGGTTACAAATTATTTCTTCCTCAACATGATTTTATGATATCATAACTATTGAAATAATCTTAAGGAGTGATAAATATGAAAAAAGTTTTAATCTTTGTTTTTCTGGCTCTACTTGTGATTACTATAGTTGAAGCAAGATCTTCAGGTTACGGAATGATTCCTTTTCCCAGAAGCGGTAATGACCTTTCATTTTCGTTTCATAGAGGGAAACTGGTAACCCGTCACGCAGGTGATGTACTGATTGAAAAAATCAGACTTCCAGGTCGAATTTCTGATTTTTTTCAGAATAATGCAGGCTGGGTGCTTGGAACTGCACGCGCTGGGCAAATAGGCATGTATAAAGATGAAAAGCCTAGAGATATGAGTATTGTTTCTGGAAAGAAATTTAAAGAAACACACGGAATTATATGGTTTGGAAAACAAAAATCTGGCAATACATTCAGTAATCATCCAACTGGTTTTCTTGTAAAAAACAGATCTCATTTTGCAAATATTAATTTTTTCTTCAGAAACAGACGCGGTGATATTTATGAAGTCAAAGTCCTGAAAGTCTTAGGCGATGGACTGAAAATTCATTATAAAAGAATTCGCAGACATTAAATGTTAATACCGGTGCCAGATGGACTTTTGTTTCGCTGCTTAAGTGTTTTGCATTGAAATGAAAGTGCCCTGGCACCTTATATCGATAGTAAAAATGAATATAGACCGCATTTTAAAAAAAACCAATGAATACCTTGGAATCCCTTCCGTTGTCAGTCTTGAAGAACATTTTCTGAATTTTCTTCAAGAAGATCTGAACCTTCCAGGGTACAAAATAAACAGAATGAATGGAGTTCTTGCTGTAAAAAGTATTAATTCTAAGTCTGACAGAGTAATTACGGCTCATATTGACCGCCACGGAATAATAACCAATCCTTCCAGAGATTTTGAGCTGGCTTGTTCATATTCAAAAAAATGTTATGGAGAAGAAGTAAAGTATTCTGAGAAACTGTTCCACCAATTCGGTGAAAGAATCAGTAATGAGCCCGTTGTTGCTCAGGATAAAAAAGGAAAAATCATAGGCCGTGGTTTTACAAAAAATTACGTACTTGATTATGAAAAGAAAGAACTTTTTTATCATATTGAAGGTATTGGAGAATCAGAACCGGGAACAGTCATTGCTTTTGATTCAAAATTGAATATAGATGGTGATATGGTAAATTCACAGATAGATAATGTTATTTGTGTTGGAATAATTTATGAGCTTATAAGACAGGGTTTTGAAGGCCATTTCTTATTGACCGCCGAGGAGGAAATCGGCAGAAGCTGGAAACATATCGTAGATTATCTCCAGTCTGAAAATATTGAAACAGATAGTATAATAACCCTTGATACAAGTCCATTTGCTGAGGATTCCTATCTTGTAAACGGCAGTGTCGTTTTAAGAAATCGAGATGAGCAGGGAAGTTTTAACCCCGTTTTAACAGAAAAATTGAAAACCATATGCATCAATCATGACATTCCATACGTCGTTAAAGACGAGTTAATAGATGCAAAAAATGCAGAGCTCCCTGAAGGTACAAAGAAAAAAAGTGTTGGTAAAACTGAATTGGGGAAAATCATACAAAGTACAGACAGAAAATTCAACGGAACTACTCTTCAGCTTCCTACAACTGGTTATCACACCAATCACGAGACTACTTCAAAATCATCAATTAAGAATTTTTGTTCTGTTCTCCAGAAGCTTTAAAGATCATCAATCATTAATCTGGTTTCACCATCATTTTTCCAATTCAATTCCCTGACCAGATAAATTACTTTTCCATTTTCCCACATTATGCATGCAAGACCACCAGGTCGAACCATCCACCGAACTCTTTCACGACTTTTTAAGCGAATATATCCTTCAATATCCATTCCGGTAACATGATGATAATTGTGTTTCCAAATGTATTCCGGAACAAGATGATAACGCATCAGGAGCTTTCTTAAATCCTGAAATTGGAATAAAACCTTTTCTTCCAGTTTTCCAGATTTTGACATATGTTTGGTCTGATTCATAAGAATTATGAATTCTTTTACAAAAATTACCCGCTTTTTTATAATATCGTTTTTTAAAACCCTTGGGACTATCCAGGGATTTTCATTTACACCAGGACCAATGATCTTGGCATAAGAATAGTTAATACACAAGATACAAGTAATCATCAGAAACACTATTTTTACAATTCTCATAATCCCCACTTTACAGTTTTCTCCTAGATTCTGGTATAAAATTCAAATAACTTGCTTCAGATATCGCCTGCTGTTTTTTAACGATTGCATCTATTTCATCATAATTATCAAATAGAAGTTCTACAATTCTGGAATCAAGCATATTTTTATCTTTCTGCTCAGTCAATATCTTTATAATCTGATTCTTCTTCATTCTTTTTCGGTAAGGTCTGTTTTCAGCAAGAGCAGTAAAAATATCCGCAACAGCCATTATCCTTGAACCAGTATCAAGTTCAGATGCTTTAATCCTGAATGGATATCCATTACCATCAAGCCTTTCATGATGAAATGCAGACCATTTTGCTATTTGAGAAAATCCACCAATAGTATTCAAAATCTTAAATGTATGGTACGTATGCTGCTTTATCACCAAGAATTCTTCTCTTGTAAGCCGTGACGGTTTATTAAGAATAGAATTGGGAACCGCAAGTTTTCCAAGATCATGAAAATCACCAGCTAATCGCATCAACATCGATTCAGTATCAGTCAATCCAAATTTCTTCGATATCAAATATGCACTTTCAGCTACCCCAGTTGAATGAGTTGCAGTATATGGGGAACGAAAATCGATAATACTTCTGAAAAGAACACCAATATAGACAATATCTTCAAAACCCAGATATGTTGTCCTAAGTGGACCAAAATTCAATAAAAATGAGTATAGATGAGCAGAAGCAAGGTCAAGCCAGAATTCTTCTCGGATACATAAACTAAAAAATATATCCAGCACATCATTATGTACTATATCTGAAAGATCCGATTTTAATCGTTTTTTTATTGTTTGAACCTGAAAAAGTATATAGACATCTTTATTTATAATTCGTTCAACATAGTCTGAAAGAAACAAAACTTGCGCAGCCATTACAACAGGATTTTCAATTGTTGAGTCAAATTCATTTATTGGAGTATGATGCCCTCTTACTATGTCAGCAGATGATTTTAGAAGCGGAGTTGAAAGAAAAAGTGCTTTTCCAATAATACAATGATCAATCAAATTGGTTTCTTCAAAATCCTGAAGTTTTATCTTGTCTTCAGGAGATAAAGCTCCAATATCATGTAATATGGCAGCCTTGTAGATGTCTTCTGTCATTTCGCTAGAGAAATCTGCAGCAAGGCTTATCTGCCAGGCAATATATGCAGTACGCATCTGATGTGCGGCAATTGTAGGACTGGCCAGATCAATCATATCTGAAAGCGAAAGAAGGAAATTACCAAAATTGACAGATATATTATTAAACATTTTGATCACCACGCATTTTGGCTATCGTTTTTTTCTGTCCGTTAAAACAGTCAGGACACATACCATGTGAAAACTTCAAATCACTCTCGCCCTTGCTGGCAATAAACTCCTCAACACTTTCCCAGTTTTCAGGATTATTCGGGTCAGTATCATCTTTTCTTATCTTCTTACAGACACAACAAATCGGTAGCATTCCACCAATTGTTACTTCTATTTTCCCCATAAACCTGGCTTGTATAATCATTGAAATATAAACAAATACTGCTCCAAAGAAAAAAATAAGGCTTACAAAAAGCTCGTTAATAATTGCAAATTTAAATACATAAGAGATCAGTACCACAAGATAACCAAAAAAGAAAAAAATCATCAATATCCTGTGAAATATAAGAAAACGAGATATCATACTCTTATCATCCGACTTCAGAAACTTTAGAAAGCCAAACAATTCTCGAGTTTTCAGAATAGAAAAAAACATGACCACCATTCCAAAAAAGATAAGAAAACTACCGAAAATATGAGTTACATTCATAATATAAATTTCTCCTGAAATCATAAACATTATAATTATAACTACTTTTTTAAGATTCGTAAATTATTAAAGATTAATTTTCAAAAGAGTAATCGACAGTTTTGATCTTTTTCTTTCTCGATTTGTTATAAAGTCTGCTTACTTTTTCAGCCTGCCCTATCTTAACATCAAGAACATGTTTATTTTCGCGTTTTTTCATATCCCCATATAATTTCGACAGATGCTTCATGGAATTTATCACCAGTGGATGATGATAGGGAAGATTTACTTTCAAATTCATCAATGCTTCAGCATACTTCTTTTCAGCTTCTGAATATTTACGTTGAGCATGTTTAATCTGTGCCATAGTATCAAGCACGCATCCCTTTGCAACATTTAAACCTGGCGCCTGGTGCTCAAGCGTATCCCACGCAGCTGAATAGATCATTTCAGCTCGATCTATTTTTCCGACTTTCAAATATATTTCAGCCATATAATTCTGCATCATGGCAACTTTAAGATGAACACGCCCAAACCGTTTTGCAGCTATTGCAATCGCCTTTCTTGAAACTTCAAGAGCTTTCTCATATTCTCGTGTTTCTTTGTATTTCCTAAATTTTGCATTTAAATCCAACCATTCCAGTTCCTGTTTTTTCTGTTTTTCCAACCTCTCAAGAAGTGTTGTGCCCCGCCTCAGGTCCATCTTCATTCCAAATTCTTTAAACAACATTATCATACGCTTCAAAACAGGAATTTCACGATAACAATCCGCAATCTTAACACTGATATCTCTTCCAACCTGTTCTTCACCTTTCCTTGTAGCAGTACTTGCCATTCTAGAATATTTGAGTTGTTCTTCAAGTAAATCTCTAAGAAATTCCTTATCATTCAGCTTCCTGACACAGTCAATAACCCTGTTCAATGCATTTTTTTTGTTATATCTGAGAAATACCTGCTGAAAAATTTTAACTGCATTTTCATAATCTCCGGCTTGATAAAAAGCCTCAGCCCAGATACGCATTTTTTTATGTCCTTCATGTTCAACAAATGGTCCATGATTTTCAGTCAAAGTTATAAAACCATGCTGATAATCTGCTGCGGCACGCGCATAATAGCCTTTTTTAAAATTCTCAAAGGCTTTTTTTAACCAGATTTCACCATCATTTATCACATATGCGGTACCATTTTTAATAACAACCTTTTTAGGAGTTGTTAAAAGAGCCTTTTCCAGTGCTGGAAAAAGTAATGTATAGCTCGATATCCAGCTGGTTCTTCGGTCTATTGTAATATATACACGAGATCCTTTTATTATCTGAAAAGTTATTGTTCCTGCAGGAGGATCATGAAATGCGGCTCTGCGTTGCAGGCATAATGCGGCAAATTTTGTTTTAAGCGGAAGTGGAGTCAGACTTTTCAACACCTGAAATTCAACAAGTCTTGTGAACATACTATCACTGTATGCCACAGCAATTCTTTGCATAGCTGAAAAGGGAAGGCTTTCAGGGTTGACTATTTTTGCACCTGTAACTTCTCCGATTGCTTCAACACTTGAAGACAATACATTATTTCTAGGTAAAACAACGGAATATTTTCTGCAAAATGTAGTTTCACTAAAAAACAAAATAAACAATAATATAACCACAAGTTGTATTATTAATTTTTCTCTGAATTTCACCTTTTCACCTTCTTCTGACACTATATTGCCACTTTGACTATTACAAATTTATCGGCATTTCTATAATATATAAAAGAAGAAATTTGCATTTCATTATTAAAATAAATTATTTTGTATTATTTTAACTTATCTTTTCCCTGAATAAATGCTGCACAAGTCATATCACCCGTTACATTCACTGCAGTTCGGAGCATATCAAAAATCCGGTCAACAGCAATAAATAATGGAAGTCCGGTCAATGGAATTGACGCAGCTTTAAGTACCGGAACTATAAGAAAAGATGGGCCTGGAACTCCAGCCTGTCCAATAGACCCTACGGTTGCAGTTATTAAAATTGATACTATAACTGATGTACCAACAGGGATACCGAACATCTGTGCAAAAAATATTGCTGCCATACCATAATAGATTGAATTACCATCCATATTAATCGTCGCACCAAGCGGTAACACGAAACTGCATGTTCCTTTATCTATTCCAAGGTCTTTTTCACTCACATCAAGAGCAATAGGCAAAGTTGCCATTGAAGATGCAGTTGATAAGGCAACCATCTGGACTTTTCTTGCCTTTCCAAAAAACTCAAACCAGCCATATCGTGTAAAGAATTTTATTATAAAACCATAAAAACAAAATGTATGAAACAAAAGGACAACGACATAAAGAGCAAGTAATTTGCCGACCATAAGTAAAATATCAAATCCAAAAGTTCCGGTAACTTCAGCCATCAGGCCAAATACACCAAAAGGTGCCACAAACATGACTTTATGTATCATCCAGATAAGGACCTCATTAAAACCTCTGCAAAAAGCAATCACCGGATCAGAAAATTCGTCTTTTACCTTGCCTAACCCGAAACCCAGAAACAACGTAAAAAACAATATCTGAAGAATATTACCCTGTGTTAATGATTCAAATGGATTATGAGGTATTATCTGTTCAATAAGCATCTTTGCAGTAGGCAATTTTTCCTTGGAATAATCAGCAGTTGTACCGCCTCCAAGCTTTGCTTGAATTTCCTTGTAATCGAGCCCTTTTCCAGGAGCAAATGCAATTGTAGCAGCGATTCCAAAACAAACAGCAATTACAGTTGTCATTATATAAAATCCAAAGGTCTTCGCTGCAACCTTACCGGCACGATTCAACAGGCCCATCGCATGTGCACCAAGCAATATTGAGAAAAATATAAGTGGTACAACCAGCATCTTTATAAGCCTTATGAAAATCACACCCAAAATATGAAACATTGACGCTTTTTCACCCATAACCAATCCGGTTATAATACCTAAGATCATGCACAGAAATATCATATTAGTAACAGTAAAAAATTTTTTCATTATTTTACCTCTTTTAAAAAAATTTATATTTTGACTATAATACATTCTGATTATGAATATTGCCAACAAATAATAGTGTTGGATTACATAGAATCCTGAAAAAATAAATTATTTTTGAATAAAATTCATTTAATCTGTGTCATTATTATAACAAGGTAC
>DAOVTB010000106.1 GCA_030633305.1 Candidatus Muiribacteriota bacterium
AAAAGAAAATGGATTGAAGGGCTTTTTGGTGAGGCAAAAGAGTTTATGGGATTACGAGTTGCTAAATTTAGACAGCGGTGGAACATTCAGGAACAATTTATCATGACTGCACTTGCACAGAATATCAAGAGAATGGTGAAAATATTGGCTAAAAGTGATGGTGGAGTTCCAAATAGCACAAAAGCATCACTTTTTTCTGTAATAATGACCTTTTTTAGCTATTTATCTAGAAATAGTTATTCCAGTTATAAATTTGAAGGACAAGGTTGCTATTTGTAAAATAATTGGTTGTTCAAAAGGAGTTTTTCAACAGACTGTTTAGATTTGATGTTTTTATATATTTAACTCTATTATTCCAATGGTGTCAATAAATCCAGCACATAAGACTGGTTAACACTACTTTGGGTCAATCCGTATATCGCTCCCTGTTGCATAATCTGTAATGTTGTGAACCTCATAGTCTCAGCTGCATAATCAGTACCACTTATTCTAGTATCAGCCGCGCTAAGAGTGGTTATTGTATCTGAGATCATTGTCGTCAATCCTGTAAGTGCATTCTGATATGCTCCTGCTTTTGCACGATTTAAAAGAACTTTATTCAAAGCTGTATCAGCATTAGCCGGATTATCATCATCACCAAGCAGCAATTGAGCATTCGGTTGAGATGAAATATCATAATTCCCACTATCATCAAGCAAACCTATTTCAGAAAGCTTCATATTTCCTAAAGAAATACCAAACCTGGCATCTGCTCCACCTACAGGGGCTACCTCTAGTTCAAGTTCTGAGCCCTGAACAAGAATACTGAACTGATTATTAAGAGCAATTCCACTTTCTTCAAGAGCAAAAGTCACACCAGCGATTCCACCACTCACCTGAGTACCATCAAGTACACTTCCACTGTCTGCAATTGCAACATCCAAATTTTTTAGTCCATCAAAGTTGGTATCACTGTCTTTATAATTTCCAAGAACAGTCGCTGTGCTTGAATCTGGAGCTGTTACTTCAAGGACAAAATCCCTGGTCCTTGATAAGGATTTCCCAGTTATCTCATTCCCTGTTGCTTCTCCAAGAATACCAAGATCACCAGCTGTATTTCCTCCACCAGATTCTTCAATCTTTAAAGTTCCGATTCCACCAGATGCATCCATAATCTCTATTCTTTGTTCACCAACATTAAAAACTCCCGTTACTGCGGCACCGCCTACTGCATTAATATTTGCAAGAATATCTGATATTGTCTCATTTACTCCAACGGTAATAGTCTCTGATGTATCATTACGATCTGTAATTACAAAATCCCCTAGAGTTATCTCCAGATCAGTTTTCGTAGTTGCTGATAAATCACTTTCATTTGCAACAGTGGTCAATGCAATATCTGGTGTTGAATTAATTGCAGTAGGATCTGGTCCACCATAATTTTGTGTAAATGAAAGAGTTATGGAACTGTCAGAACCATATTTATCAGAAGTAATTGAAATGCCTGGCTGATTATTTCCTGCAATTGGCTCTATATCTGCGCCAGCAAATTGAGCACTGGCTTCAATTCCTGCATCTGTCAATGCATCATTTATTTTACTTACAAATTCTGAAATTGTATCTCCTGCACCGTCTTCAACATCACCTATAACAGATGTAGCAGTACCATTAACATTTATTGTTAATGAAAGACTACCATTTCCGACTGCATCTACAAATTCATACATCTTATTTGCATCGGTCAGTACTGCAGCAGTATCACCATGTAAATATGCTGTAGCTTTATCAGCCATTCTCTTGACTTCAATGTCATATTGACCAGTCTGGATTACATCACCATTAATAGTGATTTTTGAATCGTCTGCTATATTATCAATATCACCTGCAACACTCGCAGCCATACCAAGTGAACCATCAAGAAGTTTGATACCGTTATATTCTGAATTTGTTACAATACTTGTGTATTCTTCCATCAATGTATTAACTTCCACTTGATACATATATCGATCTTCATCGGTTTTATCACCACTGGCAGATAATACAGTAAGATCACGAATCCTGCTGATTATTGTTGAAAGAGAATCCATATTTCCATCAGCTGTCTGCATCATAGTGATCCCACCCTGTGTGTTCTCAAGGTTCTTTTCATAAGAAGATATAACAGTTCGAAGTCTCTGGCTTATAGCAAGCCCCTGCGGATCGTCGGCAGCAGAGTTTATCCGAAAACCAGAAGACAGACGTTCAATAGATGTTTTGAGTTGGTTATTGATATTAGATAGATTTCTTCGAGAAATCATACCGGGAATATTGGTAGATATCCTCATAATCATCCCCTCCTTAGGACTGTATAAATCCGTTATATTAACCTGAGTCATTACTTTTTCAAGTGATTTTTTTATATATCATGCTGAGACTCAAGTGTTATTTATCCAATTTAAGTTTATCACATATATTAAATATGTCAATCTAATACAACTTCTGCAAAAATAGGAAAATGATCAGAACCTATATCAGAACCAACTTCCCGTTTAATTATTTTAAATCCATTTGACACCAGACAGTGATCAATCGGAATATACAAAAACATATTATATACAGGCCATGTTGCTTGAATACCACTTCTAGTATCCAATAACTTCATTTTATTTATAAACTCTCCAAAATAATACGACCACGGAGTCATGTTAAGATCTCCAAGTAGTATAATATTATCTTTATACCTATCCCGTCTTGAAACTATGGAACTAAGTTGATCATTTCTAAAATCCATCATATTACTACTCCACGGCGGAACTGGATGAGTAACTATAACAGTAATATTCTTTCCTTTATAATTAATATCAGCACATATGCTTGGTACTCCGGTTTTCCCGAAATACTCGATTGTCATCCTTTGAGGCGGAATCTTTGAATAAAAAGCAATACCAAAATTATCATTTCGAGGTTTACAAATATGATATTTAAATTCCTTTTCAAGCGGTTTAAGTTGTTCATTCCATAATTCATTTATCTCAACCAGACCAATGATATCTGGTTTCATACGTGAAATATAATCCTTCAAAGCTTTAAAATTCCTATTTGAAGTGTATACATTTGAAAACAAAACTTTTAATCCACAATTTACATTCTTTACTTCATGTTTTGGAGAAAAATATACGCCAAGGGTTATATAGGAATTCAATAACAGTATCAGAGAAATTGCAGCAATGATTAAAACATGTGATTTTCTCGTAGAATAATATATAAGAAATACTGTCTGGACTATTAAATACTGAAATCTGAAATGTGAGAGAAGTTCAAATCCCCAGAAATACTGACCAAAACAGGCTAAAATTGAAATTATCAGGCTGAAAAACATAAACAAAAGCAGAATATTATTTATCAGCCTATTTATATTTTTTTTTGATTTTCCTGAATTTACACTAGATTTTGAAGATTCATCCATTTTCTGATAGAGCTTGTTTTAAAGTTTTACCAAGTTCTACGATATTATAAGGTTTTGGAATAACATTCTTGAAACCATAACTCTTGAAATTCGAAAGAACAGGATCATTTTCATAACCACTTGTAACGATTGCAACTACGTCTGGATCAATTGCCAATAGTATTCCAATAACTTCTTTTCCACCCATTCCACCGTGAATAGTAAGATCTATTATCACAGCATCGTACGGTTCACCACATTGACTTGCATTTTTATATCTTTCCAGTAACTCGACGCCATCCTTGACGAATTCAACCTCATATCCAAGTAATAATAATAATTCACCGGCAATTTCCCGAACCATGATCTCATCATCCATTACAAGGATTTTCCCTTTCCCTCTATATTCATTGGCATATGCATGCTGTGACTGTTCTTCAGGGCATTCTAACAATTTTGGAAGTGCAATTATAAATTCTGAACCAAGCCCTTCATGAGAAACAACTGACAGCGATCCTCCGTGTCTGGAAATAACAGAATAACTATTAGAAAGACTCAGTCCTTTATTCCACTGTTTTGTTGTGAATCCTGCGTCAAAAATCTTGGAAATAATTTCTTCTGGTATACCAGGACCACTATCTTTGATATGTATTTTGATAAACCTGTCATCAGAGTCTTCAACTTTAACTTCAAGATCACCAGAACCATTCATTGCTTCTATTGCATTAAAAATAATATTATTAATTGCTTCCTTTATCAATACATCATCTACAAATACAATATCGTCTTTAGAAAAAACGTATTTGCTACTAATATTTGTATCTTTTAATGCATATCTAATAATTTCATCAAGTAATTCTGAAAGGGAAACAAGTTTTTTATTCAATCCAATACCAGAAATAAATCCCAGCATTTGCTTCATAAGATCTTTGGCATCATGAGTAGCTACTTCCATTTTTTCAAGTACATTTGTAACTTTTTTATTTCGTTTTGAAAATTCTCTGGCAATTGAAATATTTCCAGTTAAACTAGTGAGGATATTATTAAAATTATGAGCAATTCCACCAATAAGAATGGAAAATGAGTCAATATTCCTCATAGACCTTATTTCATCTTCTATTTTCTGTAACACACTGAATTCCCGAAATGATATCTGGGCCGCCTGTTTATTTCTGAATAATATTGGGAAAGCTTTCATCTCAGCCTTAATAATTTTCGAATCCGAACTACATAATCTTACTTCATGATGCGAAATACTACAGTTTTCACTAAACATTCTGGTAAAAAGCTGGTTGAATTCATCTTTGAAGTCTGGACATATAAAATCAGTAAATCTTTTACCAATAATTTCGTTTGGAGAACTTATTCCCAACATTTCAGCACAAGTCGGATTCATATAAAAAATTCTATCTGTAGAAATAAAGATTATACTTTCAGGAAATAAATCCAGAAGATCACTGAATTGCTCATCCTGAATAAAAAGAGTTTCATCTTTTGTGAAAGCATTTCCCTCTAACTCCAAAAGTCTCTTTTTTAAAAGGTTGTTCTCATTCTTCAAACTTTTCAACAATTTTTGTTGATCAGCCATAACTTCCGACTCCAATTATTAAATTCGCTATATAATATATAAGTTAAATCTCAAAGTCAAGCAAAACCTGCCATATTAATTGACCAAAACTACTTAAAAATGTTAAACTATCATCAATAGTCAGTTAAATTAAACAAATTATTAGGAGAATATATTATGGAACTATACAAACTTGAATGTGTTATATGCGGTGCGAAATACAATGCAAATGAAGTTGAATACAATTGCCCGGCTTGCGGAGATGAAGGAATCCTTGACGTTATATTTGATTATGAAAAAATAAAATCACTTTATGGAACCAGTTTTACTGATCTTGTTGACACATCTGTACCTACTTTATGGAGATATAAAAAACTGCTTCCTGTTAATTTAGATTCTCCAGTACCTGAAAGTGCTGTGGGATTTACTCCACTTTATAAAGCAGAAATGTTAAGAAAACATCTGGGAGTCAGCAATCTATACATAAAAGATGACGGAAGAAATCCGACTGCAAGCCTTAAAGACCGAGCAAGTGCCGTAGGTATAGTCAAAGCAATGGAAAAAGGGGTAAAAACAGCTACATGCGCATCAACGGGAAACGCTGCATGTTCGTTTGCTTATGCTTGTGCAATAACTGGTATTAAATCTCATATTTTCCTTCCTCAGACTGCACCTAAGGCAAAAATTGCTCAACTCTTGATTTATGGAGCAAATGTAATTGCTATTAAAGATACATATGATCGTGCCTATGAACTGGCCATTGAAGCAACAAAAAAATGGGGATGGTATAATCGAAACTGTGCCTATAATCCATATCTTGTTGAAGGAAAGAAAACTGTAGCCCTTGAAGTCATCGAACAGATTGGACTGGATAATCCTCCTGACAGTATTGTTATTTCAATCGGTGATGGTTGTATATGTTCTTCCATTGGAAAAGCTATCACAGATATGTATGAACTTGGTTTTATTTCAAAGGTACCAAGAATAATCGGAGTACAGGCTTCTGGATGCTCACCGATTTATGATGCTTTTAACAATGGTACTGAAGTAATAGAATGTGTTCCAGATACTATAGCTGATTCCATTGCAGTTGGACTTCCGCGTAACCGTTTCAAGGCAATGAAATATCTAAAAAAAACTAATGGAATTGTTGAAAAAGTTACTGATGAAGAAATTTTAAATGCAACCAGAGTACTTGCCAGAAAAAGTGGTGTTTTCGGAGAACCTGCTGGAACCACTGCATTTGCGGGGTATTTGAAACTTCTCGAAAAAGGAACTATTGGAAAAGACGAAAATGTTGCTGTAATAATCACAGGAAATGGTCTTAAAGACATTGATTCAGCAATGAAAGCAGTAGGAAAACCACATATAATTGATCCAAGTATTGAAAACGTTGCTAAAATATTGAACCAGAGCTAGTTCAATGGATAAAAAGCCTGAAAACAAAGAAAAGAAAGTGATCATTGAAACTTTTCAACAAAAAATAATCGATGAATTCCCAAAAAACGAAAAAGATTTCATAGTATCAGTTCTTTACAACACAAATCTGATTGATCAGGTAATCAAATCAAAATTGAAACCATCAGATTTTGAATCTTTTAAAGCAGGCTTAATATTTAAAGGTATACTTGATCTTCATGCAGAAAAACTGGAATTTAACTGTTACAATCTCAAAGAAATTCTGCATAGTACAATACTTCGTAATTCTACTTCCCTGGAAATAGTCGGTGGAAGTAGCATTATCGATATTATTTATGAAATTCCTCAAATTGAAAAGGATTTTCAGTTTTCGACCAAAATAAAACGATTGGCCCAGAAGATAAAAAACAGCAATCTAAAAAATAAAATTGCTGACATCAGCCTGAATTTGATCAAAAAGTTGAAAAATCTACGAGCCTCTCCTGTTGATATTGTTAAAAAATCTTTGAATGAATATATTACTCAACTGGATAACTTCGATTCAAATGTTGAAGATGATCAACACAACATTAAGTCTCATTTAAAGACAATATCTCATAACATACGCTTTAAAGATGAAGAAAAGCAAAGATATTTTGGACTAGACATGGGTTATCCTGTCTTTTCAAATTATCTGGATGGTCTTCAGAATGAAATCTACGTCATTGCAGGACCCAGTTCATCTGGAAAAACTTCATTTTTAACTCAACTTGCTTATCAAATCACAACTGTAAATGATGATGCCACAATTTTGTATTTTTCATTGGATCAAAGCGTTATTGATATTACAGCAAAATTAATTGCAATACATGGAAAAATACCGGTTGATTATGCCAAAAATCCACTGATTAAAGATATCAAGATGGAGAAGACACGGCGCGATGCAATGGCTTTTATCTCTGAATTAAAAGATAGATTCTATATTTTTGATCAGGGGAATGGTGAAATAACACTTGAAGATATTGATGAAACAATTAAAGAATTCAGAGAAAGTCCAAGTACAAACATCGTCGTAATAATTGATCCAATATTTTCAGTTGAACTTCAAAATTCATCATTTAATGATAGGAATGAGTTTTTATGGTTTATCCTCAAGAAACTAAAAATCCTATGTCATTCCCATAAAGTCAGCATAATTCTTTCAATGAACACTTCTTGTGAATCTGAACTTAGAAGACCAACCAGAAAAGATCTTTTTAAGTATGACTCTATTTTTCATGAACCATACGCAATCTTTCTCCTATATAATGAATATTCGATTAATCAATCAACTCCATTTCTGGAATATGAATGGGAAAGTGAAGATGTGATGATTCCAATTTCTGAACTAAACATTATAAAGAACAAAATGCGAGGTCATATTGGAAGAATTTTTTTCAAGTATTATAATTCAATATCTTCATACAAAGAATGCGTAGAACTTGAAATCGATAACTATAATGAAATGATTGTAAACATCGATGAATACAAGCTAAAGTCTGAACTTGAATCGGGAGACTACTCCCCCTGATTTCAATCAGCGTTTCTGGATTTGATATGTCGACCAGGTATTCCTTCTGTTAATGTAAAAATCCAAAGTTTCGCCATCAGCTGCATCCTCAATGATTCTACGCAGATCGTCAATTCTCTTAATATCCTGATTATTGACCGTTTCTATTACATCACCACGTTTAATATTTGCGTTATAAGCAGAACTATTATGTTTTACTTTTGTTACATAAAGACCATAATTGCTTTTAATATCATATTTGGATTTCATTGATCTATCCAGTTCTTCACATTCCAGACCAGCAAGCGGATGTCTTGGTAATGGTTTTTCGGCAGGAAAATCACCAGATTTATTTGGAAGACCTGGCAATGGCGGAAGTGATGATTTTTTGTTCTCACTTTTCGGTTTACTTGTTGCTCCACTCGAACCTTCTGCTTTATTTTCAGATGTTCCTCCACCAAAAAGATCAGACCCCTTGAATTCATCAAATTCTCCAAGTTTAATATCTTTAGTAGTCTTTTTTGCAACTTTTTTCGATTCTTCCCTGATAAGGTCAACCTCGACTTCACCATCTTCAATATCCACAAATTTATCAAATAATATTATTGAAGGATTCTTTACAGGGGAAAAAATAAGTTTAAATGTCTTCTTTTCTACCGGGCCAAAAACTTCATCTTCAGGAATACTATCTGAAATAGTAAGTTCTTTCTTCCTTGCAATTTTTTTCTGTACATAAGCATGCGATACAGCTTCATCATTTTTAATAAATACTCTGGTAAATGTACGTGAAAATTTTATTGGATTTGGAGCCTGATTTTCAATAGAAACCGTATAAACAGTATAAGGCATTTCAGGATACTTTTCAGGGTTTTCTTCTGTAACGGTAACTTCAATCTCCCCTGTAGAGTTTCTCGCCATTCCTTTTAGAGGAAGCCATTTTTTCTCCTGTACTACAGTTTCTCCTTCAGAAGTAACAACAACTTCTTTACCTTCCATCTCCTCAATATCCTTTTTGCGTTTGTCTTCAATTTTCCGTAACATCTTTTCAAGTTCTTCAGTAGCTTTATTTTTAACTTCCCACACATCCTGTATCTTGAGTACACTAGTGTCAATCTTAATCTCTTTGACAGCTTTATTTTCTGGAAGTTCATTTGAAATGACAATGTTTCCATATTCATCATACCAGCGAAATAACTTACAGTTTCCGTCTATTGCTAAAATAAAAAGAAACAGGGTAACGATTAATGTAATTTTTTTCAAAGCCCTGAACCTCCAGATAATTATTTTTTTAATCCACAACATTTTTTATACTTCTCGCCGCTTCCACAAGGACACGGTGAGTTTGGTTTTATTTTAGGTGATTTTCTTTTTACAGGTTTCTTTGCCATTCCTTCGCCATCGCCAGCATTGGTAAACATGATCTGTTCTTCCTTTTTCCTCTCGAATTCCTCCTGTTCACGGTCGACCTGTACACGAAAAAGAAAGGTTATAACTTCTTCCTTAATATTATAAAGCATATTTTGAAACATATAATAACCTTCTGTCTTGTATTCGACCAGAGGATCCTTATGTCCATATGCTCGTAGTCCAATACCTTCTTCAAGATAGTCCATGTTCAACAAATGTTCTTTCCAGCTTTGATCAAGTATTTCAAGCAGAAGTATTCGTTCAAGCATCCTAAGTTGATCAGTTCCTATTTCTATTTCCCTTTGCTCATACTTTTTATTGATCAAAGGCATCAGAAAAGCAATAATATCTTCGATATCTAATTCATCAATATCAGAACTGCTGAATTCAATAGGAAAAACAGATTTTACTTTTTCAATATATTTATCATAATCCCGCTGATCAATCGGTATTGATGAGGCAAATGATAATCCAGTTAATTCCTCCAGCACAGTCCCCTGCATACTGATAATATTCTCTTTAATATCATCTTCAAATAGAAGCGTCCTTCTTTCAACATAGATCGCGACTCTCTGTAAGTTCATTACATTATCATATTCCAGGACCTGTTTACGAATACTGAAATTTCTTTCCTCAACACGTTTCTGAGCACGTTCAATTGCATTTGTAATGAATCTGTGTTCAATAGGCTGATCTTCTTCCAATCCAAGAGTATCCATCATTCCAGCTATACGGTCACTTCCAAAAAGTCTCATAAGATCATCTTCCAGCGATAGAAAGAATCGTGTCATTCCTGGATCGCCCTGTCGACCGGATCTTCCTCTTAACTGGTTGTCGATACGACGGCTTTCGTGTCTTTCAGTACCAATAATATAAAGACCACACGGAACATCATATTTACATTCTTTTCCACTTTGTTTTGATTCGCAATCATTACAGGCATCACTATTTAAGCCATCTTCACATGATAGACAACATTTTTTACATTTTACAACACCTTTTCCAAGTTTTATATCAGTTCCTCTACCAGCCATATTTGTAGCAATTGTTATAGCATTTGCCTGCCCAGCTTCAGCAACAATCTCAGCTTCTTTTTCATGATATTTTGCATTAAGAACATTACATTCAATTCCCTGATTTCGAATCATTTTTCCAAGCATTTCACTTACTTCAATCGAAATCGTACCTACAAGTACTGGCTGTCCTCTTTCATGCGCACGAACAATTTCCATGGCAATCTGCCTATATTTCTCGTTCCTGGTTTTAAATATGACATCTGCTGCATCGTCTCTTATCAATGCCCTATTTGTTGGTAATTCAACAACATCAAGTCCATAAATATGCAAAAATTCTTTTCTTTCAGTTTCAGCAGTTCCGGTCATACCAGCAAGTTTTTCATACATTCTGAAATAATTCTGAAGTGTAATTGTTGCAAGAGTCTGATTTTCCTCTTCAATCTTCACACCTTCTTTTGCCTCAACCGCCTGATGAAGACCTTCACTCCAACGTCTTCCAGGCATTAATCTGCCCGTAAATTCATCAACGATCTGAACTTCACCATCTTTAACAACATAATCAACATCACGCTTAAAAAGACAACGCGCTTTAAGTGCAGCAAGAATATGATGAGATACTTCAATATTTGATGGATCATACAGGTTATTTAAACCAAGCTCAGTTTCAACTTTTGTGATACCCGATTCAGTCAAAACAACAGTCCTTGCTTTTTCATCAATCTGAAAATCGGTCTCTTCCTTTAATTTCCGACCAAGTCTGGAAAATTTAAGATAAAGACCAGTTGGCTTTCCAGTAGGTCCAGAAATGATCAAAGGTGTTCTAGCTTCATCAATCAAAATAGAGTCAACCTCATCAATGATTGCAAAATAATGCCCTCTCTGAACACACTCTTCCTTAGTAAAAACCATGTTATCCCTAAGATAATCAAATCCGAATTCATTATTTGTTCCATAGGTAATATCAGCAATATAAGCTTCTCTTTTTTCTTTTAGTGGAATATCATGATAAATAATCCCAACCTTCATCTGCAGAAATCGATATATCTTACCCATCCATTCACTGTCTCTGCTCGCAAGATAATCATTCACGGTAACGATATGGACACCGTTGCCAGTAAGAGCGTTCAAATAAATCGGCATAGTAGAAGAAACAGGTTTTCCTTCACCTGTTTTCATTTCAGCAATTCGGCCTCGATGCAGTGCAATTCCACCAAGGATCTGAACGTCAAATGGTCTATACCTATATTCAGGATCCTTTATTTTTTCACGAAATTCCTTATAAAACTCCGCTTTGAATTCAACACTATGGTGTTCCTTGTTTTTTTTGAATTCTTCTCTTCCTCTTTGAGCTTCCAAAAGCAATTCAGGGTGATCTTTTAAAAGCTCATCTACTTCTTCATCCTCTTTTTCAAGAAAATTCAAAATCCCTAAACGTCGATCTGAAACTTCCCTGACTACAGCAAACGATTCATGAATAAGATCATCAAGCTCCTCACCTTCATCAAGTCTTTTCCTGAATTCATCCGTTTTGTATTTCAAAGTCTCGTCATCAATACATCTCATATCACTTTCAAGATCATTAATTTTATACAAGTACTCTTGATATTTTTTGATAATCCTCTCATTACGCGTTGGAAATATTTTTCTTAACCACTTAAACATCATTTTCACCTATTTGGATATTATATTTTGTAAAATCAAATAACACTACTGTTGAATCATCAACAAGGACTTCTGTAAAAAATTCACTTTCAATCATTCCAAGTACATCCTTAATATCAGTATCAACTGTTTCTTTTAACTTTTCATGTAATTTCTTAATTGCCGCCAGAGAATCACAAATCTCGTTTTCACTGCTGATACAATCAATAAGCCCATCAGTCAAAACACACATTCTCTTTACATCATCAAGTTTATAACACTGTAAATCAATTTTTCCTACATCAAACATACCTAGCGGAAATCCTGAAATATCTATCTCTTTAACCGTATTGTCCTTATAAATCATAATCGGTCGTTCGTGTCCACAATTTATAAATTCGACTGTATTTTTTTTGAAATTTAATTTAATAAAAAGAGCTGTAACATAATAATCTTCATTTAAAATATCGATTAGTAGAGTATTAATATCTTCAGGTAGATCTTCAAATTTGACATTTTTAGAAATCAGGACCTTGATCATACTGATAAACCCGGATACAACCAGCGCTGCGGGAAGACCTTTTCCAGAAACATCTCCAATAACAAATAAATATTCATCATCAGTCACATTGCTGAAATAAAAATCGCCTCCAAGGTATTTAGACGTTCGAGAAATCAAACTGTTCTTTATACCATGTGTCTCTTCCATTTTCTTTTCTAGATACGTACTTTGAATTTTATTTGCAATTTCAAATTCTTTATCCAGTTCAAGTTTTTCACGATGTTTAATATACAGCGCCTGTTCCTCGATAGCCCTGACAATTTCATCAGTTATTACATCAATCAGCATAGTATCATAACGGGTGAAATCCTGATCCCTGGGACACTTGTTGACAATATTTAATACACCAAATGCTTTGTCTCCCATAATAAGTGGAACACAGATAATATTCCTTATCCGCTGTTCACGATCATTGACAGTTTTGAATCTTGGATCTTTAAAACCCATATTGGAAATAATCGGAGTCTTTTCTTCAAATGCAATTCCAGCAAGACCTTCACCAACTTTAAGAGTTATAGGACTTTGATCACGCTCAGTTCCCTTAACTGCTTCCAGTCGAAGAAGCTTTGTCTTTTTATCATATAAAAGTATTGAAATAGTCTCAACATTAACACAATTCAAAATTTCATCAAGAGCAAATTCAAAAATATTACTTCTATCAGCAACAAAATTTAATCTTTTGCTGAATGAAGCAACAATGGAAAAATTTCTAAGGATCTGGACGATATTGTCCCGTAAGATATTTAATTGCTCACATGGAAGATCGACTTCAAGAAGTTTGTCTGATTCGACAATTTGTTCAGATGAAGTCAATCTTTGTAAGACATTGATATAAAAGTTCTGCTTTTCATAATTAATGAAAAAGTATATTACACCAACAAACAATAAGAATATTATCAGCAGAAAATATATCATTCACAATAGCCAACTGCTATTCGACTTCTTTAATAAAATCAATGATTGCTTTTTTTGTTTTAGCCTTTAACAGCTTTTCCATGTATTCATCACATCTAAGTATGCTTGAAAGACCAACAAGTGTTTTCAAGTATACACCACCAATATTAACCGGAGCAGCAAGAAGAAAAATAAGATTAACTGGTTTTTCATCCAGAGCCTCAAAATCAATTCCCTCTACAGATCGGCCAAAAACAATAGCAATTTCTTTTACAGCTTTATTCTTTCCATGAGGAATTGCAATATGTTTACCGATCCCTGTTGTTCCAAGTTTCTCTCTTTCAATAACTGCTTTTAAAAATACATCTTTATCTTTTATTTTATCCTGTTTATAAATCACATCAACTAATTCAGCAAGAATGTCATCCTTATCTGATTTATCCAAGCTCAACTTAATGAAATCTTCTGTTAAGATCTGGGAAATTTTCATGTGTCAGCCTCCATTTTTTAGTTTAGACTTCTGGTTCAATCAATCCAAAATTCCCATCTTTACGTTTGTATATTACATTCACTTCTTCTGTTTTCGCATTTGAAAAAACAAAAAATTCCTGCTCAAGTATTTTCAGTTGTTCAGCCGCTTCTTCAAGATACATTGGCTTCATTCCGAATTTTGAACTTCTAATAATTCGAGGAGCATCACTTTCATCTACTGCAAGAAGCGAATGCATTGCTTCATACTTCATGTTCACTTTTTTTGTGCGTGTCTGAATTTTTTCCTTATGTTTCTTAACCTGTCTCTCGATTTTATCTGAAACTAAATCAATCGCAGCATACATATCAGAATGGCTTTCTTTTGCATGCATTGTAATACCATTGGAAAACAAAATAACTTCAGCACATTTACTTTTTTCAGGAACAGAACTTTTGGTAACAGATAATGTAACATCTACTTCCAGAATTGAGTCAAAATACTTTTTAATTTTTCCAATTTTCTCTTCAACATATTCTTTCAGCGAATCTGATAACTGTATATTCTTGCCACTGATAAGTATTTGCATTTAATTACCTCCAAAAATCACTTTAACTTTATTAGTTTAATTTCTTGTCCTACTTTCAGACAATTTACATTTTTAATCGTATTCAATCTTTTAATATCACGAAGATCTACATCATATTTCTTCGCTATACCTGATAGAGTATCACCTTTTTTCACTTTATAAGTCAACATTTTTTTGTATTTAATTTTTGATTCAAGCTCTTTTAAAGTTCTTGTATGCTCCCTGGTACTATTGATCAAGTATGACATAATTCCATCTGCAATTGAATTTGCCAATAATTCTCTATACCATTTTTTTCTTAATAAACGATCATCAGACTTGTTTGTCAAAAATCCAACTTCAACAAGAACAGAAGGTGTTTTTATCGACTGAAGGACATGAAACTCCGCTCTTTTAAGACCCCTTCTTTTTTTTCGATAATATCTTTTCGT
>DAOVTB010000317.1 GCA_030633305.1 Candidatus Muiribacteriota bacterium
ACCACCAGAATCTCTAGACGTTGAATTCAGCTCTTCAACTTCAACCAGATCTACTTTTTCAAATTTCGCAAAGACCATCTGAGCCAGACGCTGCCCTCTTTTAATTAGGAAATCCTGGTTAGAGATATTAGCAAGAATGATTTTGATTTCTCCTCGATAATCTGCGTCTATAGTGCCAGGTGAATTTAATGTAAATATCCCACTCTTGATAGCAAGACCACTTCTAGACCTCACCTGTGCTTCAAAACCAACTGGTATCTCTAGGGATATTCCAGTAGGAATCAAAGTCCTTTCAAGCGGTTTCAAAATAACATCAGAATCTATAGCAGCCGCTAAATCTATTCCACTTGATGCTTCAGTCGCATAACCTAATTCAAGATTTTTGAAATTTTCCAGATACTTTATTTTAACTTTCATATGGTTCCTCCATATAGTGTATATTATGAAAATGTATAGTACGAAATTAATCATTAAGGTGCAATAAAATAATTCCTTCATTGTGAAATTATGGAACCTTGAAACATACCATTCATTATGCTATAATTTCAAAAAAAGGAGACGTCTATGAAAATTGAGACAAGCCTTATTAAAGACTGTGTGCAAATAGGTTTTAAGTCCAGAGACAAGGATTCTGTAATCAGAGAAATGGCCAGTATTGCAAAAAGAAATCCCATTCTTGATAATTGTTCCGTCGATGAAATCTACAATGGTCTTATCGATAGGGAAAAACTAGGCTCAACTGGATTTGGACATGGTATAGCAATCCCTCACTGTATGCTTGATTCAGTTGAAAGTTTCGTCATTGGAATAGTAATTGATCCCGAAGGAATTGATTATGATTCAATGGATAAGGAAAAGTCCAGGATTTTTGCATTCATTGTTGCACCAAAATCAGGAAAAAATGAACATATACATCTTCTTTCTGTTATTTCCAAAATATTTTACTTTATTGAAAACAGACAAGCTTTTTTGGAACTTGATAATATAGAAGATATTTTCAATAAATACCTGAATGCTTTAAAAGCTATATTTGCACCTAAAACTGAAGAACTTCATTATCATTTCACAGTAATGGTCCAGGTTGAAGAAATTTTTATGGAGATTCTTGAATTATTTACTTCGCTTGATGAACATTTTGCCTCTGTAATAGAAGCAAAAGATGCCAGCTATTACCTTCATTCGTTACCTTTGTTTTCAAGTTTCTGGGCTGATAATGATGCGCTTGGATTCCACAGAATTATCATAGCCGTTGTAAGAAAATCGGCTGCCAACGAGATTCATCGAAGAATTTCGCTTATGATTGAGGAGCTTGAAGATAAATCTGGAATCATGGTCTTTACTCAAGAAATTTTTTATCTTAATGGCACTTTAAATTTCTAAGGATATATCATGTCAGAATACTTTGCAGCACATCCACTACCATCCACACTTTCTATTGGAATTCTTGTCATTCTTAGTTTTTATGCTGGAAAATTATCCAAACGTTTTATAAAGTTACCCACAATAATCGGTTATATGCTGTTTGGAGTTATCGCGGGGCCATCATTTTTGAACCTCATTGATGAAACACTTCAACATAAACTTATCTTCATTACAGAAATGGCACTTGGATTTGTTGCTGTAAGTATTGGACTTGAACTAAATTTTTCCAATTTGAAAAAGCAGGGGAAAGGAATTGCATATATCATATTTTTTCAGTCACTTTTAACATTTGTTATTGTTTTTTCTGGTGTTTACTTTCTAACAAAAAATATCGTTTTAGCTTTAATCTTAGCTGCTATCTCGCCAGCAACAGCTCCCGCCGGAACTGTTGCTATCATTCAGGAATTCAAAGCTAAAGGCAGCATGACCAAAACCTTATTTGCAGTTGTAGGATTTGACGATGGTTTCGGTATCATCATCTTTGGATTTTCTTTTGCTATCGCCAGAAGTATCATTCAGGGTTCAATGAATAATATTCCGATGGTCATATTGACTTCTTTCAAGGAAATTTTTTTAAGCCTAATTATTGGGCTCATCATTGCTGTAATTTTCTGCAAAATGATAAGAAATATAAAAAAACCTGCTGACGTAATTTCTATTCTCTTCGGAACAATTATTTTTACTGTTGGAATATCAAACTATTTACATCTATCTTTCATACTTACAAATATGATCATCGGTATTCTTGTAGTTAACACACAACCCTATTTTGTTACTAAACGAATACATGAACAAATGTCTATCATCATGCCAATGTTCTTTTTAATGTTCTTTTCACTTGCAGGTTGTAACCTTCATATATCTATAATTTCTTCTTTAGGAGCACTTGGAAGCATCTATATTATCACTAGATCAATAGGAAAAATTGCTGGAGCAAGCATAGGGGCAAAACTCGGAAACATGGAATCCAAGATAACTAAATATCTTGGGATAGCAACACTTTCGCAAGCAGGAATTGCAATTGGATTAGCAATTCTGGTTAAGCAGGAATTCAGTATAATTGGTGGTTCAGCTGATAAAATAGGTACTATAATACTCAGTTCCGTAACAGCAACGAGTATATTTTTTGAGATCATTGGACCAATATGCGCCAAAGTAGGTCTAACCAAAGCTGGAGAAATAAAATCATGATCAAGGTTAACTTATGACTAAATCATTTTCAAATATTATCGCTACATATAAAGAATTGGAGAAACTTCCTGATAAGATCAAGGAAAGAATTGTTACCTGGTGCAAAGCTAATCATTTAAATCATCGGCGTGTCCATAATCTGTTCACAGAAAATTTTTATCATGCCAAATACTCTCCTCATATCAGTGTGAATATATCTACTCTGTACGAGAGTAGAACCATTATCAAGGAAGAAGTACCACTGGAAATAGTAAAGCAGGATGCAGAAGATCTTGAAAAAGAAATCGATATTTGGGAAAGAGAGTATTTTCCACCTGCACAGTATATTGAAGATTCTTTTTTCTGGATGCTTCCTAAAATATTCGAGATGAAATCCTGCACTTATTGCGGAAAAATTGATCCTGCCTGCAGATATTGCAAAGGTGGTGGAAAAATTGCTCTTATCGAAAATGTAAAAGTTAAATTTTCTCCAGAATTTCATCAAAGTAACTTTTCAGAAATAGATGATAAAGTTTTTTTATCAAATCTTACTTCGCCTTTAAAAATATTTGAAACTGAAAGTGAGGAAATTCCCGAAACCTATAACCTTTCTGAAAAATATATTGATCTTGTAAAAAAGAGTATTTC
>DAOVTB010000016.1 GCA_030633305.1 Candidatus Muiribacteriota bacterium
GATCCTGAAAATCATTAATTAAATTCAGTTTTTGTCAATTTTATTTTGTCTTTTTCAATTTAACGTGATATAATCGCCTGATTATGAAAGATAAATACAGATTTTTGGTCTGTAATTAGTATTATATATAGAAAAAATTAAAGGGGTGAAGAAATCATGGTTGAAAAGAAAAGAAAAAGAGCTACGAAGACTAAGGAAGTTATTTTAGAAGAAAAGAAAGCTTCTGAAGAAGTTACTGATTATGAACCATCTAAAGTATACGAAGATGGTGACAAAATTTTTCATAAGATCTGGAATGATACAGGAGTTGTGTTAGAAACTGGTGAAACTGAAGATGGAATCAAAAAAATGGTAGTTGAATTCGAAGAAACTGGAAAAAGAAGATTGGTAATGGACGTAGACACAAAAGCAGAATAATTTGAATTAAAATGAGCAAATCTTGGATTTTTCTGCACCAATTTATGCTTGCGGAGTAGGGTACTACACCTCAGCATAAATTGCTTTGAAAAATCCAACCTTCATCTCATTTAAATCCAAATTACACTTCGTACGAATCTCATTTCGAAAGCAGGAAAGTGTTATAAAAGATAAAATAAAAAAAGAAGCTCGTAGTGTCGAGCTTCTTTTTTTATTTTAGAACAATTAAATAAAAACTGGAAATAATTAATGACAAATACCAATATAGATGGGGTCACATGGTTTTTTGTTATGCTCGGAATTCGAGCATCATGAAATGCTTTGTGTGAAACAGTTGAACCTTGCGCTATATTAGTTATTTCTACCAAAATTGGTATAGAAATGTATTGTGACACAGTCTGATTGTCATTACCCGAGCTTTTCGGGTAATCTATTAAACAACTGATATATAAAAGGGAAAAAAATTAAATGGGCTATAAAAAAGTACAAATAAAAATACAGACTGATTATTCTGAAGCTGATATAAGATTTTTAATATTCAAAGAGCTGGGATTTAAGGAGTTTTCTTTTCAGATTGAAAAGAAAAGTCTTGATGCTCGAAAAAAGAGTGATCCGCATTGGCTTTTAAGTCTAGTTATTTTTTCGGAACAACTTCAAGGTGAATCCTATGCAGCGCCTGAAGCGTTAGAGATTCCTTATAAAAAACGTACTGAAAAAGTTATAGTAATTGGCAGTGGACCAGCTGGTTTTTTTACAGCACATGTGCTTCAACAAGCTGGATTTAACGTGACAATCCTTGAACGTGGTTCTGAGCTTAAAAAACGGACTAAAGCGATTAAACAGCTGGAAAACAGAGGCGAATTTACTGATCAAAATAACTACGCTTTTGGCGAGGGAGGGGCAGGGACTTTTTCAGATGGAAAACTGACTTCTCGATCAAAACGTATTTCTGTGGAACGGAGTTTTATTCTTTCGGAATATGTGAAAGCAGGTGCTCCTGAGGAAATATTATACATGAGCCATCCGCATGTGGGAACTGATAACCTGAAAGTTATTGTTTCTAATCTCCGTACAAAATTTCTGGAAAACGGTGGTGTTATTTTATTTGATACCCAACTTGAAGATATTGTAATCAGTGAGAACAGGATAAATAAAATTGTGTGTAATACCGGCGAGATGGAAGCTGATCATGTGGTGCTTGCCACAGGACATTCAGCATATGACACATATCGTATGTTAATTAATAAAGGTGTTCAGTTTCGCACCAAAAATTTCGCGTTAGGGCATCGAATTGAACATGAACAGAAATTGATTAATATGGCACAATGGGGAAGCGAGAATTTACCTGGAGTGAAAGCGGCAGAATATCGCTTAACGACTAAAACTAAATCAGGATTATCGGTTTATACTTTTTGTATGTGTCCTGGCGGAAAGATAGTACCTGCGTCAGCTTTTGCGAAAAAAAGTGTACTAAATGGTATGAGCAATTACATCCGTAATGGAAAATTTTCTAATGCCGGATGTGTTGTTGGAATTCATCCTGATATGCTTTTAGGTCATAAATGCTCTCCACTTGAAATACTGGATTGGATAGATAAACTGGAAGAGAAATTTTATACTTTTTCTAATAGTTATGCAGTTCCTGCCAATAAGGCATCTAATTACATGAAAAAAAATAAGTCAAAAAAAGTACCTAAAGGAAGTTATCCACTTGGTATGCGATCAGCGCCTTTATTTGATATGGTTCCTGAAATAGTGAGCAATGCTCTAATTGAAGGTCTGCAGAATTTCAGTAAAAAATTAAGAGGCTTTGAAGAAGGTGTGCTTATGGGTCTTGAAAGCAAAACTTCATCACCGATTCAGGTTGCGCGTGATAAAGACGGAAGATGTACCGGGTTTGATAATCTATATTTTGTTGGTGAAGGCAGTGGTTATGCTGGTGGGATTGTTTCCAGTGCAGCTGATGGAATCCGTTGTGCGATGGGTTTGAGTTCAAAGTAATAATTATTTCTTCCTTGTAATACGGAAGGGTTATTGAATGAAAAGTGGTGTGTCTTATTTTTTGACACACCACTTTTTTTGTCATCCTGTGATTTGATCACAATCCTACGTCATCCTCGGGCTTGACCCGGGGATCCATTTTTAAGTTTCGCAATGTAACTCTCAGACCGTCCAAATAAATAATTGCCCTATAGGGTATGACTTGATCACAGGATCCATCTTTAGTGATATCTTGTTTATCAGGTAGAACCTCAACTTGTGTATACAGTCTGTACAATAGCTTTCGGTTGTAACGTGGCATGTGCCTTTGACTAAAGTCTTTAAGTATTTGTATTTATTTTTCTGTAAATAATTACAGAATCTTTTGAGGGTATATTTGCTGGACTTGAATAAGTTGCAAACGTGAAATTTGAGTGCTAAAATGGTTATATATAAAGGTAATAAAAATGAAACAACCAAACTCTGAAATAATAATATATAAAACCCAGGACGGAAATTATAAAATAGATGTTCGGCTGGAAGATGAAACTGTCTGGCTTACCCAAGCACAAATGGCTGCTTTGTTTAATAAAGGTAGAACTACTATTACAGAGCATATTGGTAATATATTTAAGGAAAGTGAATTAGAAGAAAATTCAGTATGTCGGAATTTCCGACATACTGCCCAAGATGGGAAATCTTATAATACAAAATACCAGGATAATCAAAAGAAATTAGAAAACGAACTAAACCTTAAAGAAATTGAAGAAGATATTAAAAGATTGCGTCCAAAGTTGAATGATAAATAACTCCCATGAATGTTCTATGAGTTTTCAAAAAAACTTTTAAGCAAAACTCATTGTATATTCAATATGACTTACTGTAAAATAATAGTAATTTAAAAAATGAATCCCCCAATATAATAAATTGCGAGGTAATAAATATGGAACAATGGAAAGACCAACTTAACAATTTTGTTAATACATTAGATAGGCTTAAAAAATATATTAATGTGACTTCTGAAGAAGAACAAGCCATCAATGAACTTGGAACGGTCTGGGGATTGACTCCTTATTTTGCTTCGCTTATGGATCGTGATGACCCGAATTGTCCTATTCGGAAACAAATGATACCTTCTATGAAAGAAACTGAGAATAAGTATGGAATTGAAAATTATCTGATCTGGAAGGAAAATCGAGCAACCGAAGAAAAGAGACCGGATAGCATAGCAAGACAGTATCATGATCGCGTTGCATTTACCGTTACTGAAAAATGCTGTACGTACTGTCGACATTGTTTCAGAAGGGAACTTGTTGTAGATCGAAGTATATCATTAAGATTTGATGTGAACGAGGGGTTGGAATGGATAAAGCAGCATCCTGAAATCCGTGATGTACTAGTGACTGGAGGAGATCCTTTTATACTTCCAGATGACCAGATCGAATACCTGGTCAGAAAACTTCGGGAAATCAAGCATCTGGAAATGATCAGGTTTCACACCCGTGCTCCGATCAATATGCCTATGAGGATAACACCAGCTCTGATGAAAATACTTAGACCCTATCATAAAATTCCAATCTTCATCAATGTTCAGTGCAACCATGCCAATGAGATTACGGAACAAACTGCAAAAGCAGTTTATGATTTGCTTACATGTGGAATCTGTGTAGGAAACCAGGGGGTATTGCTAAAAGGGATAAACGATGATAAAAAAAGCTTTCAGGAACTTCATCTCAAACTTCTTTCGGTACGAATCCGCCCATATTACATTTTTTATTGCGAACCAGCACCTGGGGTGGATCACTTCAGAACACCAGTTGAAAAAGGAGCTGAACTTATACGTGACTGTATAAGAGGTACGGTTAGTGGTTTGGCGCAACCGATGTATGTTATTGCAACGAATATCGGAAAAATTCCACTGATGCCAGATTATTATATAATTGGAAAATCAGAGACTGAATATAAACTTAGGAACTATAAAGGGGAGTTAACAACGATTCCAAATATTCCCGAGTGAAGGAATACCTGAGATCAGCACATCTGAATTCCAAATAATCGCTCAGCTCAGGTAATAATTAGAAATAGACAATAATGAATAATAAAAATATAAATGGAGTTTCAGTAATAATCCCCGTTTACAATCGCTGTTTTGCAGTATGTCGAGCAATTGACAGCGTTATTGAACAGTATTATAAGGATATTGAAATAATTGTAATTGATGATGCATCTACTGATGATGTTTCAACAGTAATATCAGAAAGATATCCTGATGTAATCCTGATCACGAATGAGGAAAACAGGGGAGTGTCCTATTCCAGGAATGTTGGAATAAAGCGCACAAGTAATGAATGGATAGCTTTTTTAGATAGTGATGATCAATGGGAAAAAGAAAAGATAATCATGCAGATGGAATCTTTAATGCGTTCTGGAAATAAAATTTGTCATACGGATGAAGTGTGGTATCGACGTGGACAACATCTTAACCAGTTGAAAAAACATAAAAAAATGGGCGGGGAATTTTTCCTTAGTGCATTGCCTTTATGCATTATTTCACCATCTTCAATTTTACTTCATAAAACTGTTTTAGATGATGCAGGAATGTTTGATGAGGATTTTGAAGTTTGCGAGGATTATGAACTATGGCTGAAGCTTACGCTTTTGTATCAGATAGACTTCATTGAAAAGCCGCTCACAATTAAACATGGTGGTCATGACGATCAACTATCCAGAAAATATTTTGGGATGGACAGATGGCGGATAAAGGCATTGATAAAGACATTAAAAAATCTGAGTGAAAAAATGACTGATTTTGAAATTGAAGAGGTAAAACGTGAGATCTGCAAAAAAGCAAAAATCTATGCTAATGGTGCTAAAAAAAGAGGAAAACTTGAAGAGTTTGAAAAATATTCCGCTATAATAGAAACATATAAAGAAACAGAATAGACAGGATTAACAAGATAAAATAGGATAGGGAACAAAAAGAAAGACATCGCGCAGAGAACGGGAAGGACGCAGAGGAAAGATGACAAAATAGTTAATATAAATGGGGTAAGATGGACTTTAATTTTCTTTGGAGTCCAAAAAAATTCACAGTCCCCTGACCCCTGCGCCAGGTTTGTTATTTTCATTAAATATATATGATGGTAAAGTGCGCTTCGACACCAGATAAGTTTTTCCATCAAAACACATATAATGGTACAGGTGCACAACTATACTATATATGGAACAACATGTTTGAGGATATATTGATTCAATTTCCTTAATAAAGTAAAGTAGTATGAGTTACAACAAATGACACGGAAAAAAAACCTACTGGACTATAAAAACATGAACTGGAACAAAATGGTAATGTTCATGGAAATAACAGACTATTGCAATGCCAATTGCATTATGTGCGGTGCACACCGTGAAAAAAAATATCCTCATAATCGTCCTAAAACATTGATGCCGTTTGATGATTTTAAAAAAATTATAGAAAATATTGTTTCCTCTCCAATTCGACCATCTGCAATTGTTTATTCATGGCTTGGCGAATCACTTCTTCATCCGGAATTTCCAGAATTTTTAAAGTTTTCTCATGAGTCCGGATTTACAAACCAGCAGTTTAATACTAATGGACTTGCTTTAACTCCGGAAGTTGTAGATAAACTTGTCGAAATCGAATCACTAAAACGAATTCATCTTTCGCTTGATTCAGCTGTAGCAAATGACTGGCAGAAGATAAAAGGTGTTTCAGGTTTTGAAAAGGTAATAGACAACATCAAATACTTACTAAAAGTTCGCGAACAAACTGGCAGTGATATTAATCTGATATTTGCTTACATTGTTCAATCTAAGAATTTTAAAAATGGTGGAAAATTTATAGAATTGATCAGTTCAATGCTCAATGACGTTGATTGTGAATTTAAGATTGCATGGGATGTGGTACATGAACATGACAGAGATATAATCCTGTTTTCAAGATTGCTTACTGCTTCGCAAGGTGATGCAAACAAATTACATAAGCGTTTTCTTGTTGAAAATGGTTTGATAGAAAATAATGTTGATTTAGAAAGTTCTGATACGATTATTGAAACCGATCAGATTACTGTTGAAAACAGATTTTCTGATCAGTATTCAGCTGATACTTTACAGAAACGTTCTCCTTGCGCATCCCTCTGGTTCATGCCTAATGTTGATTCTACTGGAAAGCTGACTATCTGTTGTCATGATATTAACCTTCAGCATTCAATAGGGAATCTGAAAGAAACCAGTTTTGAAAAATTATGGTTTGGGGAAACAATGGAAAAATATAGGAATCAACATATAAATGGTGATTTTAACAACATAAAACTTTGTTCAAAATGTGGTGGAATTGAGCATTTTACTTTTGAATAGAATTCCAGATAATCTCTCAGATAAGTAATCAAATGGCAATTGAAATTTGATAAAGTTATAAAATTTATACCGAAGGAAGGCTATTTATGAAAAAGAAATTATTATTTTTAGTTGTATTACTTTTTATCAGTGTTTTCGCCCATCAGATGTTAGAGGCATTTCCGCACATTCATCACTCTCATCACCACCATTTGAGAAAACATCTCCATCAAACAATTACCCATGTGACACATACAGTGCACCACGGATTGACTGCTGCTCAGAAAAAAGCCAAGAAAGCCAAAGACAAGATAGAAAAGGCTAATAAAGATTTGACTGCTAAAGTTGAAGAGATTAAAAATTTACCTGAAAAAACAAAAAATATAATATTTTCTATGAATAATGCATTGGATTCTTCTGGAAAGGAGACTCTTGTAAAAACAATAAAAAAGTATTGGAATGAATTAAAAAAATTCATTCATCTTCCAGAAAAATTTGGCGAACATTTGCTTCTATGTATGATGGCTTATTATGAAAATCCATTTTATTTAAAAGAGATGACAGAAGGGAAACAATGTGTTCCGACAGTACGTCAATCTCCGAAATCTGATCTGAAGTATTCAGAAGTCTGTTTTTTATGTACCCATAATTCTTATTCAACTTATACTGATTTTTATTTTCCATATGGACAGCAGATATTTTCAACTAAAGAACAGTTGGGTCTTGGAGTAAGAGCATTTATGTTTGATACGTACAAGAATAAAGGTAAAATTGTTCTTTCGCATGGAAAACTAAAGTATCAGAAATTTTTAAGAGCTATATTATATGCTACTGGAAAAGGCAAATTTATGCATTATTCAAAAGTGTTAAAGGAGTTAAAACATTTTATTGCTCTTAACCGTGGCGAGATTATTACAATAATTCTTGAAGATTATGTAAAGGATTACAGTAAGTTTAAAAAGTTATATCATGATATTGGATTAAGCAGTTATATCTATACTAAAAATGATTTTGATAAAAATAAAGGCTGGCCTACAATTGGTGAAATGATTAAAAAGAATAAAAGAGTAGTTATTTTTGTAGGAGATTCAAAATCAGCTGGAAAGTATCATTTTAAACAATGGGATTATATGGTTGAAAATCAATATGGAACTTTGAAGAAGGAAAAAGCCAGTAAAGAAAGGAGTTCTTCAAAGAGTGCTGGAAAAAAATACCATAAAAGAGATTTGCTTCTGCTGAATTTCTTTGATGATAATCCATTAACGGAATGGAGCAAAGCCTATAAAGAGATAAAGAACATCGATTTTAAAGATCTTAAAAATTATCCAAGTCACCTTCTTAAAGTGCTTAAACTTGTAGGTGAAGGTATTTCTGTCATTGATCCCGAAGCGCATAAAAAATATAATACTGTAGACCTTAAACTGTTCTTAAAATATGAAAGATCGCATGGTTTAAATGGGAAATACAAGAAAAGATACCCTAATTTTATTGCTCCGGATTTTATCTCTATAGGTAATCCACTTTCTATTGTAAATTTCATTAACAGAAAAGCAGCGCTGGATCATAAAAAGATGTTTTTTAGACTAAAATACAAATAGTAGCATTTTACTTTCGATCAGGATCAATAAACTGTATAACGCCTCGATATCCATTTATTGATAGAGACGCTTTTCTTAGTAGATGATTATGTTTATTAAACCAGTAATCAATGTGTGTAGTTACAGTTCGGAGATTTTCATTTTTTTCTAACGGTTTATGTCGGTAATGAATATGGTTTTTATCAAATTCTTTTGTTGGAATTCCAGAAAGTTTAATAACTTTAGCTTTTGAAGGTAAAGTTTCATTACATGGAATTTTTGTAACTGGAAATGAAATTATGAAAGTACGTTTTAAAATACTTATACTTCCGTTTGGAATGTAACAGATAATTTCCCACAAAAGAGTTTTACTGATTGCACTTGAAAGCTGCCATGGAAGATGAACTTTTTGAAGTACATTATTTATGAACTGTGCTTTCCCGGAGACTCTTATATTACCAATGGTTTCCCCTTTTTCCATATTAATTTTATCAAAATGATAGGTCCAGTTTGATATGTTTTCATTTTTCATTTTCAAATATGGATTAATTCTGCTTAATTTGTATATATCCCCATTTAATAACACAGGTTTTTTGAAAATAAGTGTAAATTGTTTTCCGCTTATTAATTCAATATACTTTTCTGAATTATTCAGCTGATCTTTTAATGTCAATACTCGATTATAATGAGAACAGCCGATACATAATGATAAAATACTGTATAAGGATGTGATTAAGATAAGTTTTATTACCTTCATGTTCTTCGTATTACAAATCCCCTTTCAGTCCAATCGCTTCTGCTGCTTTTTTCATACCTTCGATTGTTTCAGCAATTACATCTGAAATGTCCATTTCGAGCATTTCAGCACCTTTGGTAATGACTTCGCGGCTTGCACCAGCAGCAAACCGTTTATCCTTCCATTTTTTCTTAACTGATTTGACTTTCAAATCCAGCACACTTTTTGAAGGTCTTACTAGACAGGAAGCAGTGATTAGTCCAGTTAATTCATCAATTGTATAAAGAATTTTTTCCATTCTTTTTTCAGGCTTTATATCTGTACACATTTCCCAACCATGACTCAAAACAGCTCTAATCCAAACTGGGTCCCAGTTCAAATCTTTCAGTATTTTTTCGGTATGTACGCAATGTTCATCTGGATATTTTTCATAATCAAGGTCATGTATAAGTCCAATTAGACCCCACATTTCAGGATCTTCATTATTAAGTTCTGTGAAATGTCTCATTACAGCTTCGACTGTGAGGGCATGTTTTATCAGGCTTTCGCTTTGATTATATTTTTTAAGTAATTCAAAAACTTCTTCTCTGTCTGGTATGTGATAACTCATTTCTTAGTTTGCTCCTTCAATATGCGTATATGGTGCCAGGTCTCGTATGGGGTACGAGTCCATCGAGAGACACAGGCACCTGTCCCTACAGTATTTATATTTTTTTCCTCTGCATTCTCAGCGCCCTCTGCGCGAGATCTTATCTTTTTTATTTGCGGTTCAATCTTTTTGTTTTTATTTTCAGTTTAATCATGTTTATCTTGTTAATCCTGTCTAATCTTTAAATTGGACAGGCACAGGAACCTGTCCCTACAGTATTTATATTTTTTTCCTCAGCGTTCTCAGCGTTCTCTGCGCGAGATCTTCTTTTTATTTTTTATTTATTTCGTCAACAAATTTCCGAAAAGCAGCAATATGATCAGGTCCGGTACCACAACAACCACCAATAATTGAAACACCAGATTTTATCAGAGCATCAAGTCGTTTGACCATATACTCAGGAGTTTCATTATAAACTATTTTTCCAGCTTTGTTTATTGGAAGTCCTGCATTACTTTGGATTATCACAGGTAATTTACTGTATTCTTTGAATTTCTGTGCAATTTTAACCATGTTATCAATTCCATTTCCACAGTTAGAACCGATAATATCAGCCCCTGCCGCGACAAGTTCATTAGCGGCTGTTTTAATGTCTACTCCCATAATGGTATAAAATCCTTTTGGAATAGAATCAAATGTCATAGTAGCCATAACTGGAATATCAGTTGATATTGATTTTGCTGCTTTGATGGCTAAACGGGCTTCATTGATGTCGGTCATTGTTTCTACGCAAATCATATCAACACCTTCGCCAATTAAAGCAGAAAGTTGCCGATGAAATCCTGCATATATTTTTTCAGGATCTGCTTCGCCGTATGGTTTTAGTATTTTTCCACTTGGGCCACAGGATGCTGATATAAAAGCACTGTCTCCGACTATTTTTCTTACTGCACAAACTGCAGCAATATTTATATCCTCTGTTTTTGAGTCTAGCTCATACTGGGACAGTTTCATCGGGCTTCCTCCGAAAGTATTTGTCTGTATGATATCAGCACCTGCATCCAGATAATTTTTTGCAATTTCTTCCAGGATTTCAGGGTTATTTAGATTAAGAGCTTCAGGACATTCTCCGGGTTTTAAACCTCTTTCAAAAAGCATTGTACCCATTGCGCCGTCTGCAACAAGTATAGTGCCGTTTTTAATTTTATCTAAAAATTTGCTCATTATATTCTCCTGATATTTCTAAACTTAGACATGTTTGAAAATCGTATTATGGGTCTCATAAAATCCACCTGTTATTAACTTAATGCAGTTGAGCCTATACCAATATAATCTATTTTAAGGTTTTATTACAACCTGAAGAAATGTTTGATTCAACAAATAACGAGTTTGATTTATTCTATTCAAATAAAATATCATGGTAATTTTTAATTATCTTATCTGTGATTCTCTGTGGTAAAATTATTTTCAGTTTAAACCTTTGGGGGAAATATGAAAAAAATATTACTATTCCTGATTATTACGATTATTGTTACGAATTATGTACTTGCTTCTGGTGGTATTCCCCTGTTAGGTCAGGTTTATTCTGATGGCCTTCGCTCGCTAAGGATTGAAAGACTGTTGATTAAGTCTAATGTTAAGCGTGGGAATGATCTTGGATTTAATGTTACAGCTGTTGTTGTAACAAGTGGTTTAAAGAATAAAAATCTGGAAATGACGATTACATATAGATATCCAAATGGCCAGGGCGTTGAACTACCAAACGGAGTTCTTAAAGGCGAAGTCGATAAAAATGGATTTCTTAGAAAGAAAGGATTTTTAAAAGTCTCAGTTGATAATAAAAATATTAATTATTCTTTCTTCTATCCCTACTCTTTTTTTAAACACAGTTCTCGTTCTGAATATATAGTTACCATTAAATTAGAATATGATGTATTCCTTGCAAAATCTGAACTTCAGTTCAAATATGACTACAGGAATGGGGTCATTCCAACAAGAACGATTGCATTAAAAGGGATCGAATATAGAAGAGTTGAAAAAAAATGGAGTCATCCGAATAATGCTGGAATGGGCGTTGCTGAACCAAACCTAGTAGAATATTTGATAAATATGGATCTTCATGCTTCTATTGCTGCTAATGGACTTAAAGGTCAAAAAATGTTTGTAGGAAGTGGATTTAAATATCCAAATGGATCGTTTGTAATGCCATCTATAATGTCGCCACAGGAGAATTATGGAAATCGCGGAAGGGTTCAGTTTCAAACTTCAGACCCTATTAAATATGATCAGGCTAATTGGAATGATTTTACACTGAAAATCCCATGTAAATGGATAAAATTTAAAAATAAGGGTAAAAAGAAATATATTGCTACGACCTATCTTGTTTCTGGTGGATTGTGGATATTTGCAGATAAAGAGATTTTTATTAATCCGGAAAAACAGGAAAAAAAGATCATTCTCCAGGATTATTTAGGAAATAGGAAACCTTTTGACCAATCTGATAAATCTACTAAGAAATCTTCATTTCCAAAAATTCCTGAACAATCCTCGTCGGCAAAACTACTTTTTAAAGCGATTGAAAAAAACGATATAAATTCAGCAAAATTTATTCTGGAAAATACCAGTAATATCAGTTTAAAAAATGAATCAGGCGAGACACCGCTGCATGTTGCTGCAAAATCTGGAAATATTGAAATGGCTAAATTACTGATTGAAAATTCATCACAATCAGGGAGTTCTTCAAAGAATAGAGAAGTAAATAATGCTGATTTAAAAGGAAATACTCCTCTTCATTATGCCGTGTTAAATGATAATGTAGAAATGACAAAATTTCTAGTATCTAAAGGATCAAGACCAGACATTAAAAATAATTCAGGACAAACAGCTCTTTCACTCGCAAAATCAGCAAAAGCCAGGCAAGTTGTTCCAGAAAATGAGAACCTGGATGAAAAACTCTATAGTTTTAAATCGGAAAAAATACAGCCACTTCCAACTTTGAAAAAGACTATTTCTAAATATCTTGTAAAGCTTAGAAAACATGACCAGGAATTTAAAAAACATAAATCAATATTTGAATCGCTTAAAAACAAGCCTTTAAACAATAGTGAAATTGCAGTTCAGGTAAAAAATTTCATTAATTCTGGAATGTTGTATGCTGAAACGATGAAATTATTTATGTTTGATAAATATACACGATCAGGATTACTGGAAGAACACGAGATTATAAAAAGAATCAGGAAAAATGTCGAAATAATCGGGAAGATTTATAAGGATAAAACAGGAAAAAAACTGCCTGATGAAGCTTCAAAAATCACCCGGCAGAATAGGGATACTGTATTAGCAATGGCCGTAAGAACAATCTTGAAGAAAAAAGTAAGATCGTTCCTGAAGAAAAAAGGTCTTGCCGATTTACTCCAGAGTAAACATTATTCTACAGCTTCAAATCGTGTTCAACGATTTTTGGGAATAAATATAAAGGGTTATCTTGATACGTTAAGTAGAAAGCATCTTGGTATGGGATTAGGTGGTTTTAGATCTGCAAAAGCGGCTTTTCGGTTACAATGTCGTAGAATAATTAAAGAAAAAATAGCAGATATTATACTTAGCTTTTCAGGTAGTGGTTTGCTGATAAAAATAGCCCAGAAAGTCATTCTTGAATGGCTTGAAAAGAATCTATGGCCAAAATTACGTGAAGGTTTCAGGCCGAAATTAAAATTGGCTAGAAGAGTATCTATTTCTATAAATGGATTGATGGATGCAAGGGAGCAGCTTATAAATATGGTTGGCTCAGGAGATCCAACAGGAATACCTGTAAACGATATTATTAAAGGAATTCAGAATATCAGAGGAAAACTTGCTGCTTTGCGTTATTTGAAAAAAGATCTTTCGCGCACTGATAAAATTGAATTAATAGATGATGTTGCCGCTTTAGAAAAAATAATTAACAGGGATCTTAGAAGAATAGGACATCAGTTTTTATTAGACCAGCAAGAAAGAAGTGAAGAAATAAATGACAACGTACAATGGACTTTTGGAATTTTGGATGAAATACATAAACTCAGTGCTGTAACTGTTCATGAAAGAGTAGAATTTAAACTTATTCGCCCTAAAAAAAGAAATATTCAAAGTGGATATATCTCCACAGCTTCTGGTTTTAATATACCTCATTATAAAGTAAAAGCAGACGCTTCTGATGGGGTGAAACCAGGTTTGTATAGAATGGAGGTAAGAAATAATACAGGAAAATATTATTTCTATACCAGAAAATATTCGACTTCTAGTACTATGACTGCTTTAGGGACAACTCCGACTAGGGAAGGATCATTTCAAATTTCATTTGCAATTCCAGATCTTAAATCTGTGAAACCTTTGTCAGTGAATTTAACTAAAAGGCTGGATGAAAAGGAAAAAAGCATCAAGTATATAAAAGGTTTGAAAAAAGGGATAGAATATTTCACGAAAAAACTAGATCATCCAAAAGAAGTTGTTAGAAAAAGAAATATGGTCACTATTGCAGATAGATACAAGCAGATGGCTTCTCCTTTTCTTAGACTTGATGAGATAGGTCAGGCTAAAAGTTCATGTGAGACAGTATTTAAGATTCTAAAGCAAGCAGGGGCAAATGATAACTTTAGAATTATTGCAGATACATGGAATTTATTATCAATAGCAGCTTTTAAGTCTGGTAAATTGAGTGATTTTTTAAAATGTAGACAAAATTATATAAACTATAAAACGCAGTTGATTAAGCAGAAATCAGCTAAATCAAATTATAGAAATAAGAAATCTGATCTTTCAAATCTTGCGAATTATTATCTTAAAACTGCTGAATGGGCGTTAATACTTGGAACGTCTCCTGAAAGTATCAGACCTTATTTTAATAATGCTCTAAAATGCAAAGGATATACTGTGCATGATAAAAATGTGAAACGCATGATTTATCATTATGATAATTTAAAAACTGTTCTTGGGCTGGATAAATAGAAACCAGACTATTTCTGATTAACAATTCTGGATAAAATTATGTATTATATTTATAAATTCGACTGGATTTTCCATGTGAATGGAATGAGCAGCACCATCTATAATGGTAGAAATTGCTCCTGGGATTTTTTGTAACACTTGAATACTTTCTTCAGGCGGAAACAACAAATCTTCTTTCCCGCATATAATCATAGTCTTTGATGTAATACCAGTTAAGTGATCTATACAGTTAAATTCTTTTAAAGCATTGACCTGATTTTTAAATGCGGTTTTAGATTGTGGGTAAGGATATTCAATTGCTCCTTGTACAGAGCTATTAAAAATCTCAACATTTTTAAAAAACCGGCTTGAAAATATCCAGTAAAATATATTCCTGAACAATAACTCTGGATTACTTTCAATTTCCATATAGGAAGCCCAATCTTGAAAAAGAGCATTATTTCGTTCGGAATTGAAAGCTGAAGTTCCAGCAAGAATTAACTTTGAAACAAAATCAGGATGACGAATGGCACAATCCAATGCTACAAATCCTCCCATTGAATGTCCCAGAAGGTTAACTGAGGAAAATCCCAGATGCTCAATAAGGGCAATGCAATCATCAGCAATGCTTTGAATCCCTGTGTTAATATCTTGAGGTGTTGTTCTGCCGGTTCCTCTATTATCGAGAATTATTATACGATAATGCTGTGATAGTTCTTTTACAACAGGTTGCCAACTTTGGGAATCACTGGCCAGGCCAGCAATAAGCAACAATGGTGTCCCTTTTCCATGAATTTCATAATAAAGATCAACATTATTAGTTTTGATTTGTGGCATTTATGAAAATACTTATCCTTTTTTCTGTTTCTTTTTCTTAAGCTTCAGGTAAAGCCTTTCAACCTTTTCCCTGGCCCATGGAGTTTTCCTTAGGAATTTAAGGCTGGAATTAATACTTGGGTCATACAGGAAACACCTGACATTGATCAGTTCTCCTAATTTATCCCAACCATAAAACTTAACTAGAGATTCAAGTATTGTTTTAAGTGTTATTCCATGTAGAGGTTCATTTGAATGGTCAATGGACATGTTACTTTTTACAGCATTTCTTTAATTTTTTCCCACTTCCACATGGACACGGTTCGTTTGGTCCAATCTTTTTTTCTGCTGTTACTGGTTGTGGAGGTTTTAAGAGTCGGTTAAGATCAGATATTTCTTCTTCTTTATCGGGTTCGATTTCAATTTCAAATTCCCATCCGTTTTTAGCAAAAATATCTTCTACTTCTTTTGATCTTTTCTCATTCTGAACGCTGACTTGTGCTGGATTGGTCTTAGTCCCTAGTTTGCCTTTTTTCTTTCCACTTATTAAATCGACCATTTTTTTGTTGTTAAAAAGTTCTGTTCCCATTACTAAACTCCTTCATAATGTTTTAAAATTTATGCGCTTACTATACCATAGGGATAGTATTTAGGGAAATTAAAAGAAGACTGCTACTTAATTCAAGGAATTTTTAATCGTCTATGGAAAAAATATATGATTGACTTGCAGTTGGATACAAAGTCCTTATTGTTCCATTTTGAGTATACATACACCATAAATAGCTTGTGCCGTTTATATTTGCCCAGAATTTGCTTCTCAGGGTTCGGATTCCATTGTTCTTGCTTGCTTCCATGGCGATATGTCCAAGTGCCAATAATGCTGCAGCGCTTTCGCCGATAATGAATCCGCCTTTTTTCTTAGAGCATTTTTTTACAGAACCTTCAGGATCCCAGGTGAATTTCCCGGTAAAAATATTTTCATCATTAAGAGCTTCCAGGCTACTCTGATATACGACTTGACCTTTTTTTTCATCATCATAAAATTTGTACCACCAATGATATCCACTGACCGTGCTACCGCTTGTTTCGCCGGCTATAATATGTTCGAATCCGCGACCTTCGCCAAACCAGTTTTTCCTAAAATCTTCGATTGAAGTACCGGTAACTTTGAGTGCATGTTTAATAACAGGCAGATCTTGTATTTTATCTAAATATTCATCAATATCTTTTTTTAATCGTTTGTGGTCATTAGTATTTTTGGCAGGATTGAATTTGTTACAAAGTTCAAGTGTCCATTTATAGCTTTCTGGGATTTTTGTTTCATCAATAGGAGAAAATAAAGATTTACCTCTATGCTCGGTAATGGTGACATTATCCATTTTCCCATCGTCCAGTTTGTAAATTTCCTCTGCAGGACCAGTAATATCAAAACGACTTTCAAGCATATCAGATGAAGAATCAAGAACATCATTAAATTCTTCATTATCACTATAACAGTTAAGTAAAATATTATTTTTTATTTCCTGTTTGATTGAACTGTCATCAATTTCTGAAATGCTGTCAAGTTGATACTGTATATTAACTCCCTGAGCACAAATGATTCCACAATTTATAAATACAACCGCTATGATAAACAATATTTTTGATATCAAACTTATCTTTTTCATCAACTACCAACCTTATAATTTTCTCTTCACACCTAAATTATAAGAATTATGATAACAATTGTAGATTAAATCGTAATTTCTTATAAAAAAGGCCAGAAATATACTGTTTATTGTTTTATAAAATTGATTTTCTGATTAAAACGGTATTATTCTTTTGATTTTCTGATTAGTGACTTTTGTTTTAGACGTTTGATATGACCAGTTGGGCATGTTTGATTCTTTTATATTAAAAATTCTGTGTTTTATCTGTGTCCCTGGCTAAAAAAGCATTGTGTTAATTTTTATATTATTTGAACTGAAAAGTTGTCGACTCATTGAATAGAATCACCTTTACTATTGAATATATATCAATTATAATGACGATTATGATAAAAAAGATAATATTAACTTTTTATATTTGCTGTTTCTTTTCAATTTGTTTTGCGCTGGATGTAGAAAATACGTATAGATCAAAGCTTAAAAAGCTTGTGAATTTATTCAAGGCACAGCAAATAGACAATGCTATGAAAACTGGGCTTGAACTTTTGAAATTCACTAAAAAAAGATTTGGTAATAACCATATAAATGCGGCTGTTGTAAATGTTATGCTTGGGGATGTTTATAGAAAAAAACAGCAATTTGAGCTGGCGGGGTTATATTATAAACGATATATTTCAATAATCAAAAGTCATCCTGAGCAAAATATAGAAAAACTTGATAATGGTCTTTTAAAAATGATGAGATTATATGCCGAAATGGGAGATTTCCAAAAAGCATACCAGTTTGCGGAACGTAGATATAATATCAATCGGAAAAAATATGAAGGTAAGGGAAATTCGGATACAATAAAAAATCTTATGGATATGGCGCTCTACAAAGAACAACAGGGTGAATATAATCTTGCGAGAAAGCTTTATTTAAAGTGTCAGTTAAACGCTGATAAATTGAAAAACAATCGGGATCTATTGAATGCCGAGATTTATTTTGGATTGGGAAGAGTTTCGAAAAAAATGAAAAATTATGCTAATGCTGCCAAATATTACAACAAGTCAATTATTATTAAAACCCGTTTTTCTGGTGGAAGTGACCCGGCGATTGGCAATATTTATAAAGAATTGGCTCAAATGTTTATTATGAGTAGTAATTTCAATCTTGCTGAAACATATTTGAAGAAAACGCTGGTTTTTCAGACAAGAAAAGGTGCTGGTAATCTTTCCGGCAGGTCTGAGGCAATGATGGATCTTGCAGGGCTTTACTATATTACTAAACAGTATGAAAAATGTGAATATCAGATCAAGAATGCGATTGTAGTCTGGGAAAAATCAGTTGGGAAATATCACCCGAAAGTTGCTTATTATATAGAAAAACTTGGGTATTTTTATAAAAATATCCGTGATTTTAAACGGTCTCAAAAATATCTTGAATTGGCTGAAGAAATTAAAATTGCGCTTGCTAAAAATAATTACAAAGCAGGAAACGGTAATGGAAAATAATAAAAAAATATTAGTAGTGTTTTATTCAAGAACTGGTGTAACCAGAAAAATAGCCCAGGAACTAGCTGCTGGTTTAGGAGCTGATATTGAAGAAATTCATGATAAAAAGAATCGAAGTGGTGCTATGGGTTATATAACTGCTAGTATTGATGCTGTTACCAGAAAATGTACAGAAATTGAAAATTGTGTGAAAAAACCTTCTGAATATGATCTTGTGATTATTGGAACTCCGATCTGGGGGTCAACCATGTGTTCTGCGGTAAGGACTTATTTGAAACTGTACAAGGAAAATATTAAAACTGCTGGATTTTTGATTACATACAAGATGTTTGGTGTTCCTAATGTGGTGCGAAATATGGAAATGATTCTTGATAAAAAACCAGTTTCAGTTATTGATTTTAAATCTGGGAGTACCACTAAAGAACAGCTTGCTTTTAAAATTGAGAATCTTAAAAAAGAATTGTTAACCTGAGTTGAGCGACTGGTATAGATGTTTTTAACCAATCGATTAACTCAGGTTTTAACTTAATTTATAAAGAATTGTCAACAATCTGTACATTCTGATCACTATTACCTATATATCTTACGAAAAGGCCGCGTACCTGGCCATTATATATATTTTTTTCAGGTTCTGCTGGATTAGTTGAAAGATCTGATCTTATGACAGGGTTTTGATTGATATCACTTAAAAGAAACAATCCAAATGAAATGATCTTTACGCGACTTCTGCCTTTAAGATCATAAATGACTGTTCTTTCCTGATTATCATTAGAATATTCTTCGGATGCGCTTGGGGAAGGTTCAACAATTGGGACGATAATGCCTCTTGGAGAGCCTGATGGAATAATTGTTCCTGATGTTGTATTCATTGTTGCGGCAGGGTCGCGGTCATATCGCTGTGTGACTCCGCTATTTGTCAATCCGGGAAGGTTACCTGGAATGGTATAAACGTATGCGTTCCGTTCGGTAACGCCTTCATACCCAATGAGGATATTTTTATAATATTCCTGATTGTCCATCTTGTTTTCAATATTATTAAGATCAAGGCAACCAAGATTTGGCATGAAAGGTTTTCGCCAGTTTATTCTTGTTCCTGCAAAAATTGTATTAAGAGTTAATCGATATCCTTCAACGGTTGCCTGGTCATGGCCTGCGAGTGAAAATACAAGTCCAGAGGAATATTTTCTTGAAATAAATTTAGTGCTTTCAACATCAATTGCTCCTAAGTACACATTATCTGTCATAAGTTCGAGGTTTGAAAAGGAAGAAAATTCTCCTTTGAATCCGTTTATTGTGGTTGAACTATTCTGTATTGCCATTAAATCTGGAAGTTCCATAGAGTCGTAATTATTAGCAAGGTAGAAATCTGATCCATTGTTTGTATCAAGGATGGAAAAATCTCCATTTACATTGAGCGAAACGGGTGAAAAATGGAGTGTTTCAAGCGAAGTGGTATTTATTGTGTTGTACTGGTTTATTCTTGTATCTATTTCTGGGCCTGATTGGCATTGTGTATATGTTACGCCTCCCTGTGAAGTGAAAGCGCTGATTTTTGCTGCAACTTCTGGTATTACTGGCCCATGGCTGTCGCACATTAGAATATCATATTGTATTAGTTCGTCATTGAGAATATCTTCGTCATGGACAAGGGTATAAGGGACTCCGGCTTCGGTAAGTATTTTTGTAATGATATAATTTTCAGGATTTTCAGAATCGTTGTGTAATCTACTTGAATCGATGTATTCGGCAATTACTTCAGCGCCTGCATTCGCAGAAGAATTATCAAGATTTGATGCAAGAAGTTTAAAGTTGGCAAATCCTACGATTTCAACAATTTTACGACCATTAACATCAAGGGTATTTAAAATTGGAATAACTACATAGATAAGCCCGTGCTCGACTCTGTAAGAGACACCGTCATATGTAGGCCCGGACATGTTACCGGTTTCAGACAGGATTAAGTCGCCGACGCTTATTGTGCCATCATAACCGTTTGTAATATTCCCCTCATAAATAGAAGCTCCTGTACTGCCTAAAGCCAGAGCGGCAAAATTTCCAGGCCCAGGGAGCAGCATCGGATCATTTGCGCATCCGTCGCCCAAACCTTCAAAGTTAACAATATCAAGGTAATCTCCGTCTGCATTGATATCCACGGTGATTTTCTGATCCTGTAATATTGTAATTGGAACTTCGGTAATATCTTTGACTGTGACGTAATCTTCAGTTGAGCCATTTCCATCAAGATCAATGCCGTATTGTGCTTCGCGTATAGTGTCGTTCAACTGATATTCAAATGTTTCGTCGAAATTGTAGAACAAATCAACAGGGTTGCTGTTAACTTCGGAATTATACTTTATTATATAATTCTCTCCGTCTACAAGTTCCTGATCTTCGATTCCAAATGGCAGAAGATTACCTGTCCATACAGGATATGGTGTATATACTGCTACTTTGAGTGCTTTTCTAAGGTCGATGATTTTATGTGCCTGTTGATATAGTTGAAACAATTGGGTTTTATCAATTATTTCAAAAAATACACCTTCAAATTGTCCTGTAGGTGTTCCTGTGTTTCCAGATATTTGCAGGGACACATCTGGGAAAGTTCCGTTTGCAAGATCGCCCCTGTAATCAAGCATGAAAGCCCCGCCTCGATAATTCATCATCCATTGTACTTCAATGCCATTATTGAGACACCAGTAAACAAAACCGTAAACCTTTTTGAATTCGGCATCTCCAGGTTGATCATTCTCTCCCATGGGGATGAGTATTTTGTCGCCTACGAGCTCATCTTCATAAAAGGAATCAGGAATTCCGGAACCAAGTTTCAAAAGGTATTCCTTTCCTGGCGCGAAGGAAAAACCGGCATCACCTGAAATGCTAAAACCATTAAAATGATCATCTTCTTGAAGTTCGACTTCTCCGACCTGTGTTGCCAATGCGTCAGGGATTCCCCATGGAAGTATATCGTACTGAAGTGAACCCAGAAACTGATTGTCTGCCGAAGCTGAAACGGATATATTCATTGAATCAACATTAATTATTTGCGCAAAAAACAGGCTGACATTTCGTGATTTTTTAACATTTACCTGTTGTGGCAGACCTGCTGGGGTTAGTGTGATATCGTCAACGGTGAGTATTTCATTATTTTTTAGTGCACTTTCAATTACGGCATTCTTTACTATAAATGAATCCGTTTCGGTCCATTCCAATTCTTGGCCGTTGACGATCTTATCGTTAATCTGGAATGTGATTTTTTTACTTCCAGCTATGGCGGCGGCGTCAACGACTTGTTGCATTTCTGCTCTTTCCTTATATATTATACCAAGATCGACACCAAGGGATAGAAAGGCAAAAATTGCAATCATGCCTGATCCAAAAAATATTAATATGGCTCCTCTTTTGTTCTTTGTCAGTTTTTTTAAATTTAGTATTATCACAATAACGACCTCTTTTTAAATTTTTCTTACTTCTGAGTGTAGCAATTCATATACCAATTTGTCGTAAAAACTATACAGGGTGAAAAAACATTGGAAAGTCAGAAAAAATAGACATAAAAATCAGGATTCTGTTTTTATAGACAACTCGATTGTATCAAAACCCGAACACCTTGTATGCGAAAGTGTACAAGTGTAGCGTTTTGTATAAAGTGGTTATTGTTGACAAAAATTATGATATTTGTGATAATCAAATGTTATTTTTAATTATACAATTTAAGGAGCTAAGCATGGTTGAAGAAAAGAAGAAAAGAGGACATTGGAAATCCAAATTAGGGTTTATTCTGGCTGCAGCTGGTTCGGCGGTAGGCTTAGGTAATATTTGGAAATTTCCTTATATCACTGGAGAAAACGGTGGTGGATATTTTGTGCTTATATATTTAGCCTGCATTTTAATAGTTGGTATACCAATCATGATGGCAGAAATTATGATTGGTCGCGCTTCAAAAAAACAGCCTGTTGGTGCATTTGAAGAATTGCAGGGTGAAAAGACTGGGTGGACTTTTGTTGGATGGATGGGAGTCGCTTGTGGATTCATCATTCTTTCGTTTTATATTGTAGTCGCTGGCTGGGCAATGGATTATACGTTAAAAGCAGTTGTTAATTTTTCGAATCCAATTGCTGAAAAAGCAGAAACAGCAGCTAAAGTATACAGGGTTAAAACATCTGTAGCTGATATGAGAAAAACACTTGTTGAGCGTAGAATAAAATTAGAATCAGCTGAAAGCATCAGTGTTGTAAGAGGAAAAGCTTCAAAAAAAGTATGGTCTGAATATAAGAATTATACCAAGGCAATTGAAAGTGGAGTTGCATTGAAAGAGGCGCGAAAGGTATTGTTTGAAGATGAAAAATTTAAAAGAAAAATAGAATTAGCAATTAAACTGGAAAAAAATATATCAGAAATAAAAAGAAAAGCACGGGTGGAAGCTATAGAATTTTATGAAAAAATTGACGATAAAAAAATACGTGATGAATCGGAGACTCTTTTCAGGAGACAAAAGATCGCAGTTGGTATTGATAAAGCTTTTGGTTCTTTAGTAACAGACGGCTGGACCAGTTCTTTCTGGGCTTTTGCTTTTATGCTGCTTACAATTCTTGTAGTTGCGGGTGGCGTTTCAGGTGGAATTGAAAAAGTATGTACTGTACTTATGCCGACACTTGTTGGAATTATGATTTTCATGGTTTGTTATGGTGTGTTCCAACCGGGATTCAAGTCTGCTATAACATTTGTTTTTTATCCGGATATTTCAAAGCTCAAAGCAAGTGGTGTTCTCGAAGCACTGGGTCATGCTTTTTTTACTCTTTCGCTTGGTATGGGAGCTATGCTGACATATGGTTCATATCAGGAAGATAAAAAAGGTTTGTTAAGCCAATCAATATGGATAGCTCTTCTAGATACTGGAATAGCTATTCTTGCATGTATGATGATTTTCCCAATAATATTTTCTTATGGTATGAGTCCTTCTGCTGGTCCAGGACTGGTATTTAAGAGTATGCCATTAGCTTTTACGGAGATTGGATCAGGAGGAATGCTTCTTGGGATTATATTTTTCTCATTACTTGTTCTGGCTGCTTTGACATCAGCAATATCACTTCTTGAAGTTGTTGCATCATATTTTATTGATGTAAAAAACTGGAGCCGTGTGCGTGCAGCATGGATAATAGGGGGAGCAGTATTCTTATTTGCATTGCCTTCGGCATTTTCTTATGACCCTGATTTTATAATGGCGTCATGGACACCTACTTTTGGAATGAATTTCTTTGATACAATGGATTATCTGTCTTCAAACTGGCTTTTGCCTTTTGGTGGACTTTTTATTGCGATTTATGCTGGATGGGTGATGCCTGCAAAGTTAAGAGATGCTGAATTTGAAGGATCATCAAAAATGGTCCTTACAATATGGTTGATGCTTATTAGGTTTGTTGCTCCAATTCTTGTGACGCTTGTTATTCTTCAGAAAGTTGGGATTCTTCAGCTTAATTAGCTGAAATTATTATCCGTTCCACATTAAAAGTGTCGGTGGAATCAATAATAATGCACCAAGTATAAAATAGATGACCATAAGTGGAAATATCCACTTTGCCCATTTTCCCCATGGAATCCCAGCCATTCCGATTGCTGCGATTGTAACAGCTGAGGTTGGGATTATCATGTTGGAAAAGCCATCACCGAACTGATATGCCAATACGGCTGTTTGCCTAGTAATATTTACCATATCTGCAAGTGGTGCCATTATTGGCATGGTCAATGCCGCTTGTCCAGATCCTGATGGAACAAAGAAATTTGTAAGTGTCTGAAAAATATACATACATTGAATTGAAAGAATGGCTGGAAGTTTTCCGACTACAGTTGACACTGAATGGAGTATTGTATCCATTACTTTTCCATTTTCCAGAAGAACAAGAACTGTTTTTGCAAAACCAATTATAATTGCAGCATTTGCAATATCTGAACATCCTTTTGCGAAACTTTCAGCCATGGTATTAAGTGGCAATCGATTGATCAAACCGGAAATGATTCCAAGGCTGAAAAAGATTGCTACCATTTCATCTATGTACCAGTCCAGTTTTATTGCACCATAGATTATTAGTAGAAAGGCAATTGCGATCATTATAAGGACTAATTTTCTACCTATATTGAATTCTGGAGTATCTGAATGCTTGTTAGATTCCTTTTTTTTCTTATCCAATTCATACATCAGACTTGACTCAGGATTTGCCTTAACTTTTGCAGCGTATCTCATTACCCAGAAAATTGTAAAACCGGTAAAGAAAATCCACAATCCAAATCTATATCCGAATCCTGAAAAAATCTTGATTTGAGCGATGCCCTGTGCAATTCCTACGGTGAAAGGATTTAGAAAAGCAGTTGCAAAACCAATCATTGCGCCGATGTAAACCATAGCAACACCAGTAATGGAATCATATCCGAGTTTCATGGCCATTGGTACTACCATTGCAATAAACGGGATAGTTTCTTCGCACATCCCAAAGGTTGCACCACCAATGGAAAAAGCAATCATTACAGAAGGGATAATCAATTTTTCCTTATTTCCAAGTTTTGTAACTAGCCCAGCGAGTGCTGCTTCAACAGCGCGCGTCTTAGTAACAATTCCAAAAGCTCCACCAATGATCAGAATAAAAAATATGATTCCAACAGTATCATGATGCTTCATTCCTTCCATGATTGATTTGATCGTTAACCATGGGTTTTGCGGAACAGAAGAAACTTTTTTATAGGATACGGGATCGATAACATTACGGGATTTAACAACACCGTTTATTTTATATGTGATATTTTTTTTCTGATATTTTCCACCAGGAATCAGGTATGTAGCTATTCCAGCCATTATTATCAGGGAAAAAACAATTACATATGTATGAGGAATTGGAAAATTCTCATACCATTTCTTTTTTATGTTTTCTTGTATCATTTAGAAACCTCGTTATAATTATAATTTTTTAGTATTATAACCGACAAAGGCATTAAGGCACAAAGAAAAGTGTGAATTCAACTGTGAAATTATCTGCGCATTACCAACCCTATAAACATCCCAATCGAGAGTAAAGCACTGGCGATTAAAATGGCAGTTGAAGTCTGGTGAAGATGATAGAAGGAATCAATCACCGCTTCGCTTAAATTATCAGATTTATATCGAACATCAACCCTGGTACCAACTGGAATGCTGCCCATTGTAGGAAATTTTACTTCAATATTTTTCCCTTTATGTTTTCCCTTTAGAACTTGAAGTGTCATCCGGCGTGTTCTGTTATGATATTTTACTTTTAAGACTTTAGCTTTCAGTATTTTAGAGCCTTCGATAAATTTGTTTTCAGAATTGTAGAGATATCCAATTATTCCAGCCACAACAGCTAAAATAATAATTATAAAAACCGGGCTTACGCTGTTTTTTCCGCTCATGGCATACCTCGTTTATCTATATTGGAAATTCTAAAACCCGATCAAATTTTATAATATAATAACATAGGTGTTGCGGTTTGTATATATCGTGTTCAGGGCTGTATCTATCAGATGCTATTTTTTTTAATAATCTACAGGGATTGCATATTTAAGAAAAACCATTATAATAATATAAGATGTAAAAATTTATCTTTGTCAGGAGTTGTATTTATGAAAAACTATTTTAAACGATTTTGTTTGCTGTTCTTAGCTGTTGTTATATTATTTTCAAGCTCAGTTTATACTCAGGATGTTGATTTCAGAGAACCATCGATACTTGAATCAAAGGTCAATGACTTTTTTAATCAGCTTCCTACAGGATTGAGGAAACAAGGAAATGAGGCTCCTAAAGCCAGAGTTATGTTGATTAACAAAAATTCATATGGCTGGTACGCCAGATGGACTGTACTTGAAAGTGCAAAGAAAACGATAGATATAACATATTTTATTATTACAAGAGATGCATTTGGCAAGTCACTCCTTGGACTTCTTCAGCGAAAAGCAATGAAGGGTGTTAAAATCAGAATACTTGTAGATGCTCGTGGAACAAGCGATTTTGTTTCCAAGTTTAAAGGTGGACTCGACTATATGCAGGAGCTGCTCCAGTATCCAAATGTTACTGCTGTTACATATAATCCTATTGGACCTACTCTCCCTAACGTAATTTTTGATGGGATAAAGGCTATTATCTCATGTACGCATGACAAAATTATCATAGTTGATGGTAAATGGGTTATTACTGGTGGAAGAAATATTGGAAGCCATTATTTTGTAGATCCTGAAGATGATTCACATGTTTTTCGCGATACCGATGTAGTCATGTGTAGTAATAAAATCAGTAAGATTGCAAAAATTGCATTTGATGAAGAATATGACAACAATGTGAGTCATAAGATCAGTAAAGATCTGTTTGGAAATTGGAGTTCAAAACAGGATGATCTTGAAATATGCCGTAAGGCAATGGTGCGTTATATGTCTGGAAGAGGTTTTCTTCCCATGGAAAAAGTCTCAAAACCAAAAGTTCTTGCTGAAATGAATGAGGAGTTGAAAACATATCCTTCTCTAATAAAATATAAGAATTTTGTAGAAAAATTCTATGAGTATTTTAATACACGTTCAAATACGAAATATATTTATCCTGTGAAGATACTTGATAAACATTCAATGTTTGGTAAAAGAAATGATATTACTCCGAATCTGATTAAATTGATTAATAATAGTGAAGGTGAAATTATCATCCAGAATCCCTATATTGTAATCTCTCCTGAAGTTTGGGATGCGATGCAAAAGGCTAGTCTCAGGGGTGTGAAAATAATAATTTATACCAATTCGGCAACTTCAAACAATCATCTTATTGTTCAGGCAGCCTTTCATGATGACTGGAAACAGATGATGAAGGATATGCCAACATTACAGATTTTTGTCCGTATGGATAAAAGAAATATTCACTCGAAGGTATTTGTATTTGATAAAAAAATTGCAGTTGTTGGAACGTACAACATGGATTATTTAAGTCAGGACATGAATTCTGAAATAATAACTCTTGTTAATTCCGATATTTTTGCAAAAGAATGTAGAGATGTTATTATGAAGGAAATCAAGGAATCAACTGTTGAATATAAAATTGCTTTAACTGATGCTGGCGATATTATTGAGGTGGTTGGACCTAAAAAAACACTTTCAGAAGATTTGAAAAAGAAGCTGAAAAAAAGTGGTTTTTTTGTTAGATTCCTCAGGAAACTTCTATAAGCGGGTCGGCAAAATAATAACAATCTGTAGGGGAGGGTCTGTGACCCTCCCGTTCTAATAAAAAAACATAAACTTTGTATATATAATCCAAAATAATTTAATCGGGAGGGTCATAGACCCTCCCCCTACAGTATTATTCGATTCATTTAATTTTTTAGGAACTAAAAAGTTGTGCACTCCTTTAAACCAGCTTCATTCCAGAAAAATCCGAAAAACTATTATACTAGTGTTCTATTAATATGATATACTTGTCAATAATTTCTATTGATATATAACAACATATACATATTGTGATATTAAATTCAGGAGGAACCGAATATGAAAGTTATAATAGTTGGAGGAGTTGCAGGTGGTGCGTCAGCCGCAGCACGTTTGAGAAGATTGGATGAAAAAGCTGAAATAATAATGTTTGAAATGGGACCATACATTTCATTTGCAAACTGTGGATTACCTTATCATGTTGGAAATGTAATAAAAGAAAGAGATGAACTTCTTGTTCAGACTCCTGAGAATATGGAAGGCAGATTTAATATTAGTGTTAAAGTCAATCATGAAGTCACTAAAATTAATCGAAAAGAGAAAACTGTAGAGGTAAAAAACCTTGAAACTGGAGAAGTCTTTGAAGAAACTTACGATAAAATCGTCTTATCTCCTGGTGCCAGCCCGATTGTTCCTCCAATAAAGGGAATTGATGAAGCAAAAGTTTATCCTCTAACGACAATGCCGGATATGGATAAGGTTATAGAAGAAGTTAATTCAGGTGTTAAAAGTGTTGTTGTTGTTGGTGGAGGATTCATAGGTGTTGAACTGGCTGAAAACCTTCTTGAAAAAGGTTTAAAAGTCAGTCTTATTGAAATGCAGCCTCAGGTCCTTACTTTTCTTGATCCTGATATGGCAGCTATTGTTCATAGAGAAATGATCGCAAGTGGTATTGATCTTAGATTAAATGATCAGGTAAAAGAACTTGAAAAGAATGGGGACAAGACAAATGTTGTTCTTTCAAGTGGCGACAAAATTCTTACTGAAATGGTTATTATGGGGGTTGGTGTACTTCCGCGTACAAAGCTTGCCAAGGATGCCGGTATTAAGCTTGGAACGACTGGTGCAATACAGGTCAATGATAAGATGCGTACCTCAGATAAAGATATTTATGCAGTTGGTGATGCCATAGAGATCAAACATTATGTCACGGGAGATCCTATGAAACTTCCTCTGGCTGGACCAGCAAATCGTCAAGCCAGAATAGCAGTTAATAATATTTGTGGAATAAAAACAAAATATCGCGGAACACAGGGAACTTCTATTATCAAAGTATTTGATCTGGCTTGTAGTTCTACTGGTGCAAATGAATTTCTGCTTAAAAAGAATGAAACGGAATATAAAACTATAACTACTATTCAGGGAAGTCATGCTGGATACTATCCAGGTGCTTACGCTATACATCTTAAAATTCTTTTTTCTGAAAAAGATGGAAAATTGTATGGAGCGCAGGTTGTTGGTTATGATGGAGTAGATAAGAGAATAGATGTTCTTGCCTCAGTTATCAGATTTGGTGGAACAATTTATGATCTTGAAGATCTGGAACTGGCTTATGCGCCACCTTTTGGTTCTGCAAAAGATCCAGTTAACATGCTTGGTTTTATTGCTGTTAATTCTACCAGTGGTTTTTCGCCAACCGTAAGCGTCATGGAAACAGATAAATATATTGATAAGGATACATTTATTATTGATGTCAGGGATGAAGATGAAATTCACACTGGTATGATTGATAAAGCAGTTCATATTCCTGGTGATTCAATCAGATCACGAATGAATGAAATTCCAAAGGATAAAAAAATATTTTTATATTGCAAGATGGGTCTTCGTGGATATATTGCTCAAAGAATACTTTTACAGAATGGTTATGAAAATGTTGTAAATCTGTCAGGTGGTTTTGAAAGCTATAATGTTTATGCTCATCCAGAACTATGGAAAGATTATATTCCTACTATGGAAACTATTGATGATACCCAGACTGAAATCCATAAGAATGAAGAAACAAATATTCCAAATGTTAAGATAGATTGTTGTGGGATGCAGTGTCCTGGACCATTACTTAAGCTTAAACAAGCCTGTGATACAGCGAAGCCAAATGAGATTATTCAGATCGAGGCCAGTGATCAGGGCTTTTACAATGATGTAAAGGCTTATGCCGAAAGGATGAATCTTAAAGTCCTTGAACTGAAAAAAGGGAAAACCATTCGTGCAAAATTGAAAAAATGTGATACAGAACTCAAGGATATCCGTGTGACAGAGGAAAAAAATCATATTACTATTGTAGTATTTTCATGTGATTTCGATAAAGTCATGGCAACATTGATTATTGCAAATGGAGCTCTTGCGATGGGAAAGAAGGTTTCACTTTTCTTTACATTCTGGGGATTAAACGTACTTCGTAAAAATTGTCCAATTCAGATTGAAAAGACATTTATTGAAAAAGCGTTTGGATGGATGATGCCTAGAGGAACAAAAAAACTGGTACTTTCAAAAATGAATATGATGGGTGCTGGAACAGCTATGATCAAAGGAATTATGAAACAGTACAATGTGGATTCAATTGATTCACTCCTTGAAAACCTCATTAAGTGTGGTGGTGAACTGGTAGCCTGTTCAATGTCTATGCAGCTTATGGGAATCAAGATGGAAGAAATGATAGATGGAGTTGAAGAAGGCGGAGTTGCAACTTATCTGAATAATACAGATAAAGGGACTTTGAATCTGTTTATTTGAGAAAAAAATTGTAAAATAAAGTTAAATGTTGAAGGGCCGGGATTTCCCGGCCCTTTATTTTTCAATACTAAAATTTTATAAGGAATAAATATTCCCGGAAAAGGGAGATTTATGCTACAATAACACAAAATGAACATATAATTATATAAAGATATATATAATGAAATGAGGATTTAAACTATGAGTGATCAAAATTTTGAAAAGTGGATAGATTGGGAGAAAGTTGATCCTGATGCCATTATGAGTTATAAGGAAATTTCAGAGAAAATATTTGCACCCGTCTACAAGGTTCTGGCAAAACAGGTTGTTGATGATTATGGAATAGACATTGGGACTGGCATTGATATTGGAGCAGGAACGGGGGGATTTGCATGTGAAATTGCAAAAATAACCAGGTTGAAGATTTTTGCGTTGGATAAAAGAAAAGAAATGATTAAATTTATGGAGAAAAGAATTGAAAATGAAAATTTAACAGGCAGGGTTATACCTGAATCTGGCGATGCACATAAACTTCCATTCGATGAAAATTATGCTGATTTGATTGTAAGCAGGGGGTCATTTCAGTTCTGGCGTGATAAATCAAAGGTTTTTTCAGAAATTCACAGGGTTTTGAAGATTGGAGGAATTGGGTTTATAGGTGGAGGATTTGGGAAAGACAAAAAAGTAAGAGAAAAAGCAATGCGGCTTCATGAAAAAATATATAAAAGCATAAATAACGGACGTAATTTCAAAGAGAATCTAAATTTGCGCTATTCTGAGATAGGAAAAATTTTAAATAACCAGAATGATTTCAGAATAAATTTTGATGAATCCGGTCTCTGGGTTGTTATAAAAAAATCATAAATTAAGGAGATTTAAAAGAAAAAAATATGAATATTTCCACACGTGTAAAACAGTTAAAAAAATCTGCTATTCATGAAATGACTAGATTGTCCAAACAGTTTGATGATGTTGCGTTTTTATCCTGGGCTAAACCTGTTTCAGAAACTCCGGCACATATCAATGAAGCTGTAATTTCTGCAATCAAAAATAATTTGACTGGAGGCTATTCTCAAAGTGAAGGCCTGGTTGAATTGAGAGAAGAAATTGTAAAAAAACTTCAGCGGGACAATAATATAAAGGCTGATATTTCAGAGATACTAGTCACAGTTGGAGCAATAGAAGGTCTTATGGCTTCGGTTATGAGTGTGATTGACCCTGGTGATGAAGTAATTTTACCTACACCTACTTATTCAACTCATATTACACAGGTTAAACTTGCTTCTGGAATTCCTGTGATGGTTCCGTTGCAGGAAAATGATAATTACTCATTGGATATAGAAGCTATCAAGAAGGCGATTACTCCGAAAACTAAAGCAATAATGTTTTGCACTCCAAGTAATCCGACAGGAACTGTTTTTCCTGAAAATAAATTACGTGAACTCGCTGAGGTAACTCTAGAACATAATTTAACTGTGATCACAGACGAAGCATATGAATATTTTACTTATGATGATCAGAAGCATTTCAGTATTGCTTCTATACCTGAAATGAAAGATAAGGTTATTACAAATTATACTCTTACCAAATCGTATGCAATGACGGGTTGGAGAATAGGTTATCTACACTGTAACAAAGAAAATATACAGCATATTAAAAAGGCACATATTCCCTTAACTATTTGTGCACCAGTAGCTTCTCAATATGCTGCTATTGCTGCTTTAAAAGGTAGTCAACAATGCATTGAAAAATTCAGAATGTCTTATTTTAAATCTAGAAATCTGATGTGTGAAAGATTAGATCGATTGAGTTCAGTATTTGAATATGTAAAACCTGATGGGGCTTATTTAATGTTTCCGAAGATTTTAGGAAAACAAGGTAAAGATTCATTTGAATTCAGTAAAAGACTTCTGTATGAAGCAAAAGTTTCCACTACTCCCGGAGTTGCTTTTGGTCCTACTGGTGAAGGTCATATAAGGCTATCTTTTTGTGTCCCGGAAGAAATGATAAACAAAGCTTTTGACAGAATGGAAAAATATTTGTAAAAGATTGAAGTAATAACGAAGGGGCCAGTAATTTCTGGCCCCTTTTATTTATTCCCGATATAAATTCAGATTAGTTACTGGTATCAGATATCCTAATTGCCTTTTCAACAGCTTTAATCAATGGATATACTGTTGGCCCGCCAGTGAGTAAAGGCTGAGTCCCCATTTGGAATGTATAGAAATTATGTATATTAAGTCTTGCCTGAATTGCAGTTCCGATGACATTTATCATTTCTCCTACAGAATTTCCGCCATATAATTCAACTCCTATTATTTGAAAACTGTTTTTAGCAATAGTTAAATTTACTCTAACAGGAGCGGTGCCGGGAATCGATTTCGGATGTTTATCGAAACCATCATAAACTGCAGAAAATGCAGCAACGTTTTCACGTTCAGCTTCCATCATAATCATTCCAGCAGATGCAAATACTTCACCATTAATTGAAGTTGAAAATATCTTTATGGTTCCAAGGCAATTTCTTATTGAACTGACACTGAATAAATTTTCAACAATAATTCTTGATTCAGCCCCTGCAATAGATGCCAGCATTGCGTTTATGTTTTTTCCGGTAATAAAGTCATTTTTTTGAGCACAGTCACCAATCGCAAAAACATCTTTAATCTCAGTTCTTAATAAGCTATCTGTACAAATTGCTCCAAATTTATTTATAGGTAATCCACAATCAGTTGCTAATTTGGTATTGGGTCTATATCCTAGAGAAAAAATTACAATATCAACTTCCATGGAATCATTATTTTCAAAAATTATTTTAGTTCCATTTTCTGTTTCTTTTAATTCCATGACTTTTGTATTGTTTCTAATGCTCACACCTTTTTTTATTAAAGCCTGTTCTGCTTTTTTACCAAAATATTCAGAAAAAGCCATAGATAAACAATATGGCTGCATTTCAATAACTGTAATCTCTTTATTAGTATTCATTGCCAATTCATCTGCCATTTCAAGTCCAATAAATCCACCACCGATGATTGCAATCTTTTTTACTTTATTTACTGTTTTAGCCAATTTTTTTATATACGTATAACTTTTTTTTACATAATAGGTATTTTCTAAATCATATCCCTTAATAAATTTAGGAATAAGTGGTTCAGAACCACTTGCAAAAATTAGTTTATCATAACCAAATTCACCATTTTTCAAAGTTAAAACAGATTTTTTTTCAATGTTAACTTTTTTTACGGTATCTATGACTAAATCGCCTTTGGCCTTTATATATCCCTGTAGAGGTTTTACATTTTTATCAACTTCGCCATCAAGTTTCCCGAAAATATATGGTATTCCGCAAGGCACTAGATTATTTTCTTCTTCTCTTAAAATTAAAACTGTTTTATTTTTATATTTATTTTTTACTGCTATTCCGGCAGAAAGACCTGCTACGCCACCGCCAATAATTACTACATCAAATTTTTTCATCATCCCAGTTTCTCCTTATTACACTATTTAAATATTATAATAGTATGTTATAGTATTTGGTGTCAAGTTTTAATTTTCATAGAAGCCTGATTCTATAGTTGAAACAAAAAAACCACAATTGAAGGGTATTTTATGATACAATAACACACAATACGCATATAGAAAGTAATTCAAAAAAATGTGAGGGAAAAATAATGTTAGATACAAGTCTTAAACATCTGGAAAGTAGTGAAGAAATCAAAGAGTTAATTAACGATAACATGAATGTCATGATATGTTGTGGAAGAATGGGGAGAATGTGTATTCCAGTTTATCGTGTTATGGAACAGCTTGAAACAGAATATAAACATGTTCAAATGAGAGATATGGAGTTTGATATATCCGGAGCGTCTTTTATAAAAAAACTTCCCGAATGCTCTTATTTTATGGGATTACCTTTTACAGTTTATTTTAAAAATGGTGAAGTTGTCAGGGCAACATGCAGTATTCAAAATGAAAAACAGATTAGAAATATATTAGATGAAGTATTCAAGGATTGAATTTGGTATACTATTAAAGTAAATAATTGTATTGACAGGGATTGGAGGGATTAAATGAAGAAAAAAATTATTGTGATTGGTGGATCCGCAGCTGGACCAAAGGCTGCAGCACGTGCAAAACGGCTTGATCAGGAATCAGAAGTTACGATTATCCAAAAAGCTGCGGACCTGTCCATGGCTTCATGTGGATATCCATATTATGTAGGTGGTTTTTTTGATGATAGAAATATGTTGTTATGTTCACCGACAGGTGTGACCAGAGATTCAAAATTTTTTTTAAATGCAAAGGGAATTACTGCAAGAACTGAAACTGAAGTAACAGAAATTAATAAAGAAGCGCATACTGTAACTTTAAAGGATTTGAAAACTGGTGATATTGAAACAACAAATTATGACAAGTTAATCATAACTACTGGTACAATTCCTCGTGTTCCTCCTATTCCAGGAAAGGATTTACAGGGAATTACTACGTTACAGTCAATGAAAGATGCTGATTATTTAAGGAAGATCCGTGACGAAGGTAAAATTAAAAAAGCTGTGATTATTGGCGGTGGATTAATTGGGATTGAAACTTGTGAAGCATTACAACTGGCTGGAATCGAAATAACAATTATTGAATTACTGCCACAATTACTGACATTTTTAGATATGGAACTGGCTAAATTGGTTGAAAATCATGTAAAAGATAAAGGCGCTAATGTTATTACAGATAATGGTGTTGCAGAATTTCTTGGTGAAAATGGAGTTTTAAATGCTGTTAAATTGCAGAACGGTACAGAATTACCATGTGAATTAGCAGTAGTTGCTATTGGTGTACATCCAAATACTGCTTTAGCAAAAAAAGCTGGACTCAAACTGGGAGAAACTAATGGCATTTTAGTGAATGAATATTTGCAGACTTCTGATCCTGATATTTATGCTGCAGGCGATTGCATAGAAGTCGTAAATCTCAATACAAATACAAAAACGATGGCTCCATATGGCGATCTGGCAAACCTTGAAGGACGCGTTGCTGGTGAGAATGTTGTTTGTGGTAATAGTGTAACTTTTCCAGGGACTATTCATACTGGAATTTGTAAAGTCTTCGATTTTACTGCAGGTAGTACAGGATTATCAGAAACCGCGGCTAGAAATGCTGGAATAACAGATGTAATTACAGTTATCAATGCCAGTCCTGATAAACCTGGATTTATGACAGGTAAATTACTTGTTTCAAAAATGACAGTTGAAAAGACAACTGGCAAGCTATTAGGGTTGCAGTGCGTTGGACCAGGTGATGCAAGTAAGCAAATAGCTATGGCTGCAATGGCGATTAAAGGTGGTTTGACAGTGAAAGATATTGTTACTGCTGATTTACCGTATGCTCCACCTTTTTCTCTTGCTATAGATCATTTTATTGCCAGTGCTCATATTATGGAAAATAAATTGAAAGGCAGAATGAATGGTGTATCAGTTAAAGAAGTAAAAGACTTGCTGGCTGATAAAAAAGATATGTATTTACTCGATTCTCGTGGGCCAGATGAATTTGAAGCCATGCGTTTAGGTATTGGTGAAACATTAATTCCACTTGGTGCATTAAGAAATAGACTTCATGAATTGCCACAGGATAAAGATAAACTGATAATATGTTACTGTAAAATATCACTTCGAGGGTATGAAGCTGCTTTAATACTTTCTGCTAATGGCTGGACTAATGTCAAGGTTATGGAAGGTGGTATTATGGCGTGGCCTTATGGAAGAGAAAAATAGATCTTAAAAAATTATAAAAAAAGTAAAGGGTTGAGTAATTCTCAACCCTTTACTTTTTTCCATCGAAAAACTTGAGTAGTATTGCTCTGTTCAACATGAATTACCTTGCGAATTTCATTTTCCAAAAAAAACAGGTAATTTCCCTTGCGTTATATCCAATCATGTAATATTATCGACAAAGAAAATTGTTTTTATTACTAAATAGTAATAAATATATTTTAAATTACAAGGCAGGGAGATTGATATGGAAAAAATATTAGATTGTTTAGGTGAAGCGTGTCCGATACCTTTAGTTAAAGCACAAAAGGCTTTGGAAGAAATGGCAACGGGTGACATCCTGATTGTAGGTATTGATCATAGTTGTGCGATGAAGAATTTACCAGATTGGGCACGAGAAGCAGGACATAATGTAGAAATTGATGAAATTGGTGAAGGTGAGTGGGATGTTGTTATCGAAAAATCTTAATTTAATTATTAAAAGGAAATAGTTATGGAAAAATCGAAAAAAGGTATTGATTTAGATTCTTTACTAAAAAAGGAATGGTCTTATACTACAGGAGCTGTTTTAATTGCATTACTTGCAACGGTATTGGTACTTGTTGTTGGAAAATCCTGGGGAGTGACAGGTGTTTTCCCATTCTGGGGAGGAGTGATCCTCGAAAAGATAGGTGTTAATGCTGATTCTTGGAGTATTTTTAATGGCAAGCTATCTAAGTTTGTCTTTTTTAAAAAGTTTGCAAATATAACCAATGTTGGAATAATAATCGGGGCCTTTATTGCCTCATTGCTGGCAGCTTCTTTTAAAATTAAAATGATAAAGAGTTTTAGGCAGGTTGTTGCTGCGGTAATTGGTGGAACATTAATGGGAATAGGTGCTACTTTGGCTATGGGTTGCAATATTGGTGGCTTATTTTCTGGTATCTCAGCTCTGTCTTTACATGGTTGGGTTTACTTAGTATTTATTTTTTTAGGCGCGATTGTCGGAAGTTCTATATTGAAAAAATGGTTCATGTAAGGAGATAAATATTATGAGTGAAACTACTCAAACAAAAATTAAAAGAACAGGAAGAAGAAGAGAAGCTGTTAAACCGGAAGAACGTAAAAAGAAACAGCTTATTCAACGAATAATAGGAGTAATTGCTGTTATTCTGGTAATTTTCATGGCAATTTTTGCTCAAGGCATAAATCAAAAAGGAGCATTTATTGTATTAATTGGTGTTGGTTTTGGATATGTTCTGCAACGTAGCAGGTTCTGTTTGACAGCAGCTATAAGAGATCCTTTTCTTACTGGTGGAACAGAATTAACCAAGGCTCTTATAATATTACTTGCCGTATCTTCTTTTTTATATATGGGAATCAATATGGCGAAATTTGGTCTTGGACTTGAAACCTTAAACCTTAAACTTGCTGCGGGTTATATTAAGCCAGTAGGTTTACATACAGCTATTGGTGCATTCCTTTTTGGAATAGGTGCAGTAATTGCAGGTGGTTGTGCTTCAGGAACTCTTATGAGAATTGGTGAGGGTTTTACCCAACAATGGATTGCAATCATTTTCTTTGTAACGGGTACTATTATTGGAAAATTTTTAATGCCTATTGTTAAAAAATCATCTGTTTTATATACAGGAAAAGCAATATTTCTTCCTAGTTTATTTGGTGGCTGGCTTGGTGCTGTAATTGTTCATTTTGGATTATTATTTGCTTTATATATTGCTGCAGATAAGTGGAGCAGGAGGAAACAAAAGTGAGGAACAGGGAGAAAAAGAAAGTCGAATATGATGTAGTAGTCATAGGTGGTGGTGCTGCGGGAATGACTGCAGCTTTATACGCAGGCCGAGCTAGATTAAAAACACTTTTAATAGAGAAATCTCTGATGGGTGGGATGGCTACTTATACAAGTGAGATAGAAAATTATCCTGGATTTGAAGAACCTGTTGATGGTATTGAATTGATGAATCACTTTAATAAGCAGTTTCGCAAATTTGATGTAGATGTTAAATTAACTGATGTTAAAGAAGTGGAAGTGCTTGAATGTGGGCTTAAACTGGTAAAAACTTTTAGAACGCATTACGTTGCTAAAGCTATAGTAATTGCTACTGGAAATAAGCCAAGATTAACTCAGGCCAAAGGTGAAAAAAGCTTTTTAAACGACAAGGGAATCTCTTTTTGTGCGACTTGCGATGCTGCCAGAAATGAAGGTAAAACCGTTATGGTAATTGGTTCTGGTGATGCAGCAATTGAGGAAAGTATATTCTTAACAAAATTTGCAAAAGAAGTTAAAATTTCTGTTTTGCACAGTGAAGGTATAATGGATGCGAATAAAGTTGCCCAGGAAAAAGCTCTAAATAATCCAAAACTGACATTTCTATGGAATACAGTAGTTGATTCATTTGAAGGTGATGAAATGCTGAACAAAGTTGTTTTGAAAAATATTTCATCAGGCGAGTTAACTTCATATGATGTTGATGGCTGCTTTTTATTCATCGGATATATTCCGAATACAGATGTTTTTAAGGGTTTAATAGATATGACAAAAAATGGTTGTATTAAAACCAATGAAATAATGGAAACATCTGCCAGGGGTATTTTTGCAGCAGGTGACTGTAGAGATAAATTATTACGTCAGGTTGCAACTGCGGTCGGAGATGGTGCTATTGCAGGATATATGGCTGAGAGGTTTGTTGAAGAAGTCGATTATGTTAAAAACGAAATTTTTGGAGCCAAAGGACTTGTAATGAGTTTTATTTATAACGCATCAGAACCTCTGGGTTTGGAATTATTAAGTAGAGTTGAAAAGTATTCGTCATCATTTGCTGAAAAAGTTCAACTTAGAAGAATCGATATTTATAAATCTGATGGAATTGCTTGTAAATTAAAATATACAGCTTCACCGTCTATAGTTTTTATTAAAGATGGTGAGATCCTGGAAAATATAAC
>DAOVTB010000342.1 GCA_030633305.1 Candidatus Muiribacteriota bacterium
AAATTTTCAGTAGAATTGCTGATATTTGTAGTTTTTTCAGATTTATCAACAGATAATCCAGATGGTTCAATGATTGATACTTTGATTTGATCATTTTCATCCTGATCATTTACTGCAATATTAAGAGTTCTGGTAGCAGAATCGTATACTGTAAGTGCAGTATTTATAACTGGTGGTCTGTTTGTTCCCGGAATGTTAATCTGAACGGAATATTCATCCAGTCCGCCTTTATTATCAGAAACATTTATAATAGTAGCCCCATTTCCACCAATCAAAATATTTATTGCCGACCATGAAAACAAGGCTTTAACAGGCCCAGGTCCTGTGATTACTTCAGATGCTTTATCAGATTTCAAGCCGCCTGGCTGAGTGACAGATATGCTGAGAGTATCTGTTTTATCTGGATCATCAGCAATAACAGTTAATTCCCTGGTAGATTGGTTAAAATATGTCTGAGTTCTGTCGATTACAGGGTTGGAATTGTATTCGCTCATGTTACCTGGGACTATTATCAATACTGCCAGGGTAGAATAATTACCAGAGCTATCAGTAACAGTAACTGTTGTTGTGCCATTTGCACCTTTTAGATTATCGAGTGCATACCATTTGAAACTGGCTGTTACAGGGCCAGAACCATAGGTCAACACACTTGTTTTGTCTGCTTTCAATCCTCTTGGTTCAGAAATTGTGACAAAAAGATCGTTTTCATTATAGGGATCATTAGTGATAACTGTTAGGGTTTGATTTTTTATATTGTATTTAGTAAGTGTTTCAAAAATGACAGGTGCTTGAGTCATGCCATGAGTTTTTGAGACGAAATCAGAAGTCTCTTCTTGACAGCCACATTGAAAAAAACAAAATAATACAATAGAAATAACTGTTAATAATTGTTTTTGCATCAGGAGTAATTGCTTAGTTCTTTCCTCCTCCAAAATGTTTTAAGATAAAAAGAAAACATATCATGAAAATGATAATGACCATATCCATTCCTTCTGAATCCAGCCAACTGAAATCTCCGATGAATGAGAGCCAGTTTTCACCTCCATACACATGATTCATGACTATAATAAATAGTCCTATTCCGATAATAATAAGGGTCACAGATTATTCTCCATATTTATATCATCAATTATGGATATACCTTCATCTATGAAAAGATCTTTTCTAATAGAATCCAGTATTTCTTTCTGTCTTTTTTTGTATTTATCAGTTCTGCCTTTAGTATCAACTTTATCAATTTCAACAATTTCAATGTGTTTTGATTCAGGTTGAAGGTTTTTTATCTTTTTTGAATCCTTTAATATCTCAATACTTTCACTTATAAAATCTGAAAACCCCAATGATTGTACAGTGTCATCAGTCCTTTTTTTAAGTTTGCTGATAAAATCATTAAGTTTTTTGAAAGTCTTATTTTCAGCAATTCTTTTTTTACTTTTTACGCCAATTTTTTCAAAAATAGCAATATTCGATTTATAAAGATCGTATTTAAGTGGCTGAATTTTATCCCATGGAAGAGAATATTCATGTTCTTTCTCGCCGATTTTGACATAACCGAATGGATCAGGAAGCACAACATCAGGGATCATGCCTTTGTACTGAGTCGCATCTCCATTAATTCGGTAAAATTTCTGTATAGTCAGTTTGAAGGAACCTATGGGTTTATAAGCTGAATATCGTTCAGGTAGAAAACGGTCAAGATTTACAAAAGTCTGTACTGTTCCTTTTCCAAATGTATGAGGTGTACCCACGATAACTGCACGTTTATAATCCTGTAAAGCAGCAGCGAGGATTTCAGAAGCTGAGGCACTGAATGTATTTACCAGAACTACAAGAGGACCTTCATAAGATATGGAAGAATCAGTATCCTCAAGAACTGATTTTTGTTCACCCTTTTTCTTTACCTGTACAATTGGACCTTTTTTAATGAATAAACCAGAAGTTTTAACGGCTTCATGTAAAGAACCACCTGAATTATTTCTTAGATCAAGTATGATTCCGCAAACTTGTTCTTTTTTGAGCTTCTGCAGTTTTTCTCTGACATCTGAAAAGGAATTTTTGGTTCCGCGATGGTTAAAGTCATGATAAAATTTTGGAAGGTTTATGTAACCATATTTTACCTTTGAATTCTTATGTTTCAAGATCATGGCTTTTGCATAAACTTCCTCAATTATTACGACATCTCTGATAATTGGAATAATTACAGTCTGACCATCAGGTTTTTTTACTGTCAGTCTTACTTCAGAACCTTTTTTTCCTCGTATAAGTTTTACTGCATTCCTTAC
>DAOVTB010000015.1 GCA_030633305.1 Candidatus Muiribacteriota bacterium
AATATTCTGAATTTATAATCCTGCTTCCTGAGGTAAAATACAATCCTATAAAATCCGCAATTTCTTTCTGTTTATAACCATATCTCAAACGGTTTTTTGACAAAATCTGGCTTGTGTTCTATAATTCACTATTATTGAAAGATTAGATGGAGGACAGGATAATGGAATTAAAAAAACTCCGAAATAAAATAAACAGGCTTGATTACGAGATAGTCAAATTATTAAATGAACGAATGGAAGTTGCTTTAAGAACAAGAAAATTTAAAAACGATGTAGAAGATACGAACAGGGAAAAAATAATTATTGATAACGTTTGTAGATATTCTCATGGTTTGATTAAACAGGATTTCTCAAAAAAACTGTTTCTGGATATAATAGAAGAAAGCAAAAAAATACAGTCCAGAAATAAGCCTCTTATTGGATTTCAAGGAGAACATGGTGCTTATAGCGAAGTTGCTGCAAGAAATTACAATACCGATTACGTACCTATTCCATGTGTGGAGTTTGCAGATGTTTTTGAAGGTATTGAAAACGGGCATTTTGACCTCGGAATAGTACCTGTTGAAAATTCGCTTGAAGGTGCAGTCACTGAAGTAAACGATCTATTAATCCGTAATGACTTACAGATTATCGGTGAATTTAAACTTCCAATTCACCACTGCTTACTTACACTACCTGAAACAAATTATAGAGAGATTAAAATAATCTATTCTCATCCACAGGCCCTGGCACAGTGCAGAGGATTCATATCCAGAAATAAACTTGAACCTCGTCCATTCTATGATACTGCTGGTGCAGCACGAATGATTGTTAATAACCAGCCCAAAGCAGTAGGTGCAATTGCAAGTCATCTCTGCGCTGAACTTTACAATCTTGAAATAGTCAAAGAAGAGATTGAAGACGAAACAACAAATTTCACAAGATTCCTGATTCTTTCTAAAAAGAAAAATACCGTTAAAGGTAATAAATGTTCTATAGTATTTTCTGTCTGCCATGAAGCAGGAGCTTTGTATCATTTATTGAAAGTCTTTTCAGATGAAAATATAAACATGTCCCGAATTGAATCACGTCCAATGAGAAACGATTCTGGAAATTATGCATTTCTTGTTGACTTTAAAGGTTCTGATAGAGATGATAAAATACAGAAAGTCCTGAATAATATTGAAGAACAAGCTGTGTTATACAAATTTTTAGGTTGCTACACGGAGGCAGAATTATGAAAATAGCTATTATTGGAACAGGACACATGGGTTCCTGGTTTATCAAAGTTTTAAATAAAAAACATGATTTAGCCATATACGATAAAAACGATAACGCAATGTCAAAACTTTCTGATATCAACAAGTTAACAGATCTTTCAATGATTGAAGAATTTAAACCACAGATTGTCATTAATGCTGTCAGCCTGAAAAATACTATCCCTACATTTAAGGAAATCTCCAAATATATAGAAAAAGATTGTATTTTAGTAGATATCGCTTCAATAAAGGGAGATATTGCAGATTATTATACTGAATCCAAAGTACGATTTGCATCTTTACATCCTATGTTTGGACCTCGTTTTACCGATATGGAGTATTTAAAAGATGAAAATGCTGTCATTATTTCTGAATCAGATCCTGATGCACAGTTATTTTTTAAAGAACTCTTTGAAAGCTATGGAATTACTATATTCAATTATTCCTTCAAAAAGCATGACTCTTTGATGTCATACTCCCTGACCCTTCCATTTGCATCATCAATTGTTTTTTCTGCCTGTGTAAATACTAATACAGTACCGGGAACAACATTTACAAAACACAGAGATATTGCAACAAAGCTTCTTGAAGAAGATGATTATCTGTTATCAGAAGTTCTTTTTAACCCATATTCCATGCAACAACTTGAGAAAATATGCTCAAGGCTTGAATTTCTGAAACATGTAATCCGTGCAAGAGATTATGAAGAAGCGGAAAAATTCTTTTCAAAACTTCGGGATAATCTTGAATAAATAAGGAATTATCATGGGAAAAGCTTTATTCATCACAGAAAAACCTTCAGTTGCAAAAGAATTTGCGCGTGCTCTGAAATTGAATGGAAAAAATCAGAATGGTTATATTGAATCTCCAAAGGCCGTAGTAACTTGGTGTGTCGGACATCTTGTAACAATGAGTTACCCCGAGAAGTACGATCCAAAATTAAAAAAATGGTCTTTAAATACACTTCCATTTCTTCCAGAAAACTATAAATATGAAGTTATTTCCGGAGTGAAGAAGCAATTTTATGTTGTAAAAGATCTTTTAACCAGAAAAGATATAACCACAATATATGTTTGTACTGATTCAGGGCGCGAGGGTGAATATATTTATCGCCTTGTTGACCATCTTGTAGGAGTTACCGGAAAAGAAAAAAAGAGAGTCTGGATAAATTCTCAGACTGATGATGAGATTAAACGTGGAGTACGTGAAGCAGTTCCGCTGGCTGATTATGATTCTCTTAAGGACTCTGCTTATTTAAGAGCAATTGAAGATTACGCAGCAGGTATAAATTTTTCTCGGTTACTGACACTTATCTACAGTCCAATGCTTGCAAGTATCGTTAACAAAAAGTCAGTTGTAATTGCTGTTGGGCGTGTTATGTCTTGTGTTTTGGGAATGATAGTAAATCGGGAAAGAGAAGTCAGGAATTTTGTGAAAACACCATTTTTTAAATTAAAAGGGGATTTTATTTCACAAGATGGTCTGGAATATTCAGGCGAATGGAAAGCCTCATTTGAATTTTATGAGAAAAATTTAAAGTCCATGTTTAATGATAAGGGATTTCTAAAAAAAGAGGATGCTGAAAATCTGATCAAACGATTAAAACAATTTTCAGAAAACGGGTCGTCTATTATAGAGAACATCACAAAGAAAAAAGAAAATAAAAAAGCTCCTCTGCTTTACAATCTGGCTGAACTTCAAAATGAATGTTCAAAACTTTTCAAGATAAATCCAGATGAAACACTCCAGATTGTACAAAAGCTGTATGAACAGAAACTGGTCACATATCCTAGAACAGATGCTCGCGTACTATCTAATTCTGTATTCAAAGAAATCGGAAAAAATCTTAACGGTATCGCTAATTACCGAAACATCAAAGATATTCCATCTGCCGCACAAAAAATCCTTGATGAAAAATGGATTTCAAAATTGGAGAAAAAGAGATATATTAATGACACAAAGATAACTGATCACTATGCAATAATACCAACTGGTCAGGGTTTTGGTAATTATCCCAAAATGTCTGAACTTGATAAAAAAGTATATTCACTTATCACCAGGCGATTTCTAGCAATATTCTTTCCGCCCGCAGTGTACAGCAAGATAAATGTTACAACAAAAGTGGATGACGAAAGATTCTATACTGTTGAAAAAATTCTGGTCGACCCAGGATACCAGGAAATTCTACATATTAAGAAGAATAATGAAAAAGCCAGTGCTTCTGATGTTTTAAAAAATCTCAAAAAAGGCAAAGAAGTCAAAATTGATGAGATCAATTTAAAAGAGGGTGAAACCAATCCGCCAAGGCGTTACACGTCAGGTTCTATAATTCTTGCAATGGAAAATGCTGGTAAACTGATTGAAGACGATGATCTCAGAGAACAAATCAAAGGATCTGGTATTGGAACCAGTGCAACAAGGGCTGAAATAATAAAAAAACTGAATCGTATAAAATACATCAAGATCAATAATAAAACCCAGTTACTTACCCCAGCATACCTTGGAGAGCTTATATTTGAAGTTTTGAGCGATTCAATCAAAGACCTGCTTGATCCAAGACTTACTGCAAGTTGGGAAAAAGGTTTGAAAATGGTTGCCAATAAAGAAACAACTGGCCCTGTATACAGGACAAAACTTGAACATTACATTCGGAAAAAAACAAAAGATGTTCTGGATATAAAGAACTTTATCACAATCCAGAAAAAATTAAGAGAAGTTCCACACGAAACCTCAAAAAATAAAAAAGATGAAAAATCTATAAAACCTGACTTTGTAATCGGTACATGTCCAGCATGTGGACGTGGTGAAGTTCTTGTGAATTCCAAAGGTTATGGCTGCAACAAGTGGAAAGAAGGCTGCAAATTTTTTGTAGGTAATATTTGTGGAGTCGACATTCCACGCGAGCAGGTCGAGCTTTTATTAACCGAAGGAAAAACAAAACTGATTACAGGTTTTAAAGCTAAAAATGGGAACTTATTCGATGCTTGTCTAGAATATCAAAACGGTAGAGTCAACTTCAAATTTATCGATCAAATGCTAAAAGATATTAAGATCTCTCCATCTTCTTGAGAGATATGCAAATAATATATTACACTCCTATTTATCAGTCACTATAAATTATAAGTCATCATTATAAATTACAATGTCAGTATAAGTTTTTTTAAATAATGGCATAATCCATGCCTTTAATCTGAGTATCTTTCCAGATGACTGTGTTAATTCATATACTTCAGAATTTTTCATACTTTTAAATACTCTTTTTATCAAGACTTTTCGATATCTTCGCTTATAATAAATTCTTCCAGTAATTGAAAAATAACTGTCTTTGCATACTTGTACTTTTGATTTTACTCTATAAATATATTTATATCTTTTCCTGTTAGAATAGATATGCTTGGTCTCTTTTCTGATTAAAACCATTTTTTGTGGTTGTTTTTGTACATTTGATCTGAAGAAAAGTTCAATTTTCTTTTCAGTATTTGTACTTGTTGTAAGTTCAAACTGCAATATCATATCCATTGATTCAGTAACTTCAACAAAGGACACACCATGCAAATTACATATCATTATAACTAACGTTACTAATAACAAAATTGATTTTTTCATCATTGATTCTTCCTATTTCTTATAGAATACCTTAATTCATAGGTTAATTAAATACCTTTCTATATAATTTTTGGTGGAAATAACTTAGCTGACGCAGGATAAAGTTTTTTATATTTTTTTCCCATATATGGTTATAATAGTATCATGTGGAATTTTATAAAATAAAAACAATGTTGAATTTTTATTTTATTCAACGTTTCACTCATTCAGATCGCAGAAATCATGGTTTGATAATGTATACTGTTATAGCTTTTTGCTTCCCTTTAACATTAATACTCTTTTTCTCTAATATCTCAAATTCACCTTTTATTTTTGAAAAAACTGACTCAGAAATGACTATCTCCCCTCCCCGGGCTGATGATTCAAGTCTTGCAGCAAGATTAACATTATCTCCAATAACTGTATAATCTTTGTGTGCATCAGTACCAATATTACCAATAACAACATCTCCAGAATTAATTCCGATTCCGATATTCACATTATAATTCGCAAATTCAGGTTCTTTCAAGACCAGCTTCAAACCTTCAATCATTTCAAAGGCACAATTAACAGCATTCAATTCTGGATTATCCAATTCTATTGGAGCGCCAAAAATAACCATGACACAATCTCCCATAAACTTATCAAGTATTCCTCTGTATTTTTCAATAGGAATCAACATTGATTCAAAAAAACGATTCAACACTGCAACGACTTCTTCAGGAAGAATCTTTTCACTTAAACTTGTAAAACCACGAATATCTGCAAAAAGAACTGTAATATTTTTTTTACTACCTCCAAGAGAAATCTTGCCAGGTTCATTAATTAATTCCTTAATAACTTCATCATTCATGTACTGTTTAAAAACAGAACGCAACTGTTTTTTTGATTTTATTTCTAAAATATATTTGATAAATACAGTTGAAACTACGGTTAAGAAACATACAGTGATCACTTGAATAACTGGAATATAAACAAATTCATCGACAAAAAGTTGTATGCTTACCGCATACATCGAAATACCCAAAATCAACAAACCTGTAAAACTCCATCTTACTTTTAAAAGACATAATACTGAAAGAATTACTCCCAGAATAATTTTACCTTCCAAAGAAATCTGCCATTTGGAAATATGTTTATTATCTAAAAGATTCATTAGAATATTAGCATGAATTTCAACACCAGGCATCTTTTTTGACATTCCATGAAAATCAGATAATGGAACTTTATGATTATCGTGAAAGGTAAAATGCGTCGGTCCAATGAGAACAATAGAATCATTAAAAAAGGGTCTGTCACGATATTTTTCAAAATCTTTTATAAAATCATAGGCAGATAAAAGCGTAATGTAGTTTTTATCATTGAATGGTTTAATATGCGTCATCTCAGCATATTCACTGAAGTTAAAAAATCTGATAAACATAGAAAGATCATTGTTCAACTTAAATTTTCTTTGTATCATTCCATCATTGTTTTTTATTATCATCAACTTTTTTTCAGAATGAATACTAACTTTCATTCCAGAATAATTTTCAAAAAGTGACACTGCAAAATGCTTAATCTTACCATTTTCACACTGCCAGATGGGCTTAAAACGTCTTATACAATTATCTTCATTGTCAACAATAGTATCAACAGTAGCTGTACCAGCTGCATTCTTTCTAATCAAGTCAGTCGCAGATACAAATTTATATAATTTTTTTCCTTCTTTTTCTATCTTCGTAGAATATCCAGCAAGAATCACATTACCAGATTTTTTAATTTCTTCCCAAAAAACCTGATCCTGTTCAGGATCAATTTTACTTTCTGCATCAAAAAAAATATCAAATCCAATCGTTTTTGTTCTGGTTTTTCGTAACAATTCAACAATTTTGGCATGAATCCGGCGATTCCAGGGCCATTTAGTTGAAATTCCTTTGAAAGCCTTGATTTCAGACAATTTTTCATAACTTTTATGATCAATTTTTAAAATAGTTACTTTTTTAGCTGATTCAGTGGTATCTACTATATCAATTGCAAGCTGATTATATTGATGAAGTTCCAGTTTCTTCATGCTGTCATTATTTTTCAAAAGATAATCAATACTAAGAAAAAATAATAATGTTACAGTAAATAGTATGACTTTATTCTTCAAAACATTTTCAGACAATAAAAATAGATAATCCCAATTGCATCTGTTTTACTAACTATCCCTTTCATTTTAATAAAATCACCTTTTTTTATATCTTTCGCCTCAATTTTGTCTGCAAACTCCACTCTATATTTTTCTTTTTCACTTTCAACTATGCAAATCAATCCACCTGAAACAGGTGATGGAACAGCGTGGGTTACTATTCCTTCCAACACAATCTTTTTTTCTGGTTTTCTGTCAAAATTACCATTTTTTTTCTTCCTCTTCAACAAAGCTCTTTCAATAGGAGTTCTTACGGGTGTTGAATATGAAAATTGTTTATTGGGTGTAATAAATTCAGTTTTGGATGCACCGCTATCCTTTTGCTGAACAGTTAAAGTAATAGTAGCGATTATGATCACAACAATTACTGCAATTGAAACATAAATTCTTTTATTATTTCTGATAGTGTTTTTCGGAAGTACATTTCCATTTGCTTTTACCTTCCCCCTGAGTCCAGAAGCTTTTTTACTGACAGCTATTTTTTCAGTATTCTTTTTCTCAGACTCTACTATTTTTTTCTGTTTAACTTTATGTTCATTTAATTTTTTTAATAAATCTATAGTCTCATTATCCAATCCGAATTGTTTATGAATATGCTCAAATATCCTGTTATATACATCCATTTGTTGATCATTCACATCCAGGTCAAGCATTGCATCCAGCAAAAGTCGAAAATTCTTTGAATCAAGTTTTTTGAATATGATATCAATTAGTTTATTCGCAATTAATGTAGATTTTTCAATCAGCAACTGATCTACAATAAATTGAAAACTCTTTTCTTCAGGTGGAAAATAACCAAGAAGGTAACAAAGACGTTTTTTTGAATCTTCTGTATCCATCATGGAAATTTTCCGAACTTCCATGATCGCAAAATCTGTATTTATTTGTAAAAGAGCTTTTACCGAAGATGCTGCCAGAATTCGCTTCTGATCAGTCAAAAATCTTGAAATAAGAACAACGTGATCATCATTTTTTAGAATTCCAAGCCCTTCAATAGCAGCAGCTACGATGTAATGGTTCCTATTGTAAAGAAATTTACTTAATATTTTCGCTGTTTCAGAAGTTTTTCTCAAAAATCCTGGTAAAAGTTTCAAAATAAAAATGATTGCAAGTAATTTTGGCTCGGTATCCAGTCTTTCACTGAGAAAAATATATAGTCTGTCATTCTCCAGATTATTTATAACCCTACGACTTAAATAAGATAAAAAAGTAATCACTTCGCTGGCCGAGCCATCTTTCAGGCAAATTATTGCTTTACTAATAATCAACTTGCCATCAGCTTGGAAGTAATAATCATAATCAATACTTTTTAAGTTAAGGACTCTGTGAAAAATCTGTCTGGCAAAATAAACAATTTCATCATCTGTAGAAGAAAGTAAAATATCCAATAAAATAAAAAGAATATCCTCAATTCTGTCAAACTTTTTAAGGTCACTATGAAACAGAAGTTTCAATCTATCAAGCTTAACATCGCGCGAATCTGACTTAAGATCAAGCGAAATGGTGTAAAAATTTAGTTCAGACATTGTTTATTCCTTAATTCACACCTCTTACGGATAAGATAAGGGCTTAATCTGGATTGTATTTGCATTAAACTCATCTTCAAGAGGAACTGCCATTACCGAAGTTTCCTTGCTTGGAATTAAAGGAGATGTCTGAACTTCATCTATTAAACTGGCTTTATACATCTCGCCCCACAAATATCTCCACAGCTCAATATAACGGATATTACCAGGTGCCCCAGGAACATTATCATAATCTACTGCTATTTTAAGTGGATAATATTCTATAACTGTAACAGAAAAATAAGTTGGCGGATCAGTCGGCAAAACGCCTGGCTGCATATACTGCCTGGTAATTTCATACCTACGACTTCCAGCTTTTTTAACAAAATCGTTAAAATCTAAATAATTACCATTTTTGATTTTGTTAAAAATAAACTCTGGCTCTTTATCAACATAAGCTCCATCTCCCTCCACTTTATTGTCTGGAAATCTAATAATCTTATTATCATCAATATCAGAAACACCATCATTGTTTTTATCTAACATTGCTTTTCTTAATGTGGAAATTGCAAAAATAGATGCATTACTTCCGGCAGAAGTATTATCTGGTACAGGTATTGGATTTCCACCAGAATTACCAACAAGCTCTATTAGTTTCTTTTTAATTCCTTTGATCTTATCTCCGTCTATTTTTGGAGCATTCACTGAAATTTCCACACATTTATTTAAATCAGCCGTGGAGCCTGTTGCAGCATATTCCCAGATTTTTGCATTTCTCTGAATCTTATTCCTCTCAATTCCCATCATACGAATTTTTTTTCGAACTACAGAATTACCAAGATCAATATTTTTCAAATTTTTAACACCAAAATCGGATTCCAGATGATCATGTGGTTTAGAGATAAAAATAGAACTATTAGATACATCTGTAAGATTATTTGGTGGCACAATTATAAGAGGATTAGGTGAATAATATGTTTTTGGTTTATTTTCATATATACTATAAGTCATTAAGAATCTAATATTATATTTTTTCCCTTCCTGAAGATTACTAAAAATCCGCATATGTTCTTTCTGTGGTGTTGACCATGACGATATGAATGAAGTTGCTCCGTCAGGTTCAAGTATATATTTTACGATAACATCATGAAAAGTTGATAACTGAACTGTAGCCTTATAAGAACCGCCATTCTTACTTATAATCACAGTTGGAAATCGACTGATTTCACTTACAAATGTGTCATTAGCTTTAGATTTAATTTTTATCAACTTGCCACCAGTTATTGCAGGCGAAGTTGGAAAAGGGTGTTTTTTTGAAAACCCTGGAACTATTAGAATAAAAAATATCATTATAATCAAAAAATATCTCATTTCATCCTCCAATTAAAATTATTATAAATATGGTTCCCAATAGCCTGGCGACGGGCTCATAACTATTTTCCCATAAACTATCTTGGCTTTATTTCCATATATACCTTTTGAATAGATATGGACACATTTTAAAGCTGTATATTCAGGGTCAGGATCTATATTCGGTTCTTCATCAATAAAAACTGTTAATTTTCCACCACCATATTCCATTTCGAAATAAGTAGAGTGATTAATATCAGAATTTAATGTTATTTTTGTTCCAATCATATACGTTCCAGGATCGGGCCCACTATACCATCTTTGCTTCCAACTATTACTCATTAACCTTCCAACTGCAATATTATAACCTGCTTCTGCAATATAATATGCCCTTTCCCGATTCATTTCCTCTTTAAATCCTTTTCTCTCAAACCTGACAAAGTAATAATACGTCCCGACAAGTAAAGACATGATCAATAATATTAATATTGACAGTCCTGTTGCAAATCCTCTACTTTTATTTTTCATATTTGACAAAAACACAACTAATTACCTCAAATTGATTTTTTCTAGTCTTCACCTTAATTCTGTATTGTAAAAGATTATCATCAAGCCTGGTAAAAAAAATATTAAAAATCCCATTAAAATGTATCTTTTTTGTGTTGAAAGTCATATTTTCCTTAATCAGACTTCCATTAACAACTGAAAGTGCACATATTCCATCAGTCTTATCAGTATAGCAAAGTTTATCATAAGTACGCTGCTCCGTAAGAGTCGGACTGATCAAACTATGCGCATTAGTCAGCTCATAATTTAAATATTTAGCTGCAAGTCTACATTTAGAAGTAATCTGAATAAGTTCACTCTGCTTCTCAGCCGTACCTCTCACAACTTTATTATATATCGAAAATCCAACTGTCAGAAAAATACCCAATACCGCCATTGAAATCATTATTTCAACAAGTGAAAATGCTCTTTTATTCATATTCCAGACCTTGTCAGTATAGTCCTGTACACAAATTTTTTTTTATGCGGATCAGTGACCTTCACTTCAACATCTTTAAATACTACAGTTCGTGTACCGATGCCATAATAATTATTGTATTTATATTTATCAACAAAATCTTTAACAGATATTGAATAGGTAAAATTCTTCAACTGCCCATGAAGTTCTGGATATTGACTCTTACTAATTCCAAGTTCATCACCAAATCCAATCGGATTATTTATATCTTCAAAATTTGTAAAAATATCACCAGCAGCTGTATTGTCAATTATTTTCTTATCCGTTACATTAAACATGGATAAAAGATCATAATTTGAACTGGAATTTGCATTAAATTGCCTAATTGTTTCCATAATCCGTTTGGAAATATAAGCTGATATCATTTCCTCTTTCTGTGATATCAGATTTTTTATATTTGAAGTATATAAACCTAAAACAGGCACAATTCCTATTGCAAGAATTGTGATTGCTACTAATACTTCAGTTAATGTAAAAGCCTTATTTCTTTTAATAGTTTTGTGATCCATTATTTGTAATGTCTACATCCTCTACTTTTTTCCAGAATGTTGAGAATGGAGGTTTTGCCGGATTATAACTTGACGGTGGAAGCGGAACAGAATCCTGCTTGATAGTTGTCATTTCATATTTATCTATCATTTCTGCCTTATCATCTATATCATCATCTCTACTTAAAATTCCTCTAGTTTTTACGGTTCCCTCTTCAACATAAACAGCTGATTCCTTATTGTCAGGATCAGCCGTAACCAGAAACTCAGTTCCATGCACTCCTGCAACAACATGGTCTGTTTCTACCTGATATGAATCGCCCTGTTTTGTATCAATTGTTACTTTTGAATAAATCATTCCCTTGAAAAGATGAAAAACTGTGCCAAAAAAACCTTTCTTTTTTGAAGGTTTAATACTTTTTATGCTGACTTCTGAATTTTTATCAACAAAAACTTCATATTTTCCTGGATATTGAATGACAGCAAGACCATCATTCCCAACTTTAACAACATTTCCAGCAGCAAGATTCTGTCCCTTGACTGCAGCTTTAAAATTACCATCTACTTTAACTTCTACAATTCCATTAGCAATCTTTAATATTATCGATGGCTCTTTTGAAACAACTTCATTAGAAGCAACATTTTTATTACAGCAACCACAGGAAAATGTCACCAGCAGTATAAAAAATAATACTATAAATATGTATTTTCTATTATTCATATTCCCCCCTGAATAAATGTAATTTTTTTGCACTAATTCCACTTATTTTAATTATAATCTATTTTAAACTTTTATGTATATTTATTATTCATTTTAACTTGTCGTAATGATTGGGATTATATATAATTAATTTGCGAAAGATATATAAAAATATTATATAATTTAAATTTTAAGGATGGATTATGCGTTTAATTATACTATTTACACTCATTTCAATCTTTTCAAGTGTTACCTGTAGCGCAAAAATAATTGGAACACTCAGCCCTTTGACTGGAGTTCCCAGATTTGGAGGGATTCATACCCGGAAGATAACCTCAGAAACAATTTTAAAAGATGGTAATATTGTAAAAACTGGAACTGATGCGACTGCCAAAGCAGTTTACAACGATGGCAGTTCTATCATGATCACTAAAAAAAGTACCGTAATATTCAAAAAGAACAGCGTCAGGATTAAAAGAGGTAAAACCAATCTTAATTTTGTCAAGCAAGGGAAAACTTTCAGGATTTTCACTCCCACTGCTTCAATTGGAATTTATGGAACTAGCCTGTCAATCGAGATATTTAAAAAAGGTTTAACTCAAATAAGTGTTACAGAAGGAAAAATATGGGTTCAGGCAAATCTTGGGAATAAAAAGAAAATCGATCTTGACCAAGGTTTTAAAATAGCGGTTACCAATGATGGAATTCTTGGAAAACCAATAGAACTTAAAATTGGTTCTAAAAAAACTTTGATTACTCCAGAGCATCTTGGAGAGGAATATGTTCTCGACACAGATAGTGATCTCGAATTAAATGGCGAGTTTTCATATCGCATTGAACCTATTCTTGATAATTCTTTCAGAATATTAATAAACGATTGTGCAAATCTAAATGGAAAACCACTTTTGTTTAAAAATAAGGAGACGGTCATATTGAATGGTCTCGAAGAAGGAACTTATGATATCACTTTAATTGCAAATGGAATTGAAAACACTTTTCCAATTGAAATAAATGATAAAACAAATATGAAGATGAAAACTGTAAAATACCAGAGAAAAGAAATTGGAGTTGAAATCTGTAATCTTCCTGAAGAAAAAAATCAGGATGAAAAAAAGAAGTTTTTGAAGTATACAATGATCTATAAAGGCCAGAGAATACCTATTACCTATAAAGAAATTGGCGATAAAAATAATTTTGGTTTTGAAACTAGACGATTTGGAAGAGATTCAATAGGCAGAAGCCTTATTGCTTTACCAAAAAATCTTAAAGAATATCCTGAACTTGAACTTGAATATACTGGTAACCTTCCAGTAAAAGAAAAAATTAAAAGAATTAAATTCAAGAAAAATAATAAATACTATAAGATAAGATTCAAATAGAAGAGGAGAATTTTCAATGAGTAAATTTATCAAACAAATTTCAATATTCATAATGGTTATTACGCTTACTACTTTAAATTTGTATTGTGTTGAGCTTATTGGGAAAATCAAACCGTTAACCGGTATACCTAAATTTGGTGGAATTCTTCCTAGAAAAATCACTTCCGAAACTCCACTAAAACACGGCGATATTATCAAGACTGGCAAAAGTGCATCAGCTCAAGTAATATATAATGACGGCAGCATAATTTTGATTAAGTCTTCAAGCACAGTTGTTTTGAAAAAAAACAGGATCACAATAAAACGTGGGAATTCTGTATTGAAATTTGAGAAAAAAAACAAGAAGTTCCGGATAGTTACTCCGGTCGTACTCATGGGCCTGTTGGGTACTGAATTAGAGGTATCAATTCCTGAAAAAAATGTATCCATTATCAAATTAAATAAAGGCAAAATATGGTTAAAAGCCACTTTGGGTAATAAGAAAAAATTGGTTCTCAGTCAAGGACATACAGTTAAAATAACAGATAAAGGTATTATTGAAGATTCAATTAAAACTGAAACCTTAGTCCAGAAATCAACAAATACATCTGTTGTTGAAGATCAATCTGATAATATAACGGATGATGATAATATGGAAATGGATGGGGAATATTCATTTAAGATAATAACACTGGTCTTAAATCTCCCTTACAGATTATTTATTGATGGTTACTCTAAATACAATGGAAAAGATCTTAAATTTGAAACTCCTGTACCATTTGAATTCACAAAACTTGAGGAAGGAACTTACGAAATTACCATTCTTGCAAATGGAATTGAAAATACATTTCCAATTACTGTAACTCCCAAAAATCCAAGACAGCAAAAAGCGATTAAATACGTCCATAAGGCAATTATTCCATTTATTTGTGGATTGAGCGACACTTCAAACAGTCAGGAAAGGCTGAATCATTTAAAATTCACAATGATTCATGATGGAAAAAGGACACCACTATATTACATGGATCCAAAAACAAAAGATCACTTTGGTTCTGTTATATACCTTCAGGGAATGGATCTGATTACCGGGAATGTTTTCTATTTACCTAAAGGAATTGAGGAATATCCTGAAGTAGAACTTGAATACACAGGGAATTTACCAGTAAAATTAAAAAAGCAGACAGTGAAATTTAATAAAAATGATAGAATTTATAAAGTTGAATTCTAATGAATAAAAAAATCGTGTAAACGCGTACAGCATCAAATTTTAATTTTTCATAATACAACAGTATGAATTTATGGTAAAATGATCCACTATAATGTAAAGGATCATATCATGTCATACAGTCAGGATTACATTGATTTCTGCCGTCCATATCTGGGAAAGCTTTTAAAAGCAATCAGAATGGATGTTGATTTCTATAGAGGTGATAGTAATAACCTTTTCTATAAAAAAAATACTGGTAATGATGTCAAGGTTCTAGACCTGCTTGGTGGTTTTGGCACTGGTCTTTTTGGTCATCACCATCCGAGACTGACTCAGGTCCTGAGTGGCTGTCTCATAAAAAAGACTCCATTCAATACTCAGGGAAGCTGTCGAACAAAAAGCGCTGTCCTGACTAAAAAACTTAGTCAGATTATGTTCGACAGTTTTGGTCATAATTACATTACAACGCTTACCAATACAGGCACTGAAACAGTTGAAGCTGCAATTAAACATTCTCTTAGATCATTCGGAGTAAAAACCAAACTTAAAAGAAATGATTTTCAGAAACGAATTATTTTGCTTAAAAGAGCAGTTAAAGCAGAAAAACTAATCGTATCAAATAATACACTTGACGCTCTAAGTACACAGCTTCGTTCAACATATACTCTTACCCTCAAAGAATTATTTGAATTTGTTGAAAATTCACAGAAAACTGCGTTTTCAAAAAAACCTGTTTTTTTCAGTCTTAAAAAAGCTTTTCATGGTCAGACCTGTGGTTCAGTACAATTGACGCATTATCAGGATTACAGAGAATACTATGAACATCTGGGACCTGAAACAATATTCATTGATCCTGATAGTGCTTCACTGAAACAAGCTATTGAATCAACCACAATTACTTACTGGAATCTAAAAAGGTCCAGAGGAAAACTGATATTGAATTCAGAAAAACATTATCCTATTTCTGCTTTATTTGTAGAGCCTGTCCAGGGGGAAGGCGGAGTGCATCCATTATCAGATAAATTTCTTATTTCCTGTCGAAAACTGGCAGATAAATTTAAATTTCCGCTGGTGTTTGATGAAATCCAGACAGGCATGGGTAGAACCGGAAGTTTTTTTAACTGTATTAAGCGAAATATCAAACCGGATTATTGCCTCGTTGCCAAAAGCCTTGGCGGTGGACTTGTAAAAATAGGAGCAATGCTTGTTGAAGAATCACTTTATAATGATGAATTCGGATATCTACACAACTCGACTTTCGTTGAAGATGACCTCAGTTCCGCTGTAGCAATTGAAGCAATTGACTTACTTTTCGGCAAAGAAAATCTTATGAATAGATGCACTAAGATGGGACAATTCCTGTTAGATGGCATTACTGAAATCCAAAAAAAATATCCAGGTGTGATACGTGAAGTTAGAGGTGCAGGATTGATGATAGGAATAGAATTTATGCGCCTTGATAATAGTCCTTCACGTGCATTAAGATCATTATCAAGGCAAAACCTGCTTGTTTTTGTTATAACAGGTTATTTTTTAAAAGAACATAATATTAGAGTTGCCCCCACAATGTCTGACCACTGTACAATGCGACTGTTACCCTCCGCACTGATCGCTGAAAAAGATTGTTTAAGATTCATCACAGCTCTGGGAAAGTTATGCGAAATTATAAAAAAACAAAATCTTTACAGACTTACACGATACATTGTCGACCAGGAAATGCCTGGTGATAAAACTATAATCAATGATTATTCTAATACTAAGGACCCGGCAGGAGTTATTTTAAATGATACAAATATTACCAAAGTATCTTTTGTAAATCACTTTATTCAAGCTGAAGATATGAAGCTATGGGATGAAGGATTCTCTGAATTTTCAAATGAATCAATGAAAAAATTTTTATTGAATACGTGGGAAATCATGCAACCATGTTTTTATGATGAATTTCTGGTTAAATCAATCACTGGGGCAGAAATAATCTTCAAATACATCGCAATAAGTGTAAGTTCTGAGATTTTCAATGAAAAAATGCTAAATCTCGATATTGATCATATCAGAGATCTTATCGAAAAGGGTTTTGATCTTGCCGTTGAAGATGGATGTACAATGGTAGGATTTGGTGGTTATACTTCAATATTAACCAGAAACTGCAAAACAATAATCTCTGAAAAATCCGGTGCAACTACTGGAAATGCCTTGACTGTTTCAATGGGTTTAGAAGCTCTTGAACATGAAGCAAAATTAAAAGAAATAATAATTGAAAATTCATGTTTTGCCGCAGTTGGTGCTGCAGGAAATATTGGCTCGATATATTGTGAGTTAATGGCTGACTCTGTACCAGAAATCCTACTTATTACAAGACCAGGCGGTGAAGAAAAACTTTTTCCTGTAGCAGAAAAAATATACTTTCAGGCAATAAGTCATATTTGGGAAAAAAATTCACCTGTTTCTGGTATTGCTTCTGTTATAAAAGATTCCATTTCAGTAAAAAATTTTATAACAGGAAATAAAGATCCTGAAGAAATCGGTTATGAACTAAGAACACTTCTTGAAAATGAACTTGGTGATAATATTCCTGTTAAAATTGGTTCAGATCTTGGGTTGTTAAAAAATGCCGATCTTATACTCGGGGCCAGTAATTCTTCTGACTCACTGATATTTCCTGAAATGCTTTCTGACAGGCCTATTGTTATATGTGATATTTCAGTACCAATGGACACAGACCAATCAGTTATAGATTCTCGACCAGATATTGATGTTATTCAAGGTGGAATTGCAAAACTTCCTCTTAATCCTGAATTCAAGGTAAAAGGAATAAGACTTGATTACAGCCAGGCTTTTTCCTGTATGGCTGAATCAATGATTCTTGGTCTTGAAGGCATTAAGGAAAATTTCAGTTACGGGGAAATCACCAGGGAATTGGTAAAAGAAGCTGGGAGGCTTGCTAAGAAACATGGTTTTACACTGGCAAGGTCTAAAAAAGAAAAAAGCATGTAACCTGCGTCCTGAATGAGCGAATCTTGAAACTTTTTTCATCAATTTATGATTGCGGAGTAGGGTACTACACCTCATCATAAATTGCCTTAAAAGTTCCAACCTTCATCTCATTCAGAACGCAGGTGGGGTTTAAAAATAAAAAAAACAAAAACTACAAAACTGATAAAAATAATATTATATTCTGGAGAAAAATTTTGAAATTAGTTGTCAGCAACATGATGATTCCTATTGAACAGGATAGTTTAAAAACCTATCTGGAATTTGCTTCAAAAATTCTTGAGCTTGAATTTGAAAGCATTAAACTTCACAAAATCCTGAATAAGATATTCATTCCAAAAGATAAAAAACAATTTTACTATGAAGTTTCCATAGTTGTATCTGTTTCTGATAATTATAAGAAACATAAAAAAATACCTCAATATAAACCAGATAAAATCTCTATTTACAAAAAATACAGTCTTGCAGAAAATCCTGTTATAGTTGGATTTGGACCAGCAGGAATGTTTGCTGCTTTAGAGCTTATCAAACACGGAATTCGGCCTATAATCTTTGAACGTGGTAAAAAAATTGAAGATCGTGCAATTGATATTCAAAACTTCATAAAAACAAGAGTTTTAAACACAGAATCAAATATTCAATTTGGTGAAGGCGGCGCAGGATCATATTCAGACGGAAAACTATTTTCAAGAAAACATAATACAATTTATGTACAAAAAGTTTTAGATACTTTTATTGAATTTGGAGCACCAGAAAATATCAGGTATATAAGTAAACCGCATCTTGGAACAGATATTCTTTGCGAAATTGTAAGAAATATTAGAACTTATATTCTGGAAAATGGTGGTAGTATTCATTTTAACTCAAAACTTACAGAAATTATTGTCCATAAAGGCCGAATTGAAGAAATTGTTATTAATGATCTTCAGAAATTTAAGACTTCAATACTTTATCTGGCAATTGGACACTCTGCCCGTGAAACATTCCAAATGTTACATAATAAAGGTGTCATGCTGGAACAAAAACCTATTTCAGTCGGTGTTCGAATAGAACATCCGGTAGAAATAATTAACCTGATCAGATATGGAAAAAAGTATCAGAATTATGAAGATCTGGAATCTGCAACTTATTCCTTTAATTTCACTAACAGAAAAATTAAACGTGGTGTTTACACATTCTGCCAATGCCCTGGTGGAGAAATTTTAAACGCCTCTTCACAAAATGGAATGATTGTAGTTAACGGTATGAGTTATTCAACAAGATCATCAAATTTCTCAAATGCAGCAATTGTAGTAACCTGCAAAACTGAAGATTACAACTCTCCTCACCCGCTTGCCGGAATTAAATTTCAAAAATCGATTGAAAAAGCTGCATTTAATATAGGTAACTGGTCTGCACCAGCACAAAATCTAATTGATTTCATGACCAATAAATTATCTGATACTCTAAATGAAAATTCTTGTAAAATGGGTACCGTTCCTATGGACATGAACCAGATTTTCCCTGAATTTATCATTAGAGAATTAAAAAATGCTTTTAATTATTGGAAAACTGAAGAACCATTATTTGTTTCTAAACATGGAATTCTTATTGCACCGGAAACAAGGACAACTTCTCCTGTAAAAATCGTCAGAAAAACTAACTTTGCATCAGTCAATATTCAGAACCTTTTTCCAATTGGCGAAGGAGCTGGTTATGCAGGCGGAATTACAAGTGCAGCAGTTGATGGTATAAAAGCTGTAGAAAAAAGCATTAGCCAATACACATGATCACATCGGTGTGGAATTCTGATCATATGTCATACAATAATTTATCTTCTTCAAGGTTCTTCAATGCGACTAATTTCCCTTTAGTTCAAAAAGAATAATACTTCCTCCTAGATACATTTTATTGTTCTCATACTATTTTATTATATATTGTACATTTATCATAAAAGTATACATAATTGACAAACATTTACTATGATGTTAGAATTTTACTTAATCCTTAATCAAAGGTGGGTCCGGGATTTTGTCAGATATCTGTACAGGAACAAAAATACTGCGTTTTTTGATTAAGGTGTTTTTCGCCTTTATTTTTGTTTTAATGTATAATCCTTTTTTTCTTTTTCCCTCAGGTGGACAATGGGAAAATATTAAGATTCTTAACAGAAGAAATTTCTATAAAAAGGCGTTAAATAACAGATCTCAACCAAATGTAATCATTACAAACTGTGATATTTCTGGAAGTCTTTCGAGAAAACTTGTTTCTGTAAATAATATAGATACATTGATTTTCAAAGCCATTATAACTGGTCACGCGACTGGTAAAGGTTGGGGAAATTCAATTTTATACAGTTCGCTGCCTTCAGGATTTATGATCAGGAATTTCAGGCAGCTGGATAAACCAACTGATTCTGAGAAAGAAATTTATCTGCTGAAAAAAAATGATGTTTCAATAGTAGTAAAGGCTCCTTCAAATTTCAAAGCTGAATTTGAAATAATCGCCCCGTTAACTGTTATAAACAAGCAGATCAATATTGATTTACCGGTCCCTGCAGCTGGGCTCGGGATGCTTCATATGGAGTATTTTTCTGATCGAGAAGCGACCTTGACATCACGACCTGTTTCAATTGTTTCCAGTATATTTGATAACAACATTCAGAGCTTTGATATTAATCTCATAACAGGTTCTGTTATGAAACTCAGGTTCGTTGATAATGACTACAGCACTGGTCAGATTAGTTATAAGGTTTTCCAGCAGTTAGGCGTTTCAGTTTCTCCTGACGAATTAAGAACGACTATTAAAATAAGATTAAGTGAGATTAAAGGATTGCCTGAGAAAATAGTTCTGCAGCTTAGTGGTCAGGATTCAATAGCCGGTATTGTTGGAAATAATGTAAAAAGTTGGAAATCGGCAGGTGTATTAAATAATCGTATGGAAGTCACTGTTGAGTTGTTTAAGACCCGGCCCCAGGAGTTGACTTTTGATATGTTTCTTGATGGTACAAGTGATGCGCATGGAAAATTTCATGTACCTGTCGTTGACTTGAAAAAATCAATTCAGACTCGTGGAACCATTGAAGTTCAACAAAGTAAGGGATATTTTATAATAGAAGAAATGTCCAGCGGTGTAGTCAGAATCAAAAAAAATAATAATGATATTGGTTACAGTTTTTCAGGAAGCAGTATGAAACTGGTACTGTCTATGAAAAAGATTCCAATACTTTTTGATATCAGTTGCAATACATTGAAAACCTATTGGCCCGATAGTATTAGAAGTTTATCTAAAATCAAGCTTGAAGTAGTATCAGGAATTCTTGAAAAAATATTTATCAATGTTCCGGCTGATTTTAAAACCGAAATAGTAACAGGTAAAATGCTTGCTGGCTGGAAGCCGGTCAAAGGTGGTATAGAAGTATTTCTTTCCGGTGCAAAACCTGGTTCAAGTTCAGAATTACAACTGGAGGGATTCACTCTCAATAAATCCGATGGTAAGGAAAACAGAAAGATACTGTTGTGGGTTCCGGAATTCAGGAATGCGCGTGATGTGGCGGGTAAAATAGCACTGAATGTTATTAGTGACTTAATCCCTGAAAAAGTTTCAAAAATTGATTTTTCCATGAGGAGACTGGCACTTAAAGATCTTCCATTATGGATGCGTAATTCTCACATTGGATTTATTTATAATGGTTCTAATGTTACATCCGATATTCAATTACTCAAGCCTGTTCCTTCAATACGTGTGGAATCTGTTTCACTTTTAGAGATCACGAAACTTACGTTGATATCAGAAACTGTTTATAACCTGGAAGTTCGAGATGGTCCACTATTTAATGTTTCTTTTGATATTGGTACGAATGATGAATTAGATGATATTTCTGGTTTTGTACTTAGTACAAAGGATGAAAAAATAAGTGAATACAGCGAGAATATAATTTCAGAGACTTCCAGAGTCGGTAATGTACTGACTGTGTATTTCAATAAACCTGTAAAACCCGCGAGAAATAAGAATATTTATGCGAGGATAAAAATCTCTAAAACAACAAATCTCAAGTCTTTGTCTGTGAAAAAGGATTTTTATGGATTTCCTGTTCCAACAGTCAGAGGTCAAAAAGATATAAAAGGATATATTGTAATAAAGAGCAGGACAAGTAAAGAACTTGACTGGAAAAAAACTTCTGATACAAGGATCGAGGAATGTTCTATTTCAGTTCTACCATTTAAATGGTTTGGAAGTAGTGAAGGGGATATTGTTTTAAGATATTTCAATACTGGCAGGGCTTTGATAGAAGCGAAATTTCCAAAACCAAAATTTACAACCAGTTCCCAGACGCTGTTTTTGATTAACGTTTCAGCTGTAAATGCAGCAGCAAGAGTTGATTTTGACATATCTAGAGGTGAATTGGACCATATTATTGTGAGATTACCATCAGGTGCCAAGCAGCTCGCAGTAAAGACAAGCAACTTTAAAGAATGTACTGAATTGGGCAAAAATAAATGGAGAGTTGCATTTTCTTCAGCGATTAAAGGACGTACTATTATAAATTTTGAATATAGTATACCTTTATCACCCACGACAGATTCTGTAATTATTGCTCCCCCATTAGTTTCTGGCTCCTCAAGAAATAAAGGATTGATGGGCTTTAAATCAGTTCCAGAACTTGAATTGACCGAGGGGTATAATGCTCTAAAGGGAATTACAAGGTATTCGGGAAAGAAACCTGTTAATCTGCGCGATGTAGGGGATGTTTACAGATTGAAAGGAAATGAACAACCTGAATTGAAGCTTTTAATTTCAAATGTAAAGCGACAGAATAAGTTAAAAGCGCGGATCATCAAGTGTTCTCTTCAATCTGTTATTGAAAAAGGCGGAACTATATTCAACACTGTTACGGCGGACATTCTTAATCCGGGCGACAAACAGTTCATGTTGTTTTCGCTTCCTGCCAATTCACAGCTCTGGGGGGTATTTATTGATGATAAACCTGTTAAAGCTGGTATTAGAGAAGATAACAAGGCAAAATTCACGGTCCCTCTTCTGGTTGGAAAGGGAAACAAATCTTTTTCGGCAAAACTGATGTTCAGGCAGATACACGTAAATACTTCTGATTTTTCCAGAATTAAAAATATGAAATTAAATTCTCCGGAATTTGATTTACCCGTTGAAAATTCAGAATGGAAAGTTTATATTCCTGATGGATACAAGATCATTACTCCAAAAGGAAACATGAAACTGACATCCATACCATCTGTGGGAAAAAGAGGCTTTTCAATAATTCTTTTGGATTCAATGAACGAGGTTGTATTTGTATCTGAAAAATACTTTGCCGCATTATCCCGAGTTCTTTCTTTAATTTTTACCCGAAAAGTCAAAGAAATCGGATATTTAATTTTAGGATCAGCGTTGGTTATTATGACAATCTTTATGCTATCCATGTTGATAGGATGGATTTTTAAAAAGCTGTTCCGACTGACATTCAGATTTCAATACACCTTTTCTGGTGTTGTCACGATGGTGATCATCATGTTTTTCATGTTTGCCATAATGACTGTTCAGAAATCTTCCTCAAAATATACGCTGAAAAATGTAGAATCAGAATTTTCAGATAAGATTGGCTCTGTTGGAGAAAAATCTAAATTAAATTCAATCATCGCTCAAAAGACAGAATCTTCAGGGTTGCACAGACAAGATAATCAAATGATGGATGCACCTCAAATAGTAAGTGAGCTCAAAAGTCCAAGCCCTGATGTTATAAGTGGATCAAATTCAATGCAATCTAATGAGGAAATGAAAAAGATTCTAGCCAGGGCTTCCAGGCAAATTCAGAAACGAGATTATGACGGTGCAATGAAAAACTATAATCAACTCAAAGGCAGTAAATATAAAAAACAGGCTGAAGTTGCAATGAAAAGCCTCAGAGAAATGAATATACAGAAAGTAAGTCAGGAAAAGAAAACAAGATTGTCTGCCGGTGAAATGGAGAATAAAAGAAAAATCAATGATATCAACAATTTATATGTTGATCGGGCTATGGCGCAGACGGTCGTTGCTCAGAAAAGTGGTTTAAAAGGATATAAATATAAAGAACTGGAGCGAATGGTAAAGAACAAACTTGATGATGCTGAAAGCCAACTTCTTAGCTTGAAAGATTCAAAAGATAGAAAACATGCTCTCAATCAAATTGCTTTTGCCAGGAAACAGTTAAAACCTCGAAATCAACCTCAAAAAATCCAACAATTAGTTTTGGCAGAGCCATCTGTCAGAGGATCTCAGGCCAGTTCAAGTCAGGTTAATAAGGCTTTTTATTTCGATTTAGACGAAGAAAGCGATGATGGAATTGGCGATATCGGCACCGTTGAAAAAGAAATGATTTTTTTTAAAGCCAATGAAAAGAAACCTGTTAGAAAATCTCGACCCAGGAAAAGAAGAAGAAAAGTAAAAAGGGCTTCAAAAAAATATTCAAGAGCTCCTACTTCTTCCGTTAGAGGAAATTTTCATGGCGATGGTCTTGGAAAACAGAACATTCCTGGCGATTATTCGACCGGGCTTAGTTTTCAAAAAAAGGACTCTGATAAGTCAAAAAATCAAACTTCTACATCTGTATTTACAGAAAAAGATCTGATAAATTCAGGGATTATAAATGCGGGAAAAGGGTCTTCCATAAGCAAGAAAAATGCACTATTGGAAAAATTGGGGAAATCTGGAGCCAAAGATGCAAGAGTATCTGTGTATGGAAATCAGTATGTTGTGATATCGAACAATTTAAAAAGTAAAAAAATTGTAGATCGCATGAAAAGGATGCAAAAGACGCAACAGCCAAGTATGCCATCAGAATACAGAATCGAAAATATTGCTCGAAAACGAGCGTTAAAAAAGAAATCTGAGAAAAAAACTGATTTTAAATTTGAACAGAATTTTCAGCAGATGAAAATCAGTAAAACCATAAATCTGAGTGCTATCAATGGAGGCCGTTCAAAAGGAGCGCTTCCTGTTTTTGTTGAAGTTCCCAGGTTTTCTAATCCATATATTTTTACACGAAGCAGATCAGTAGACGCAGGGGCGGAAATAATATTCAGGTATATTCCTGAAAATTCAATTCTGGCACTTGTTATTGCAGTATCTGGTATTCTATTGCTTTTAATTTCAACCATAATTTTTATATTTCCAAAATCCGAGGAGGATAAATGATCATGCGAAAAGGTATAATTTCTACAGGACTGATAAGGCTGTTTTTACTATTCAGTATTATTTCTTTCTTTGCAGTTGCACTTCATGCTGTAGGACCCTGGGGGACTGATCCCAATGGAATGGATGACGCAAAACCACCTGTTGATGCGATAATAACAGGTTATTCTGCAAATGGAGAAGTTTTAGAGGATATTGCCCGCTTTAAAATTACCGTGTCGCTAAGAGTGTTCTCTGATGGATGGATCGATATACCTTTCCTTAAAAATTGTTCTGCAACTGAATTTTCCATTAAAACAGGAGATGATAAAAAAATATTTTTTGCAAGTAATAGTGGAGGCGGATATAAATTACTTTGCGGAAAACCAGGTGACTATCAAATAGAAGTCCTGGTCGTATCAAAAGTAGACAGTTCAGGCGCCGACAGGAGTGTTCTGATACCATATATTCCTGCAGTCAGTGGTTCAGTAAATATCAAAATTCCTGAAGAAGTATCTGATATTGAGACTAAGACAGGAGTAAAATTTTCGAGGAGTATTAAAAAAGGAACGACTGAAATAGTATTATATGGTGGAGATCTTGATGATGTAAAACTCAGCTGGAAGATCCGACCAGGTTTGACTGCACTTCAGGCACTTGTTTTTGTTGATCAAAAAGTAGATGCAAAAGTTGGAAGAGGTGTTGTTAATGTAAGCAGTACAATAAATTATACCGTTCTTCAGGGAACTGTAGACAGATTGATTCTATCATGTCCAAAAGGATGCAATCTTCTGGATGTTTCAGGCAAAGAAATTAAAACCTGGAATTTGAGTGAAAAGACAAAATCTGGCGCACAGGAACTTGAAGTTATTCTTGCAAAACCAATCAGAAAAAAATATGTACTCAAAGCATCATTGGAAAGACCGCTTGATTCTATTCCGTGCAATGCGAATATTCCGGCTTTAAAGGTACTTGGAGTTAAAAGAGAGCAAGGCCAGATTTCAATATATTCTCAGAAGGGATTAAAGATAGAACCTGGAAAAGTTGTTGGTGCAACGCAGTTTGATGTTCATGAAGAAAAAAAGTACAGACAGACTGGGAAATCTGGTATTGGTGGAAACTATAAACTTGGATTGGCATACAAGTATTTGAAAAGACCATTTTCAGTCAGTGTAAAGACCTCATTGATCAAGCCAAAAGTAACAGCTGAAATCGAGTCTTTGATGTCAGTTTCCAGAGAAACAGTACGCAGCACAAACACTATCATATATAATATCCGGGATTCAGGAGTTTTCAAGTGGAGATTCACTCTTGATCCTGATTGTAAACTTATTGATATAAAGGGTCAGAATATCAATAACTGGCGGATTAAGGATAATCTGGTGGAAGTGGATTTAAGATCTGCTGCGGAAGGTTCGTACAGGTTGTCTGTTGAACTGGAAAAACCGCTTGCTGGAAAAAAGGAAACAATTCTTCCTGGAATTTCACTTCTTGATGTTACTCGACATACAGGATATATCGCTGTATCGCCAAGACTTGATACTAAAGTAGAACCTGTTTCTTCTTCCGGGGTCAGTCAGATTGATGTAAAGGATCTTCCTTTAACTCTGCGTTCGGTTAAGGAAGGTGTTTCTTTTGCATACAGATATATCAGACACCCTTATGAAATTAAAATATCCATTGGGCAGGTAGAACCAGAAGTCCATTCCGAACTTTTCAGTAGATTCACAATAAAAGAAAAAGAACTTCATATGGATGCACAATTGAATTTTGACATCCGCAAAGCGGGAATTTTTGAATTGCGAATTGCATTTCCTGAAAATCTTCGGCTAGTTGATACCGTTTATGGAGATTATATTGAAGACTGGCGAATTGATACTGAAAAGCATCTGCTGATTATCAGTTTCAGATCTAAAATTGATGGAAAATATGTACTTAATTTATCTGCTACAAGTACACTTGATAAGATTAAGAAAGGGATCAAACTTCCGGTTCTCTCAATTATAAATGCAAAAAAAGAACGTGGTTTTATTTCTGTAAGACCTGAAACCAGTATACGGATAAAGACGGATAAGTCCAAGAATGTATCTGAAATCGATGTAGATGAATTACCTGCATATTTTAAAGCTTCCGGTGTAAAAATATCAATGGCATACAAATATTTTCGTCAACCATGGGACGTCTCTCTGGTTGTTGAACCAATTCTGCCGGTTGTGACTGCTGAGATATTCAATCTGACAGCCTTGGGAGATGGTCTTGAACAGACTTCTTCAAAACTTGACTATCTTATACAGTTTGCTGGAATACAAAAATTCCAGTTAAGATTTCCTCCAGGTGCAAAAAATATCAATATAATTGGGAAAAACATAAAGCATAAAGAGATGGGTGATAAGGATAATAATCTCTGGACGGTTGAATTACAGGCAAAAGTCGAAGGTAAATACAGTCTTTTTGTCGCTTTTGAAAGAAAACTTGAGGAAAAATCAGATAAAGTCAATTATGTTGGTGTAAAAGCCGTTGGGGTGGAAAGAGAAAAAGGATATATCGCAATTGCTCCCCGTGGAAATGTTGAGATCATTCCGGTTGAAAAACTCAATAAAGGTGTGACGCCTATTGATTTAACTGAGATTCCACAGAAATTCAGAAAAGATATTACTTTATCAATCGTATGGGTCTTTAAATACATTTCTCATCCTTATTCCATTGGACTTGAGATAGTAAAGCATCTTGATGTAGAAGCATTGGTTGCAGTTGCAGAATATGCATGCATCACGACTCTTGTTTCAAAAGAAGGGGCGACATTAACCCAGATTGATTTTACGATAAAAAATACCAGAAAGCAGTTTTTGCGCCTATTGCTTCCTGAAAAAGTCAAAATTCTTGATGCTTTTGTCGACGGACGTGGAGTTAGACTTGGTCAAAGCAAGGTCGAATTTAATGGGAAAGAAAGATATGCAACGCTTATACCGATTTCAGTTGTTGGAAAACCAGGGATTCCATTTTCCGTTGTCATAAAGTATCAGGATAAAAGCCCGAAACTGGATTATTTTGGCCATATGAATTTTTCTGTACTAGCCGTTGATATACCCGTGATGAGAATGGATTGGAAACTGAAATTACCAGTAGAATATAGACTTAATGGTTATGATGGAGACTTTAGAAGGGTTGATGAACTTTCAAAAAATCAGGTCGTTTCTGAAACTACGAAAAACTATTCTGGTCAGCAGTGGAGACAAAAAAAATTGAATCTGACTAGTAATATGATTCAATCTAATCTTGAAAATCTTCAGGTTGGGCAGAGGGATACACAAAAGATACAGAATTCAGTATCAAAGAATATCTTTGATAACATTAATTCAAATGGAATAACATACTTCTTTGAAAAATTGATCGCTGTCATGCCAAGTGGAAATAAGGAAGTGGAATTTATATCACCAGGGAATCTGTCAATCAATTATATTGAAGAATCTATGAATCTAATCACGGGTGGAATAGTTTTTATTGTAATCCTTTTTCTCGGGATCATATTAAAAACTTTAAAAAATAGAATTCAAAAAATGATTATTCCGGCTGCGTTGGCACTTGTCGTGATGTCATACAATTTATTACGACCGGATTTTTATCCTACAGTTGCCATGATAGCGATATCAACCTTATGGCTTCTGTCATTATTAGCAGTTTTTGGTCTGTTTTATTCTATCCTGAAAAAAATGAATCAGAGTATTGAGGAAAAAAGAGAGGAAAAAAGAAAAAACAAGATATCAACGGGATTGCCAAAAATGAAGAAAACTCCTTCATCACTCACACTAGATGAAGAACTGGAAAAAATTGATGAAACTGGAGATCAAGGCGATGAAAACTAGATATAGTTTAATACTGCTTTTAATAATAATTACTTGTGCTGTCCAGTTGAACTCTAAATCAATTCTTTTGAACCCAAAGTCTTATAGACACTTTAATAAAGATATAAAACTTGAACTGAAAGTAGTTGAACTTCCGCTTGAATATCTTGAAGATATAAAAGGAACTTCGAATTCAAATCGAATAAAAAGGAAATCAGGTCTTTCAAGATATTCTATGACACGACTATGGAACGAGGCTCGAAAGGAAGGGAGCAGTGTAAAAGTTGTTTCTTCCCATGATCTGATGTTGAATGGAATTTTAGCTGGACATCTGGAAGGTGGAATAAGCTATAGTTATATTAATAAATATGATGCTCAGTTAAGTGGACTTGTTCCTGTCATCAAAAAACTTTATTCAGGTTTTTATGGTGCATTCCAAATCATGGATTTAAACGCAGGTGGAATTAAAAAAGATGCCTCTGCTTTACTGTCATGGTCAGTTTTGAATTGCAGAAATGGGATCTCGAGAAGTTCCTCTGGAAACCAGAGGGAAGGTTTTTTCAGAACAACTGAGTTTTCTGGAAATGAAATTGATCTTCCAAAAGTCAAAGGTTTTTCGGCTGCTTCGAATTTTATTGTTAAGGATGGAGAGATTCGATTATTATTTTCCTGTTCTAAAAACTCTGGTAGTCTTCAAGATACTATCATGACTGCAATCTTTATACGAACAAGTTTTATAAGTAATTCAAAAAAGCCTACTTATAAGAAACATACTAAACAGGCAGATCATGATAAATTAAATGAAAAACATCGTAAGTCAATGTCGTTATTTAACTTGTATGATCATAGAAACAACGTAGTAAAATTTAAGAAGAACAAAGTTTCATTTAAACAAAACAGGACGATTATGCTTTCTGGAAAAATCATTGATGTAAGTTCAGAAATGATGTCGAAATTGAAACGTTATATTAATGCATCTACTTTTTTACTTAGTGATTCCGGCCTTAGGATTTTGAGTGAATCGGTCAGAAAAAAAGAATCTTTTTTATTGGATGCTTTTGACATAACAGGAACAAAATACACTGAAATGAATTTTATTTCTGGAACTCAAACTTCGTATATTGCATCGTTTAAAACTTTTTCAAAAAAATTTGAATCACTCTATCGAATTGGAAATATTCCTGTTGTTAAAAATATGTTCAGTGGACTGTTATTCAATTCAAATAACAGCAGTAGAAAAAATGATCCTGGTATTAATATTTCAGGAAACATCATCAGAAAGTCAGATCTTGTCTTTCACAAGTCAGAAGTAAAATATCAATCTGTTTTTGCTAATCAGGAAAGTGATGATAAGATTGAAAGAAAAATACATTCCAGTAAAATCGAAAAACCAGAAATCAGGACTGCACCGATAGTATTTAACAATCGGAATGTGCCACTGGAAAAGACAAGTATCCTTATCGGACCAAGTAGACGTTCAGGAGGTCTTGAACGAAATGAAAAAAGGGAATTAAGAAACGAGATTATTTTGTTCAGGATATCTGACAGATAAAAAAATACTATTTAAGACCACTTTCTGTTTTTTCTTCATCAGTCGGATCCCTCAGGTATAACTTTGAAAACCAATCTATTCCTTGCCATTTCCATAGACCACGTAGATTATAAATATCAAGTCTGAATATTCCTCTTCTAGTTTCTTCAACTTTTAGCTGTTTATCAATATATCTCTTGCTAGAGTCTATTACATACACCCATAAATAATTTCCATCTCTGAATATGTAGTGTGATGCATAGAGATTAGTATTTCCGTAACAATGGAAACTGACACCATTAAAATATGTTACTCCCCCAACAGTGTCATTATGACCCGTTCCTGCAGCCCATATACGGTATGCAACTTTGTCCTGTACTGCAATGGCATGATAATCATCAAGAACAATTCCTTCCTTACCACTGTTGTATATTTCCCATTTTCCTGCAGGAGTATATCTGCCAAACCCATTTCTTGTTACAACCCACACATTGCCAAATTGGTCTGCAACAACCTGTTTCACTTTATTATCGGGTAAACTATGTGTATCTTTTTCTCTTTCACAATGCCATCCACTGTCAGATATAATAAAGACTCCGTTATCTATAGTTCCCGCAAAGAGTTTTTCACCAATCATAGTCATGCAGGTAACTTCTCCTGGTGCTATCATACGATCGTCAAGTAATGTTCTTTTATCACGAGGCTTTTGCATATCCGTATTTAAATAGGACCATTTCTCGGGTTCAGCAAATGGGATAATCAGTATTCTTTCGCCAATCGAACCGCTTTTGTCAAATGCCGCATATATCAGGTTATCCCTTGAATTATAATAAAGTGCTGTAAAATAATCAGATGCCCATCCATACTGTTCTTTGTTCATCAACTCAGGTTTATTTTCACCATCATATACAAGGATTCCTCCGTTTTTCGGTGTTGCCAGCAAATATTGATCATTTATTATTTCAAGATCAAAAACCTCACTGTTATAAAAATCCCAATTACTTTCATCGTAAAGAGTCAATTGAGTCATATTACAAATACCCTGCTCACAGGCAAACCAAATATCTCCCTGGAAGCGAACCATATCATAGACTCTTTCCATATTTTCCAAATTAAAATGACAGCGGGCGGGATAATTGTCAACTCGGCGGATTACTTTTCTAACAGCAACACCTTTATCTGTTGCAATATAGATCTTGTTATCGATTTCTGATTCCATTACTCCGTTTTCAATAACAATTTTTGATGGTCTACTTCCCGGGATCTTATTAAGGGCCATATCAATTTCATCCCAGTTTCCGTCTTCCATGTACAAAACTTTCTGTTGACCTGCCGCCCATAGTATTTTTCTATATTTTCCTTTTCCATTATCAAGCATGTTAGGAATGTATTCCATACTAATTGACTTGATCCATGGGTCAGGGATTGTTTCTTTGTCTCCAATAATTTCAGGGGCATAATTGATACGAAGAGTTTCACTATCAATTGGAAATTTTATAATCCCCTGTGAACTACAGAGAAAAGTTCCACCCGGATTTATATTATCAACAAAAATATCATTGATCCACAATTGAGACATATCATCGTCAATTGCTTCACATCCATTTTCATTGAATTCAAAAGCTCCTTTTTTTGTTCCTATAAGAACCTGTTCCTTTGTATCTTCTTCATTCTGTGTTACGATAATTTTCGTAATCTGATTATTAGGTAACGTTCCATCTTCCTTATTGTATTGATTCCATCCTCCACTATCGTTTACAACCGTCATTCCCATCGCTGTTCCAACATACATTTTCTGATGCCCTGCTGTAATATCAGTTATAACATTTTCACCGATTGTAGAATCGCTGGCATCAACTGGCTTGAAATTAAGACCATCAAAAATCACCATCCCCCTGTTTGTCCCTATCCAGAAACCTTTTCCAACCTTACAAATTGCTGTAATAGTATTTGAAGGAAGCAGGCTATCTGTATTATCTACAGTAAACCTCTTTATTTTCAATGTTCTTTCATTCCAGATCAATAGTCCGTTTTCTTTAGTACCAATAAGTAATGTTCCTTTGTCCCCTTTTTCCATACTCATAACATTAACATCGCTGACTACACCGTACCATTTTTTTCTGTATGTATAATGAGATGATCCATCTTTACTTTTATTATCAGTAGTAACTTTGCCATTTGAAAATCGTTTCAGTGATTTTATGTCTTCCTTAATAAACTTCACTTTCTCATGCGATTTTTCAATCAGATAAATCATTCCACTAAACTTTTTCTGCAGACCTGAAACCTTGACTTTATCAATCTGTACAGTCAACGTGAAATAATGATCATTTGGACCCTGAATTCTCATCACAACATTGCAATACAGTTTCTTTCTCTTAACAATCAGAATTTCTTCCATTGCGAAATGCGTTACAGGAAAATCTCCAAAATAACCATTATGCTTGAAAGTTACTCCCTTTTCCCCACCAAAAGTGATTGTTTTTTTCTTCTTATCAAGTGATGTATACTCAAAAATGACTCCACCAGGAGGAGCAGCAGAAATCAGAATTGATGTAAATGAAAATCCTAGAACAAGAAAAATTAAAGCTTTTCTGATTAGTTTAGAGTAAATATACCTGTATCGCATCTTATCCTCGATAATTTTTTTTCAGCGTTCAAAATAAATAGTTTCCTTTGCTATATCCAAAATCCACCAGTTTAATTTCAAAATCCTTATAAGTTCGTGGATTCCTTCCCTTTAAAAAATAAATACCTGTAATTGGAATTTCTGGTGAATAGATCGCTTTCCCTTTCATAAGAATCACATTATCATCATATTTATATTCATGACACATGATTTTTTTTCCACCACAATTAATTAAACTATTTTTTATAAATTCGCCATCAAGTTCAAGTTTTTCTTTTGAACATGCAAAAATACTGGCTTCATCCAAATTTGTTGGAGTATTTAATGAACCAGTTCTGGAGCTATCATTATAGTCAGGCGATCCAGATGAAAAAATAGAGACTTTATCCTGATTACCGATATTGTCATATCTTTTCTCACGCCTTCCAGGTTTTTTTACTTTTACATCTTTAATAGTATAATTTTCCAGATCCTTGAAATGTATCTTATAAATCATATCCATCTTTTCAAATTTGTTTTCATATCTTACCAGCATCCTGCAATTCAGGCCACGCCCTGAACTTTTAACATCCTTCAAAGCAAAAGTCATCCTATTGTATTTGAACGATCCTTTCATATTTTCAAACTCGTACCGAACCCAGTATCCACTTTTAAAGCGTTTATGCAATGTTTCACAACTTTTCGCCTGGATTATTCCACTATTTTTTTCTTTGTTTCCAGATTTTTTTCTCGCTTCAGGTAGCTTATGTTTAATTATAATTTCAGTTTTGGTATCAGATTTTACATTTGAAATATATTTTCCAAACGGGTAATGTCTTAGATAAAGTTTGCGGTACATTACAACTTTTTTTCCATTTTTTGTAGAGTCCAGTTTATCTAAAATCAAAATGATACGGTAAAGAGTTTTCTCATGATACTTCCACGTTTTATCTGAAAAATTTAACAGAGTCTTATATACACTTAATGCAGTATTATACTCATTATTTACAAATAAGCCCTCTGCTTTATAAAACTCCGAATCAAGTTCAAATGCATATGAATTTACAAACAAAATTCCTGTAAGTAATAATAATAAAATAATCTTTTTTCTCATGGTTTTCTCCTGATTGCTTTTTTAAATCATTCGTTATTAGTATTTAATTATTGGACAGACTGTGTCACAATCCAATTTGTCATCCTCGGGGTTCGGGGATCAATTTTATCGACTTTGCCAATTGGAATAGATTACCCGGGGGCCGCCTTCGGATCAAGTCGGGTAATGACTGTTATAATAGTATTTTTTCAATTTTTATTTTTCTTTTATTTCTCAGCATCCTCCGCGATCTCTGCGCGATAATCTTCTTTCTTTCAGAATTAAATACTTTTAAATTTCTTAAGATCAATGAACTGGATTTTATTTACACCTTCTTTGATTGGAACTGAAATAGAAACATATCTGTGATCCAATTCAATTTTATCATTCATTAAAACAAATTTTATCTTTTTTAATGCTGAATTCCCCCTCATTTCCATAGGAAGATAATATCTGAAAAATTGACTTGCAGATTTTACTGGGATTTGTACTTCAAATGGCACAACATTAGATTTTGATTTTGAATAAAATGTCATTATTACAGACATTTTGTCATCTTCTGAAATTTCATTATTCAGATAAATCCTGCCTTGGTGGTTATATATTTGAAAATCTATCCTTTTTATACCGTTTCCAGAAGTTGGCAAATGTGACAAAGTAAAAAACACTATGTACAACCCGGCAAATCCAAGAAAAATTTTCGTCGAAAGTCTCATTTTATCCTCTATTTAATCTGTTATCTGATCAAATTGTTTCCTAGTTATGAAATCCATATAATTTCTGGATCTCAATGTTCCGATTCCTCTAAAATCTATATATTTTTGATCTAATTCAGTCTCTCCTTCATATAAAATGATCATTATTTTTTTTATAATTTTTAAGTTACCGAATTTTATTGGCAATGAATAGCGATAAGATTTTAAACTATTCTCCATTTTAATTATATTCTCAGTCTCTTCAAATTCAGATTCTGGTGTATCTTTTGAAAAAATCACGATCGATACAACCACTTTATCTGATTTTTCTACAGATTTTCTGAGTGCGACACGACCTTTTGCTGTCACAAAACCTTCTAAATTGTTTCGAAAAGAGATAATACTTAAGTTAAAAGACTGTATTTCATTTCCATACTTAGGAAGATTTTCTATTGTAAAAAATACAATGTATAGAACAGCAAAAACAAGCATAATCTTCGTTGACATTCTAAGCTTCATTCAGACTTAAATCCTTTTCAAATCTTTGTTTTCTGTATCGCTGGATTTTTTAGTACTCTTCTTATTTTTAAATGTTTCGTCGATTACATACATAACATCACAGGCATCCGGTTCATTCCTCAATCCTATTCCACAATCGATTCCTACTACTTTCAATTTTTCCGTAAATTTATCGAAATTAGAACACCATTCTTGAGCTTTTTCCTTATCCTTGTCCTTTTGATAGGTACTGATGCTTTCTTTTTCTGACTGTGTTCCAACAACCCTCACAAAGCGAAAAGTATATTCCCCGCTTTCATTCATTTTAATCATTACCTTGTATTCAGGATCATCAGTCTCTATATAAACAATTTCGCCATTCATTAACTTTTTTTCGAAATCCCCTTCAGGTGATTTTACAACAGAATAACCTAGAGATTTTAATTCGGAATAGATTTGTTTTGAAATCAACTGGTGTTCCATTTTCTCCATCTGGATTTTCAGGTAATCCTGTATCAACATTCCAGATTTTTTTTGCAAACTGTTAAATATATCCCCTGATATTACTTTGTATTCTGAAACTTTATTGATTTCGATTTTCAATGCTTCGTTTTCTGGAATACCTTCAATTTGTATTAAAATATTCCCCAGAAGTTCTTTAAAAGTCCTCGTATGTGCTACATTTTCAAGTGTTTTCCCATAATCTAGTTTTATTGTCAAAAGTGCCATTTCCAATTTCTGCAAAATCGTTTCTGATTCAGCATTTACTATCATCTTAGATACTTTTCCATCACACTCCTGGTCAAGTTCTACGAGTAATTTACCAAAATATTCCATTTCTGATCTGATCTGATCCTGTTCTTCACCAGCAAATACAACTTTTTCTTCAGAAACATCATCAATAGCTACTTTATCATTCTTTGCAACCGTCGGTTCATCTCTACTTCCATATATTCCTTTTCTTCCAAGAAATGGATCATAAAACTCCTGGCTTTGATTTATCAAGTTACATTCCAGTTTCTGCCTTAACTTTAGTGCATTGTCTTCAAGAAATTTAAGCTGTTGAAAAAATTCTGTTTCTTCATAATCACCTTCGAATTTCTCAATATCATATCCTTTTTTTACTACGGAAAATTCCAGTGTTAAATCATCAATTTCTTTTCCAATTTTTTCTTTTACTTCGCCTTCGAGTTCTTCAAGTTTTGAACGAAAAGAAGCAATCATGTGCTCTTCCATCATTGAAAGCAACTCATGATTTTTCTTCATCTGCTTTTGCTTCACAGTCATCAAATTTCCATCAGACAAAAGATCCTCAGCTCTAACATCAGCCATTGATTCTACAAAATACTCGCCAAGTTTATAAACACCCATTCCTATAAAACCAGCACCTGCTAAAGTTGACAATGCTACCATCGCTGAAGGTGCAGCTGCACATGCTAACGTCGTAATTACTATTGAACTCATGAACTTCCCCATATATAGACTTATTTATATAATAGTAGCACTGCATATTTGCATTGTCAAAAATACATTATCTCTAAGGGTTCACAACTTTTTAGTTCTACAATAGAATTAAAAAAAATTATGCCACAGATCAGCACAGATTAACACTGATTCAAGAGTGTTAAAAATAAAACGGTAATAGAAGATTGAATGTAAATTGTTTTTGAAACCTAAAACATTTTTTCATATCTCTTTTTCGAAAAAAATTTTAATTGTGGTATAATTGTAATATGGATTTTAAAACTATTTTTGCGCTTTCTTTTGGACCAGGAATTTTCTGGATGATATACCTGTATAAGAAAGATAAACTGGAACCGGAACCAAAAAGCCTTGTTATAAAGATTTTTTTCCTTGGTCTCTTGGCAGCTATTCCAATTGCTATAGTAGAGACATTTTTCACTGTATCCAAATTCTGGCTTCTTGTTCTGGTAGCACCAGTAATAGAAGAATATGGGAAATATCTTGTTGTAAAGAAATTTGCTTACACTAATGATGAATTTAATGAGCCAATGGATGGAATTATCTATGCAAGTGCAGCCGCACTTGGATTTGCATCAATAGAAAATCTGGGCTACATATATGGTACCTATTCAACAACAAATATAATCTCTTCTACAGGAACAGCCGCAACAGCAGCAATTACGATTGCTGTTTTGAGAGCATTACTCTCTGTTCCAGGACATGCAATATGGTCAAGCATGTGGGGTTATGCACTTGGGAAAGCAAAATTCCTTCCAGAAGCCGAAGGGAAAAAGCTTGTAGCGCAGGGACTATTTCTTGCGATGGTACTTCATGGCGTTTTTAATTTCATGACAACACTGGGTGGAATTTCTGTAATAGCACTTTTTGTCGGTATTTTCTATATGTGGAAAATGTTGAACAAACGAATCGATGAAGCAGAAAAAATATCACCTCATCAGAATTTACCTCCTCAGAATTCACCGAATCAAGATTCTGAGCATTTTAATTCTGATAGCATTGATCCTGATTTAAACGATCAATATGATTCCTTTTAGACAGTAACCTTATCTCACCGGTTTGAAAATGCTGTATTTCTCTATGCCTGCATGGATGAATTCCTTCCATTCCTGCTGCCAGTATCTGTATTGCATCACCATGAGATACAAGAAGTATTTTTTTTCCTGAATAATCTTCTTCAATCCTGCATATCAGGTTAAATAATCTCTGAAAAACAAAACTTGGAGTTTCCACAGAATCACATTCTTTTCCTTCTCCGTCAGCTTCCCAGACAAGTTCATATTTCTCTGATTTTTTAAGATTAAATTTCCCAAAATCCCTTTCTCTTAATTCTTCTGCAAAAATAACATTTTCTTCCACTTTAAATATTCCAGCTGCAATCTCTGCAGTTTCACGAGCTCTACAAAAATCAGAAGAAAAAATAACTGTTTTACTATCAAGAGTCTGACACTCTAAAACACTTTTTCTTACCTGTTCTCTTCCAGTCTCAGTCAGTCCATATTTAATACAACCAACTGCTGGATCACTTACAATAACCCCCTGAACATTAGCTTCACTTTGACCATGTCTTAAGGCAAAATAGCTGTTATTTAATGTTACATTTTTTTTGAACATTTAACAAAAATCCTTCACTTGAATTAATACATTACATTATCATTTTTTTGATAAAAAAGAGAATAACGAACACCAATTAATGAATAATGATATAATAATATAGGAGAAAAAAAATTATGAAATATTTACTTTTTGCATTATTCCTCGGACTTTGCATTTACCTATACATGAAATCAAAAATGACACACGCTGAATGCTGTGGTGCATGTACAGACGGCAAATCCTGTGGGATTATGAGATTTTAGATTATTGAAGAGTTACAAGAACCTGAAATTCTGTTCCAGAAATACGAATTGCATTCAAATTTCCTGGACTTCCAAAAGTTGGACTGAAAAAATCAGGCCAGATTCTGGCACGCAAAATTCGGTTTCCTGCAGAATCTGCTCCAAGATCAGTAAAATCGACTGAATCCTTGAAAACTTTCTTCATCCTGTTTTTAATCAGGTTAAACATCATTCCTGAAAATATTTTAAGATTGATTCCTGATACCTGAATTTTTGAAAGAACAAAGTCTACAACATTATTCTCATCAGATTCTGGTCGGATAATCACTGAGAAATTACGCGTTACTAAAAGAGCTTTAACTTTTCCTGTAACATGGATAGCACCCTGGACAAATCTGATATTGATCTGTTTTATCTGACTATTTGATATTCCCTGAACAAAACTTCCGCGTAATGCTTCTTCTTTCAAAATAAATATACAGTTTGAACCGCCAAGATGTCTTGAACTTGATTCTATAACATCATTTTTTACATATCCTGCTGACATTAAAAGTTTTACAGCTTTTCTGATCTCTGGATTATCATCATTTAAAGCTCTAACCATAAGACTTTCGGTACCTTGTCCAATTAAAATTGTACATGCAAGAAAGCATACAACAAAAAACAATCCAATTTTATACTTGAAATTCAACATATATAAACTCCTAAGATTTTTTTACTTTTCTAAACTTTTGACTTACTTTAAAGTAACAAGTATTTTAAATTCTGAATCAGTAATGCTAATTTTATTAAGGTTTCCTGAACTACCAAAAGTTGTTGTAAAATATTCAGGCCATATCCTGGCACGTAACACCGGATCACCCGCTTCATTGTCACCAAGATTTGTAAAATCAACACTATTACCACAAACTTTTATAACCCGATCCTGAATCAAATTAAACATAATACCTGAAAGATTTGTAAGGCTAAGCTTTGAGATCTTCAATTTCGTAAGGGTAAAATCAATAACATTATCTTCAAGAGTCTCAATCCTTAAATCAACTGAAAAATCAGGCGAAAAGAAAAGCACCTTTATTTCTCCTGAAATATGAATCATACTTGGGCGCAGATCAATACTAATTTTTTTAATATTATCAAGTGTATCTTTACCAATAGCCTGCATAAAAGTCCCGCGTAAAGCACTTTCATTTAAAGAGAAAATACAGTTGGAACTACCATTGTTCGTTTGTCCTCCTGAAGAATTATTAAAATAATTCTTCATAAACCCTCTGGATTCAAGTACTCCCAAAGCATTTATTACTTCAAGGTCATTTTCACTAAACGCTTTTTTTCTTTCATAGCCATTTATAACCTGACTTGATAACATTGCACAGGAAAAAAAACAGAACAACATCAAAAAACATAATTTATTTTTAAAATTCCAATGTGACATATAATTACTCCTTAAAAATTCTACTTTTACTAATTTTACGTAAGAAACACCTTTTTGTCAATGGTATTAATTATAGATATTAAAAAGCAGAGCGCACAGTGAAAAAAGTTTA
>DAOVTB010000170.1 GCA_030633305.1 Candidatus Muiribacteriota bacterium
AGATTATGAAAAACTGCTGAGAGCCAAAGCGGTTGGCAGATTATGCATGGCATATTAGAAAATATTATATCCACTTCTGTTTGTGTGATCATTAAATTAAGATTAGATTTTACTTCTTCAATAATATTTGAAATACAAGTTTTTTGAAAAATAACATTTTCTCTTCCAATACGAGAAAGAACAAGCAAATCATCAATCATATACGCCATTTTTGTTGCTGCATTCTTTATTCTGTTGAAATAATCTTTTGCTTCAGCATTAAAGCAATCAGAATAATCTTCAGTTATGAATTCCGAAAAAGTCCTAATGCTTCTTATTGGTTCTTTCAGGTCATGACTGATCGTATAGGTATAATTTTCCAGTTTTTTATTTATCGATTTTATTTCCTGTTCTGAGCATTTAATCGTCTCTATTTGATTTTCAATGTCACCTACCATCTCATTAAAATACTTTGTCAGAATACCTATTTCATCTTTTGAATCTATCTTTATACGAGTTTGGAGTTTGCCACTCCCTATTAAAATCGCAGCATCTTTTAGCTTAATGATAGGTTTTGATATCTGCCGGGATACAAAAAAACCGATTGAAACAGCAATAATTGTTATTGTGAATAATATAAGTATCAAAGTTCTCTGTAATTTATTAATAGGCTCTAATATTTTTTCAGCTTTATACGAAACAATAAGCCGCCATCCTAATCCTTTATAATCCTTAAATCCATTTGAAAAAGCACACGTATAAATTTCTTCGCCCCTATGAATGAATGAATTTGAATTTTTAATTACTTTTTTTTCAATCTGAAACAAATTTGAAATATCTTCATTATATTTAAATCTTTCTTTGGAATAAATAACTTTGCCATTACTTCCAAGTAATAAAAATTCAATTGATTTTGACTCCTGTTCACTATCAACTTCAACTTTGTGAATTACCTCAAAAATATCTTTAATATTAAGTACTGTTTTCATTACACCTAAAAAATTTCCTGGCTCATCATCAATTCGTACTGAAATATCCACTGAATATATACCAGCACTTCTATCATATTCGGCATCACTAATATTTATTCCATTTCTCTTTGCAAATATCCACCATTCCTCATCTGCCTGATAATAATCAAAAGTTCTTCCAGTTTGTGAAACATTTGCTCCAAAACGATTAGTCACAAACATTTCAGCAAACACTTCATATCCATATTTTCTCGAATAAAATCTCTGTCTTTTCTGAAGTATTCGTGACAATCGATTATTTATAATATTTTCCATGAAAGGTGTATAAACATTCACAACCGCTGAAACCCAATTTTTATTCAGTTCAAAAATATATTCCAATGGATTTTCAATACTCTCAAAATATTCGTTAGACTCTTCCAATACGGTTTGCACTATAGGTGAAGTAGACATAAATTGTATTTCTTCTATCCGATAATGAATATTTTTATCAATACTGTTGATTATTTTTTTTGCTAATAATAAAGAACTGTCTCCAATGGATTTATACGTTAGATTTTTATAACTATTAATGGAGTATAAGGTTGTAATAACGGCCAACAATATAACAACAGTAAATCCCAGGTTAATTTTTTTGCTTATCCTCATTTATATTATCCACTTATCAATTATTGTTTTTATTATATAATAATAACATATCATTTTCACAGGTCAATTTTTTTAGTAATTCTCTTAAATTATTTTTTTATATTCTCTGAATTTTTATTGCTCCAGATTATGTAATAGGCTAGACTTAATTTAAATATTTTAAAAAAGGTGTCTTATGAATACAATTGAAAATTCAGAAAAACTGATCAGATTCATAGAAATAAAAAAACAGATCAAAAATCTTGAAATAGAGTTAGATGAAATAAAAAAAGATGTAATAGATTTTGTGCAAACAAAAGACGGTAAAATCGAAGATGATTTTTTCAGTATAACGTTAAATAAAAAAGTATCTTATACATTCAGCGATGAATTCATAGGTCTACAGAATCAAGTGAAGGAAAGGCGAAAATTCGAAATAAAAAATGAAATTGCTGAATTGAAATCCTGTACAATCTTTCCGATGGTTAAATTCAAAACTGTTAAATCTTAACCCGCATATTGCATGAGCGAATCTTGAAATTTTCTGCATCAGTTCAAGCTTGCGACATATAAAAACACGCCATAAAAAAAATCGATTTCCCAGAAAATTAACAAGTCAGTATATAAATCACCATTTTTTTGATAAAAGCCAATCAGGTAGCGATCTTTTCTTCCTTTTTTATATAAATATATCTTGCTAAAGATATTATCTTATGTTAAAATTTTTAAAGCCGTGCAGGAGTGGTGGAACTGGCAGACACGCTAGACTCAGAATCTAGTGGGCAAAACGCCTGTGGGGGTTCAAATCCCCCCTCCTGCATTAACCGTGGGGTTGTAGTTCAGCTGGGAGAACGCTTGACTGGCAGTCAAGAGGTCAGGGGTTCGAGTCCCCTCAGCTCCACCAATTTCCATCCTAGTCTTATTTTTTAGGAGATTCTAATGAAGATTATTGTAACAATAAAACAGGTTCCTGATACTAAAGATGTAGAAATCGACAAAAAGACTGGGACCCTGAAAAGAGAAGGGGTTCCAAGTATTATTAATCCTGAAGACAGAAATGCAATTGAGGCGGCTCTCGTACTCAAAGAAAAAAATGGTGGTGAAGTCATTGTTTTAACAATGGGACCACCACAGGCTAAAGAAGCACTTTTTGAAGCGCTCGGAATGGGTGTTGATAAAGCTTATCTGGTTTGCGATCGGGCTTTTGCTGGTGCTGACACACTTGCTACTGCTTATACACTCTCCAGAGCAATCAGCAAAATTGATGGATTTGATATGATCATTTGCGGACGACAGGCAATTGATGGTGACACTGCACAGGTTGGCCCTCAGTTGGCTTCGACTTTGAACATCCCACAAATCACCTATGCAAAGCATATCGAGATTGATGGAAAATCAGTTAAAGTCCATCGAGAAATGGATATGGATACTGAAATCGTCCAGGCACCAATGCCTGTTTTAATTACAGTTACAGAAGAAATCAATCATCCTCGTTATCCTAATCTCGGAGAAATCGCTGAAAACTTCCAAAAGGATTCTGTAACCGTGTTTACTGTAAATGATCTGGATGTCAATTCTGACTTTTTAGGATTGGATGGTTCCCCAACTTGGGTTAACAAAACTTTTTCACCACAAAGATATACTGATACCAAACACCTTGACGGAAGTCCTAAAGAAGTTGTAAAAGATCTTATAAGTGAGTTAAAAGATAAAAAAGTCTTAGAAGTTTAATATAGGAAGGATAAAATTATGAGTGTTGAAAACAAAAAATCAGACAGGTTAAAATTTGAAATTGAAGAACTTGAAAAAATCATTATCTTAAAATTAGTTGGTGATCTTGATATGTATACTCTTCCATTTGCAAAGGAAAAAATCAAAGAAATCCTGGCAGAAAGCAAAGTCTCAAAGATTATTATGGACCTTGGTAAAATGGATTATATTGATTCCAGTGGGTTAGGTTTTTTCATCGGAACTTTGAAAAAACTTCGCGATCATGGTGGAGATCTTAAACTTCTCAATCTAAACTCCTATATAAAAGGTATTTTCAGGCTTATCCAGCTTGATTTCGTCATTGAAATCTGTGAAAGCAGAGAAGTAGCTTTGGAAAAATTAAAATAGATCTATATTATTTAGAGGTGATCATATGAATTGTAAACGCTGTGGTGTTGAAATTGAAGAAACAAATATTAGCGGGTACTGCGGTTATTGCGCATACAAGATGTACAGAGAGAAATCAACAAAAGGATCTGTAGATATCTCTGGCGGTATTTCTTCCCTTCTCGGACAATCGATGAAATTGAAAGAAGCTGACGAAGAAAAAACTAAACATGCTTCCACTAAAAGCAAGAAAAAATCTCCATCGAAAAAAACAGTAGATGAATATGAAAGTTCACCTCAAAGAATCGATATTGTTGAAGATGAAACTGAAATGAAAATACTTGCATCATTTATCAATGATGGCTATTCGCTCAGTAAAGCTCTTGAAGATGGATTTGTTCCGGAGATGTTTCGAAATAAGGGTGCAATAAAATTAGCTTATGAAGTCATTGAAGTGTTTCAGGGTAAAAAAGACAACAGCAAAATCGATAAAGTTTTAATTAAAGACCGTTTCAATAAAAAATCACAGTTATCCCAGGAAATGGATGAATATATTAATTCAATATTTCTGATAGATCCACCAAAATTTGCTGATATTCGTGATCTCTTTGAGGTTGTCAAAGAACGGGCTCAGCTTGATGGTCTTAGTGATCTTCAGAACAGGCTTGAATTGTACATTACCGGAGTTGGTGATGATAAGGATAAATCAGTCCCTGAATTCCTTTCAACGATTACAAAAGAACTTCATGATATGCAGAAAAGAACATCAGATAAAAAAGTCAAATTGATCAAAGACCAGATGCTTGAAATTGTGAAGGTTATCAACATACGTGAAAAAACAGGAGAGATCGAAAATCTTGGTTTTTCAATTAAACCATTTTATGATCTGAATAGTGCGTTATCAGGATTGAGAAAAGGTTTTCTTTACGGTATGGCCGGAGCACCAAGACGTGGTAAAACTACTTTTGTACTTGAACTGGCAACACTTGTTGCATCAAATTGTGGAGTACCTGTTCTTTTTTATACATGGGAACAAACTAAACTTAATCTTACCTATAGACTTCTTGCAAAAGAAAGTCAGATCAACCCTGATACTCTTCAGAGAAAAAGGATTCTGGTTGATGAAGACCTTGAAGAAAAGTTTCAGCAGGGTTGGAGAAAGATGGAACGATATATGGATTATTTCCATATTATCGAAGGAACCAAGAAAGATACCGTTGATAAGATCAAGGCTCACGCATACAATATCATGCAGTCTTTCAATACTGATGACCTTCTAATAGTGGTCGATTATATCCAGAAAATGCCTGTTGGCGGCGGAAATATAAGTAGTGAGAAATTAAAAGTCGAAGAAATGTCTACTCTTTTGAAAGGACTTTCAATCGAATTAAATTGTCCAGTCCTTGCTATTTCTTCTCTTAACAAAGAGGGATGCGCCATCGATATGTCTGATAATAATGATAGACCTGGTCTATACCATTGTAAAGGGTCTGGTGACATTGAATATGATCTGGACTGTGCTATTATTCTTGCAAAAGACTGGGAAGATTCCCATGAATTACATACTCAGCTCAAAGCTCTTGCCGAGGCACAGGGTATGGATCCAAGTAGACTTCCTAAAGTTGATATAGTTAATCTCTGGATAGATAAAAATAGAGATGCTCCTGAAGGAATGTCTAATATTATTCAATATTTTTTCCTTATCGAAGCTAACAAGTTTGTTGAGCTTGGATTTAAGGTTGAAGGCGATTCGTACAGATTTTCAAGAATTGAAAATCTTGTAAAAACCTTGTTTGACGAGGGATATATCAATTTACGTGAAATGGAAGATAAGGAAGAAGATAGCCAATCGAAAAAACGCATGAAAATCAGACTTAAGTATGAGTAATATCTTACCGATATAAGAAATGAAATCTAGATTTATGAGGTGAGAAATATGGTAGTCGATCTTTACAAAAAGTTCCGAAAAGGCACAGTTAGTTATAAAAAAGGGCTGAAATTGCATGATGATAGAGGCATGATTTATGAACCAGATATATGGAATTCTGAGACGGAGTCACAGATTGAAACAAAAGGGAAAAAGTAATCTCCTAGTTTTATTCTTAATTATTTTTTTATGTTCGGCATTTTCACTATACTCAGATGAAATCAGAGTTTATAGAGTTAAACATATGCTTGTGGTTGACGCTGAAAAACTTCTATCCAGGGATTTCCCAAAAATCAATTTAACTCCTTTTTACAGCCAGAATACAATTCTGTTAAAAGGAAAAATACACCAGATCGATTCTGCCTTAAAACATCTGGAACTCAATGACACACCTGTTGAAGATTATTATCTTATGGATATAACTATAGCAGAGGCAGAAAAAATTATCTTCAAAGGCATACAACTATTACCAGTTGGTAAAGAAACAAGATTTCAAAGAAGTATACTTACACCTGCCGTAATTGGAAAAGATACAAAAATGCTGGCTCTAGGTTATTTTTTTTCTATCTTTTTGAGCAAAAATGTTATTGGGTTAAATCTTCTTTTCAACTACAACAGAAAAACAACTGGATATGATGGTAAAATTATTGAAAAAAATAATAATAAGATGGTTATAATATCTGACTCAGATTATATTGTTTTCAAAATAAAGGGACTTGATATCAAACTTTCCTTAAAATCAATTCATCAAAATTCTAAATAATATTATTCAAGAATTATCGGACGCGACTCATATAGTTTTCCAGATTTATCCAGATATTTTTTGTTTCCATCAAGAAAAACAACTGTATAGCCTTTCTTTGAAAAAGGTAGACATACTTCAAAAGTTGGTTCTATAACAAATTCACCTTTTTTATTAATATATCCGCATTTACCATTTATTTCAACATTTGCCAGGCCTTCACTAAAGCTGCTTGCCTGGTCAAATTCCGGTGAAATCATGAATGTCCCGGTATTATCGATAAATCCATATTTTCTATGAAATTTAACTCTACATAATCCTTCTGAAAAAGGAGATGCATCATCAAAAACAGGTTCAACAATAACATCACCGGAAGTATCAACCAACCCCCACCTGTTTCTATATCTCATCAAAGCAATTCCATCATTGAAATTGTAACATCCATGAAACTGGTGTTCCAGAAGCATTTTCCCCGTTTTATTAATTAAACCCCATTTGCTCCTTTGATTTTCCACTAACGCAACATCATCATAAAAATCAAAGCAATTTTTAAATACTGGTTTAATCATGTAATCTCCATCATATCTTATAAATCCCCATCCATCTTTATCCAAAACAGCGGCAACTTCACATTCAAAATTTCGAACATCGATAAATTTAGCTTCAATTACTATTTTTCCATCAGGACTTTTAAATCCCTTTTTGTTATCTTTATAAATTATTTCAAAACTTTTTTCCATATATCACTCTGTCGGCTAATATTTAAAATCTCCTTAATAGTAACATGGAACTAATTATTATCTCAACAATTACTAATCAGAAATAAGTTGAAATTCGGGCGATTTACCCTTTTTCAAAGATTGAAAAAGAATGTTATACTTGCTGTAATTTTTGGAAACAATTGCATTTTGAACCTGTTCAATACTACCACCATGAAGTGTGCTTAAAACTGGAATTCCGCTTTTTTGTATCCTCAGAGCAAGATCCCAGTCATGTTCATCTCTAATCTCTCCAATTGCGATAAGATCAGGCGACATCCTCAAAAGATATTTGTATATTGTCTTAACATCGATCCCTTTAAATTCATCCCGATTAAACTGCAGAATAGAATCCAAAACAAATTCAACGGGTTCTTCATAACTAATAATCCGGATACTTTTTTCTTCGATCAACGAATCAAGCAGATGAAACATAGTCGTTGTTTTCCCCTGAGAAGGCTGTCCACATATTATATTCAAACTCGAATTATTCATAAGACTGGCTTTGAAAGAATCAAGTATCTCTCTGTTACGACCTTCACAGTCCTGAGTATTTATTATTATATTCTTGAATGGTTCTCGATATATTGTTCTGAGACTTAACACCTGTCCAAAATAACCATTCAATAAAGTTACTCGAAAAGCAATATTGGCTTCAGAAAAATATCCTTCCTTTGGACCTAGACCATCACTTGATATCCTACCTTTTATTTTTATAAAATTGATTACTCTCTCACCTTCAGAATAATCAATACTTTCAATTTCTTCCAAGCAATTTCTTACTTTTATACTAACCTGATATTTATCTCTTGATGACCCTTTCGGTTCAATAAAAATATCACTTGCTTTTTTTGCTATTGCTAATTCTGCAAATTTTCTATATAATTCTTCCATATTAACTCCTTAGTGAAGTTATCTGAACTTTGTATTTCAGATATAATATAATAATGAAATTATCAAGATTTATCAATATTCGAATCGTTTTTGTTTTAATTTTTTTCTCACTCTTCACCTATTCCAGACTTTTTTGTACCATAAATTATGCTCTTTCTCCAGAAGCTCATGCTCTGCTTATAGTTGAACTTGAAAAAGATAACGATCAAAAACATATTGTAGATTTACTTAGAAATGAAAAAAAATACTTTGATCAGATAAAAGAAATAAACATCACCATTAAAATTGAAATAAGCAGGAAATTAGAAAATTTATCAGAAAAAGTTAAAATACGTGTCCTTGAAGTTCAGAAAAATGAAAATTTTATATTCTCTTCTATATCTAAATATACTAAAAATGAAATTTCTAATGCAAAAGATCTATTTAATATGAGTATTTCGCATTATACAGAAAAAGAACTTAACCTTGAAACTCTTACCCAGAGAAAAAGTAAACTGACCCAATCAAATTCCATAGATGTATTAACACCATCTATCTTTACATCAGATGAACAAAAACAAAAATTTATTACGAATTTGAAAAATGCTAATTCTTATCTGACTGATCTTGCAGCATTGAAAATTAAACTTATTGATAAAAAAATTCAACTTGCCCAGATCCATGTTGTTCTTGCAAATATTGAAAAAGAATCAGCCATGAGAATCTTTGAGCTTAAGGATAAAAGTCAGGTTGTAACTGAACAGGACATAAAGCGAACAGAAATAATTGTGGATGAGAAACAAAAAGATCTCGATAAATCCAATAAAACTGTAAAAACAGCGATTAAAGAAGCTGAAAAAAAAGAAAAAGAGGCAGAAAAACTAAAAACACAAGCTCAGAAGCAAATTGGAAAGGCAAGAAATGAAAAGGAAAGGATATCCGCAGAGCTAAAAATCCAGGTAGGAAATGAGAAACTTGCTGAAAGCGAATCTTCAATTTTAAAATCCAATACCGGTCATCTTTTATTACAAACCGAACTTGAAAATATTAAAAATGAAAAATATTATTATCAATTACTATATGAAATTCAACAAACCGATTTTAACGATTTATTGAAACTGGAAAAGAAGAAGGAGCTTCTTCTTAAAGTTGATTCTCTTACTTCACAGCATGAACTCATTAAAAAAAAAATAAGCAGCAACTCAACGATTACACAGAACCTTGGACTTAGGCTAAAGGAATATAGTACCAGAAAAAAGCACGAAAAAGTATACAAAGATAAATCAAGTTTACGTACAATTATTTCCAGCATCAAGTCACAGATAAAAAATAGACGCCAGATCGAGTTAGATCTAAGCAAAATAAAATTACTTTATGAAAAATCATCAAGTAGTTTTAATGATATCATCAATAAACATCTTTTTCCAAAAACTAAAAATGTGTCCATTCTTGATAAAACTGATACCAAATACGAATTCAGTGATATTATTGCAATCGCTAAATTTTATAAGGCTCAGTTTCTGAACTTGAAAAAGAACTGGGACAGTTTCAGCCTTGAAATATCGATCCTTATCAGAAGACCAAAGAATTTCTCTAATATACCACTTAAAATATATTTAACAATACTCGCACTAGTTTTATTAATGATTGCCAGAAAGCTAATTACAGTAAACATACGTAATAAATTTCTTTACATGGAATCATTGAACAAAAGGCTATGGAACGATGATTACAAATGGCGAGATATTACTATTTCGATGCTTAGAATTCTTAAAAAGGGTGTCCCTTTTTTGATGACACTTATTTCTCTACTGATTATTACTTTTGTTCTTCACCTGAACAAATCCGTATTTTCAATGCTGCTTTTTCTATATTTTTCTATTTTTTTATACTACCTTCTAAAATACATAATCATAGAAATCCTTATTCCGGATAAACTTATTTCCAAGCATATATTTTTCTATACACATATATTTTTCCTGATCTCATTAATATTCCTGAACTTCATTAACATTACCCAGATCATGGCTCCTGAGATAAATATTAATATTTTTTATCTTATTTATCAGGGAATAGTCGCTCTTTTTCTTTGTTTCGTACTTTATAAAAAGAAAATAT